>NZ_JBEORG010000003.1:0-324773 GCF_040302145.1 Spirillospora sp. NPDC127506 | reverse complement strand
GCCCCCCGGTTCGCTCCGCTCATCCCTGTTTCCTGCGGGGGGACGACCCCCCGCGCCCCCCGGTTCGCTCCGCTCATTCGACGCGCTCCCCCGTCAGCACGACGAACACGTCCTCCAGGCTGGCGGCGCGGCGGACCCCGTCCGGGCCCAGCTCGGCCTCCAGCGAGGGCGGGATCGTCTCGGCCTTCAGCACCGACACCGACGGGCCGGTGCGGCGCGTGGACAGGCCGGCCGCCCTGGCCAGCCGCTCCACCTCGGTCAGCCGGTCGGGCGGCCCGAAGTGCTCCACGACCCGGTCGCCCGCGTACTCGGCGACCAGCTCCGACGGCGAGCCCCGCGCGATGACCCTGCCGTGCGACATCAGCGCGCACTCGTCCGCGAGGCGCTCGGCCTCCTCGATGTAGTGCGTGGACATCAGCACGGTCGTGCCCGCGGCGCGCAGCCCGTCGATCAGCCCCCACAGCTCCGCCCGCACCTGCGGGTCGAGGCCGACGGTCGGCTCGTCCAGCAGGACGAGCGCGGGCCGGTGCACCAGCCCGCGCGCGATCAGCAGCCGCCGCCGCATGCCGCCCGACAGGTCGTCCACCTTGGTCTTCTGCCGCTCGGTCAGGTGCGCGATCGCCAGCGCGTCGTCCACCGCCCTGCGGCGCTCCCTGCGCGGCACCCGGTACAGGTGCGCGAACACCTCCAGGTTCTCGCGGGCCGTCAGCTCCTCGTCGAGGTTGTCCTGCTGCGGGACGACCCCCATCACGGCCCGCGCGCGCTTCGACTCCCGCGGGACGCGGAAGCCGAGCACCTCGATGCCGCCCTCGTCGGCGATCGCCTGCGCGGTCAGCATCCTCATCGTCGTCGACTTCCCGGCGCCGTTCGGGCCCAGCAGACCCATGCACACCCCGGTGGGGACGTCGAGGTCCAGCCCGTCCACGGCGGTGAAGTCGCCGAACCGCTTCACGACGCCGCGCAGGCTGATCGCCGCCGCGCCGGCCTCGTCCCGGGCGGCCGCGATCTGGGCACGTGGCAAGGTCATGCTCCTCACACTAGGAAAATCAGGGGACGAATCCCCACAGGTTTTCGCGCGGCCCCCTTCCGGGCGCGGGCTAATCTCTAATCTGTGGACGTCCCCGATCGCCCGGCCCCCGAGAAGGTCACCCGCGTGCGCGACCTGCGCGCGTCCGACGCCGACCGGGAGCGCGTCGTCGCCGTCCTGGGCGAGGCCCTCGCGGACGGGCGCCTCACCATGGAGGAGCACTCCGAGCGCACCGCCCGCGCCTACGCCGCCCGCACCCTGGGCGAGCTGACCGGCCTCACCGGCGACCTCAGCCCCGAGGAGGCGCAGCCGATCCTCGTGGACGACCGCCCGGTCTCGGTCTTCTTCGGCCGCACCCGCCGCGAGGGGCGCTGGGTGGTCCCGGTCAAACTGCCCATCCTCGCCCTGTTCGGCACGGTCGACCTCGACCTGCGCGAGGCCGTCCTGCAGCGCCGCCACGTCGTCGTCGACACCCTGGTGCTCGGCGGCCGGATCCGGCTGCTCGTGCCGGAGGGCGTCAACGTGAGCGTCACCGGCCGCACCATCCTCAGCACCCGCGACCTGCGGGCCCGCCCCGCCCAGGACGGGCCCACGGTCGAGGTCGGCGGCACGATGATCTTCGGCTCGGTGCGCGCCCGCGCGCCGAGGCGGTCGCTGCGCAGCCGGATGCTCGGCCGCCTCGGCCGCGGCCGCTAGCCGGCCGTGTCGAAGTTGATCGCGCTGTAGGCACGGAGCTTGTTCAGCTGGTGCTCGCTGGAGATCGTCCGGATCGTCCCGCTGCGCGACCGCATGACCAGCGAGTGCGTGACCGCCGTGCCCTTGCTGTAGCGCACCCCGTCGACCAGTTCCCCGTCGGTGATCCCGGTCGCGGCGAAGAACACGTCGTCGGAGGTCACCAGGTCGTCGGTGGTCAGCACCCGGCCCAGCTCGTGCCCGGCGTCCCGCGCCTTCTGCTTCTCCTCGTCGTCCTGCGGCCACAGCCGGCCCTGGATCACCCCGCCCAGCGCCTTGATCGCGCACGCCGCGATGATGCCCTCCGGGGTGCCGCCGATGCCGAGCAGCAGGTCGACGCCGGTGCCCGGCCGGGACGCCATGATCGCGCCGGCCACGTCGCCGTCCATGATGAACTTGATCCGCGCCCCGGCCTCGCGGACCTCCTTCACGATGCCCTCGTGCCGCGGGCGGTCCAGGATGCAGACCGTCACGTCGTGCGGCGAGGAGCCCTTCGCGCGGGCCACCGCGCGGATGTTGTCGGCGATCGGGCGCTCGATGTCGACGACGTCCGCCGCCTCCGGCCCCGTCACCAGCTTCTCCATGTAGAACACCGCGGACGGGTCGAACATCGACCCGCGCGGCGCCACCGACAGCACCGCGATCGCGTTGTTCATGCCGAGCGCGGTCAGCCGCGTCCCGTCCACCGGGTCGACCGCGACGTCGCATTCGGCGCCGGAGCCGTCCCCGACCCGCTCGCCGTTGTACAGCATCGGCGCGTGGTCCTTCTCACCCTCGCCGATCACGACGACGCCCTTCATGGACACGGTGTTGATCAGCTGGCGCATCGCGTTGACGGCGGCCCCGTCGGCGCCGTTCTTGTCGCCCCGGCCGACCCAGCGGGCCGCGGCCATCGCGGCGGCCTCGGTGACCCGCACCAGCTCCATGGCCAGGTTGCGGTCCGGGGCCTCCGGCTCGGTGGTCAGCGGAGAGGAAACGGTGGTCTCGTCGGACATGACGGCGTAGCCCCTTCGGTCGGTGAACAGTTTTCATCCGGCCTGCCGCCAGGCCGGCACGTGGTGCGGTCACCGAGGATGAAAATCGTTCAGTTGTGGTCGGATTCTCCGTGTACCGGACGGCGAGCCACAAATTGGACCAGACCAGCCGAGAGCACGGAGCGTACCGGCACACGTCGTACCGGGCCCGCACGGCACCGCGATTTGACGGTCCACCGGGCAAGGGATCGTTTCCCCATGGGAGAGGGCGTAATCTCTGGCGACATGAGCAGCGACATCGACGTCTCGTCCGGCGAGGTGGCACAGAACGGCGGCGCGCGGCCCGCCGACGCCCCCGCGCGGACCTCCGACCGCGGGGCCGCCACGCGCGGGGCCCTGCTGGCCGCGGCGCGGGACGTCTTCTGTGAGTCCGGGTTCGCCCAGGCCGCGGTGACCGACATCGTCGCCAAGGCGGGCGCCAGCGTCGGCAGCCTCTACCACCACTTCAACGGCAAGGCGGACCTGTATCTCACGCTGTTCGAGGACTTCCAGGGCCGCCAGCAGGAGCGCACCCGCGAGGCGATCAACGCCGTCCGGGAGGCCGGCGAGACCGACCCCATGCGGCTGTTCATCGCGGGCGCGGGCGCCTACCTGAGCGGCTGCCTGGACGAGCGCGACGTCGCCCGGCTGTTCATCTCCGGCGACGGCCCGCCCGGGTTCGACCGCGTCATGCGGCAGCGGCTCAACAAGTGGGCGCGCCGCAACGCCGCGCTGTTCCACACCGCCGACGGCGGCGTCGACGAGGCCCTCGTCACCGTGCTGACCGGCGCGATGGCGGGCGCCGTGTCCGAGATCTCGCTGCTGGACGACGAGGACGCCGCGCACCGCCTCGCCGACGAGATCATGGCCATCGTCGGCACGATCCGGAACCCCCGTACGGAGCAGCGCTGACCGTGGGGGATCCTGGAGGGGTGACCGACAAGACCCCTTCCGCCCAGGAGACCCCCGCCGCGCCCGAACCCGCGGATGCGCAGGAGCCCGCGGACGCGCCGGGGCCCGCGGATGCGCAGGGGCCCGCGGATGCGCAGGGGCCCGCGGATGCGCAGGAGCCCGCGGAGTCCCCGGACGGGCGGCCGACCGTCGAGGTCAGCCCCGCCGTGCACAAGCGGCTGACGACGGGCCTCGGCGGCTTCGCCATGGCGATGGCCGCCTGCCTGCTGCTGGTGCTGGCGATCTACGTCGTGTCGCCGCGCGGCGGCGACAAGGAGGTCCTGCCGACCGTCGACTACAGCTCCCAGCTGTGGGCGCTGCGCAACGACGCGCCCTACACCGTGTACGCGCCGGTCGGGCTGCCCTCCGGCTGGCGCCCGAACAGCTCCCGGCTGCACGGTCTCGACTCCGGCGGCAAGGAGCCCGTCGCCTGGCACCTCGGGTTCGTGACGCCGAGCGACGAGTACGCGGCGCTGGAGCAGAGCAACGAGAAGGCCGACCGGTACGTCCCGCGCATGACGAACAGCAGCAAGCCGATCGGGACCCAGCAGGTCGGCGGCGTCACCTGGACGAAGTACCACCGCAAGGACAAGAAGGCGAACTCGCTCGCCCGCACCCTCCCGGACGGCGTGAGCATCGTGGTGACCGGCACCGCGTCCTACGAGGAGCTGGCGGTCCTCGCGGCGTCCCTCAAGCCGCAGAGCAAAGACGGCGCGACGCTGCCGGCGCCGACGCCGGCGTCCTGACCGTCAGAACGGGGCGCCGTCCCCGTCGCCGGGCCGGTCGAGGGCGGCGGCCAGCCGCGCGCGGGCGCCCTCCAGCCACTCCTCGCAGATCGCGGCGAGCCTCTCGCCGCGCTCCCACAGGTCGAGCGACTCCTCCAGCGTCAGGCCGCCCGCCTCCAGCCGCTTGACGACCTCGGTCAGCTCGTCCCGCGCCTGCTCGTACGACGGCTTCTGCGCCGTCTCCTCGTCGTCCGCCACCTGCCCCACCCTAGGACGTCTCGCGCTCGGTCACGGCCACCCCCAGGTGCCCGCCGGCCAGCCGGACGCGCAGGTGCTCCCCGTCCCCGACGGCCGCCGGCTCCCGCACGACCGCGCCGTCCTCCCGCTGGACGATCGCGTAGCCGCGGTCCAGCGTCGCGGCGGGGGAGAGGGCCAGCAGCCGGGCGCGGGTGTGCGACAGCTCGTCCCCGGCCCGGTCCAGCGCCCCGGACAGGCAGCGCCGCGCCCGGTCGCGCAGCGCCGCGACCTGCTCGGCCTGCCGCTCGATCTCCCGCACCGGGTCGGCCAGCGCGGGCCGCGACCGGACCGCCTTCAGCCACGCCAGCTCCCGCTCGACCGCGCCGGACAGGCAGCGCCTGCCCCGGTCGCGCAGCTGCCGGACGAGCTGGAGCTGCTCCCGCACGTCCGGGACGGTCTTCTTCGCCGCGTCGGTCGGCGTGGACGCCCGCACGTCCGCGACGAGGTCCAGGATCGGGGAGTCCTGCTCGTGCCCGATCGCGCTGACCACCGGGGTGCGGGCCGCCGACACCGCCCGCACGAGCGCCTCGTCGGAGAACGGGAGCAGGTCTTCCATCGCGCCGCCGCCCCTCGCGATGATGATCACATCGATCTCGGGATCGGCGTCCAGCCTCCGCAGCGCCTCCATGACCTCGCCGACCGCGTACGAGCCCTGCACCGCGGTGTTCTCCACCCGGAACGCGACCGCGGGCCAGCGCCGCCGGGCGTTCTGCAGGACGTCGTGCTCGGCGTCGGAGTCGCGCCCGCAGATCAGCCCGATCCTCCCCGGCAGGAACGGCAGCGGCCGCTTGCGCTCCGGCCGGAACAGCCCCTCCGCCGCGAGCACCTGCTTCAGCCGCTCCAGCCGGGCCAGCAGCTCCCCGACGCCGACCGGCCGGATCTCCAGGACGCTGAGCGAGAACGTCCCCCGGTTGATCCAGAAGTCCGGCTTGGCGTGCACCACGACGCGGGCGCCGTCCGTCACCGCCGGGCCGGCGGCCTCGAACACCGCGCGCGGCCCGACGACCCGCACCGACATGTTCGCCACCGGGTCGCGGAGCGTCATGTAGACCGTCCCGCCCCGGGCGTTGAGGTCGGTGATCTGGCCCTCCACCCAGATGCGCCCGAGCCTGCCGATCCACCCGCTCACGGCCTGCAGAACCGTCCGCACCGGAACCGGGGATTCGGCCGTGGTCTCCATCGCCATGCAGGAACACTACTCACTACGACCTTGAGGAGAGTGAACGTGACCGCATCCGAACGCGAGCTCGCCGAGCAGCTCAATCTGCGCCTGCGCCACGTCGTGCTGATGCTGCGGCAGGTGAGCGCCGACCAGACCGTCACGCCGCAGCAGCTGTCGGTGCTCAGCTCGCTGGAGCACGGACCGCGCCGGATGACCGAGCTGGCCGCCGAGCACGGCGTCCGGCTGCCGACCATGACCGCGCAGATCAACCGGCTGGAGCGGGACGGGCTCGTCACCCGCGGCCGGGACGGCGCCGACGCCCGCGTCGTCACGGTCCGGCTCACCGGGACGGGCCGGGACCGGCTGATCGACGGGCGGGAGCAGCGGCTCGCGTTCCTCGCCGACCGGATCGCGCACCTGACGGACGAGGAGCGCGCGCGGGTCGCCGCGGCGCTGCCCGCGTTCGACAAGCTGCTCGGCGGGCCCTGACCCGGAAGAGCAGGACCCGGAGGAGCACGGACGAGGAGGAGCACCGCGGCGCCGCCGGGGGCTCCTCCACGCCGGATCGGGATCAGTTGAGGCCGTTGAGCTTGGCGATGCGGCGCTCGTACATGCGGATGACGTCCTCGCGGGCGGCGTGCTTGCGCTCGTACTCGCGCAGCAGCTTCACCTGCTCGACCGACAGCCCGCGCAGGCGGGCGCGCAGCTGCGGCAGCGTCGCGGTGTCATAGTTCGGGACCGGCAGGTCCTCCGCGATGTGCGCGGCCTCGGCCTGGGCGGCCGGCTTGTTCTCCGGCTTCGGCTCGAACGCCTTCTCGTCCTCGGCGACCGCCTCCCGCGTCGCCTCGTCCGAGGCTTCGGCGGGCTCCGCCTCGGCGGGCCGCCGGGGCCCGGCCTCCGCGGCCGGCTTCGGCTCCACGCGCGCGGCGGGCTCGGGCTGCTTCGGCTCCGCCGGCTCGGCCGGCTTAGGGCTCGGGGCGGCCTCCGCCCGCGGGGCGGGCTCCGGTTCCGGCTCCGGCACCGGCTTCGGCGCGGGCCGCGCCACCGGGGTCTCGTCGTCGGCCGGCTTGGCGTGGCGGCGTCCCAGCGCGCCCGGCTTGGCGGGCTTCGGCGGGACCCCGGGCTTGGCGTGCTTCGGCGTGTGCCGGGTCCCGGCGCCGGGCTTGCCGACGGAGATCTCCGACCCGGCCGAGCGCGCGGCGGCGGTGCGCCCCGCGGGGCGGGTCCGGCGGGCGGGCTCGGGCGCGGGCTCCGGCTCCTCGCCGCGCACCCGCTCGGCCACGCGCCCGACGACCTTCCCCGCCGTGTGCTGGACGTCGTCGCGCCACCGGCCGAGCACCGGCTTCACGCCGCCGCCCTCGGTGATCTCCTTGTAGTCCCGGGTCAGCCGGTCGCCGAGCAGCAGTGCCCGCCCGACGCCGAACATGGCCAGCCGGACGGCGTGCAGCGGGAGATCGCGGACCTGCTCGCCCACCGTGTCCCGGACCTGCTCTTTGAGGCGGCGCGGCGATTTCGTCATCGACTCTTCCTCTTCCCTGCCTCGTCTCGTGAACTTCACTCTGCCCCATGGGTGCGATGGCGGTCACCCCGGGTTAATGGATTTCTGTCCAAAAGCGCCGTGGAGTGGGTCACATGAGCGGGCTCCACCTGGGCTTCGTCCCCGGTGGGCGGGCTCCGATGCGTCCCGCGGGCGATCCGGCCCCGGGTCCACGTCCTGCACGGCCTCCGCGCGGTCACTCGTACGATGGGGGCATGACCGCCAACAGCCAGCGCCGGGTCCTGCTCGCCAAGCCGCGTGGTTACTGCGCGGGCGTCGACCGGGCCGTCCAGACGGTCGAGATCGCCCTGGAGAAGTACGGGGCGCCGATCTACGTCCGCAAGCAGATCGTCCACAACGTCCACGTCGTCAAGACGCTGGAGGAACGCGGTGCGATCTTCGTGGACGAGACCGAGGAGGTTCCCGAGGGGTCGATCGTGGTGTTCTCCGCGCACGGCGTCGCGCCCGCCGTGCACGAGGAGGCCGCGGGCCTCAACCTGCGCACCATCGACGCGACCTGCCCGCTGGTCACCAAGGTCCACAAGGAGGCGGTCCGGTTCGCCGCCCAGGACTACGACATCCTGCTCATCGGCCACGAGGGGCACGAGGAGGTCATCGGCACCACCGGCGAGGCCCCCGAGCACATCCACCTCGTGGACGGCCCCGACGACGTCGCCGGCATCACCGTCCGCGACCCCGAGAAGGTGGCGTGGCTGTCGCAGACCACGCTGTCGGTGGACGAGACCATCGCCACCGTCGAGAAGCTCCGCGAGCGGTTCCCCAAGCTGATGGACCCGCCGTCCGACGACATCTGCTACGCCACCCAGAACCGGCAGGTCGCCGTGAAGGAGATGGCGGCGCAGGCCGAGCTCGTCATCGTGGTCGGCTCCGCCAACTCCTCCAACTCCGTGCGGCTGGTCGAGGTCGCCAAGGAGCACGGCGCCGACAACGCCTACCTCGTCGACTACGCCGAGCACATCGACCCCGCCTGGCTGGAGGGCGTCACCACCGTCGGCGTCACCAGCGGCGCCTCCGTCCCGGACGAGCTCGTCCAGGAGGTCCTCGCCTGGCTCGTCGAGCGGGGGTTCCCCGAGGCGGAGGAGATCGAGTCCGTCCAGGAGCGCATGCGCTTCGCGCTCCCCAAGGAACTCCGCAAGGACCTCCGCATCACGCCGGTCTAGTCCACCTCGCCGTGGTGCAGGCGGCGCCCCGGTGCCGGATCCGGGCGCGCCGTGCCGGGGTGCGTCGTCGTCGGGGACTCGTCCCACCGGACGGGGTTCTCGTTCTCCTCCTGCTCGAAGAGGCGCACCCCGGCGAGCTTGTCCCGCAGCTCCCGGACGTTGGTCATCAGCCCCCGCGCCAGGCAGATCACCAGCACCAGCAGCGTGCCGAAGAACAGCCACGGCGCGGTGGCCGCCAGCGCCGTCAGGACGCCGACGGTGACGCCGCGCAGCAGCGAGCCGTCGCCGAGCGTGGTCGCGACCACGACCGTGAGCGTGGCCGCGAAGAACACCAGCGGCGGGCTGACGACGAGCGTGAGCAGGTCGGCGGGGCGCGTCGCGAACGCGGCGAGCGCGCAGCCGATCGCGAACCCGGCGCCGGCGAGCAGCGGCACCCCGAACCAGCGCGACAGCAGCCCGCACAGCACCCCGGCGGCGAACATGACGACGATCCCGCCGCGCCCGGTCAGCGTGACCGGGCTCGCCGCGGCGGCCGGGCGCGAACGCCGCGCGCCGCCGTGCTGACGTCCCACTGAACCCCCCGGAGCCGGCGGGGCGCCGCCGGGCGCGCCGCGTGCCGTCGATGAACTCATCGCCACCCTTTCGCCGTGGGGGGTCGGCCCCCCACACCGCCCGGCCCGCTCCGCTCGGGCGGGGTCCGCCGGTCGGTCTGCTCGGGGACGGCCTGTGGGCCGAAACCTACCGCGTCCGCGGCCGGGCCGCCCGGAGCGTGCCCGTCGTCCGGGAGGCGGTCCTCCTCGGTCAGTTCGGCCGCGGAGAGCGCGCGGGGGCTCTCCTCCACGGGGTGCGGTCCGTCCAGGCCGCCCTCGACGACGCCGAGCTCGTTCAGCTTGCGGGCGCTGACGAGCACGCGCGTCTCCAGCGACCCGACCGTCCGGTTGTAGGACTTGATGGCCGAGGTCAGCGCGCGGCCCAGCTCGTCGACGTGCTGGCCCATCGTGCCGAGCCGCTCGTACAGCTCCTTGCCCAGCTCGAAGACCGCGCGGGCGTTCCGGGACAGGGCGGCCTGCTGCCACGCGTAGGACGCCGTCCGCAGCATGGTGATGAGCGTGGTGGGCGTGGCGATGTGCACGCGGCGGCGCATCGCGTACTCCAGCAGGCCGGGGTCGCGGTCGAGCGCGGGCGCGAGGAACGCCTCACCGGGGATGAACAGGACCACGAATTCGGGCGCCGGGCTGAACGCCTGCCAGTACGACTTGGCCGCCAGGCGGTCGACGTGGTCGCGCAGGTGGCGCGCGTGCGCGTCCAGCCGCACGGGGTCGCCGCTCTCGGCCGCCTGCAGGTAGGCGGCCAGGGAGACCTTCGAGTCGACCACGATGCTCTTGCCGCCGACCAGCCGCACGACCATGTCGGGCCGCACGGCGCCGTCCTCGGTGTACGCGCCGGCCTGCTCGTCGAAGTCGCAGTGGTGCGTCATGCCCGCCAGCTCCACGACCCGGCGGAGCTGCAGCTCGCCCCACCGCCCCCGCGCCTCGGGCCGCTGCAGCGCCCGGACGAGCGACTGCGTCTCGCGGCGCAGCTGGTCGGAGCTCTGCCGGACGAAGTCGACCTGCTTGGCCAGCATCGCGTGCGACTCGCGGCGGCCCGTCTCCACCTCGCGGAGCTGCTCCTCCACCTTGGCGAGGGTCTCCTTGAGCGGCGCGACCAGGTGCTCGACGGCCTGCTGCCGCCGCTGCAGCTCGCCCGCCGCCTCGACCCCGGCCGCCTTGAGCCGTGCGTCCGCCAGCTCCAGGAACCGCTGGTTGCTGGCGTCCAGCGCCTTCGCGGAAAGGTTCTCGAAGTGCTCGGCCATCCGCTCCTCGGCGTAGGCGAGCTTCTCCTCGGCCGCCCGCGCCCGCGCGATCAGCGCGCCCTGCCGGCCCGTCGCGAGCGCGTACCCGGCCACGGCGCCGAAGACGGCGCCGACGAGCAGGCCGGCGAACAGCGCGAGGTCCATCCGTTCATCGTGACAGCGCGGCGGCGAAGCGCGACCGCGACGCGCCGGTACCGCCCGGACGCCGCGTTCCGGACATACGGCGGGACGGGCGGTGCGCCGGGGCAGCACGAGGGGTCCCGCGCGCCCATAAACTTGACGGCCGTGAGCCTCTCCATCGGAATCGTCGGGCTGCCCAACGTCGGCAAGTCCACCCTGTTCAACGCGCTGACCAAGAACGACGCGCTGGCCGCCAACTACCCGTTCGCGACCATCGACCCCAACGTCGGCGTGGTGGGGGTGCCCGACCCGCGCCTGCACGCGCTGGCGGAGATCTTCGGCTCGCAGAAGATCGTCCCGGCGACGATGGAGTTCGTCGACATCGCGGGCATCGTCAAGGGCGCGTCCGAGGGGCAGGGCCTCGGCAACAAGTTCCTCGCCAACATCCGCGAGACCAACGCGATCTGCCAGGTCATCCGCGCCTTCGAGGACCCGGACGTCACCCACGTGGACGGCGACGTCGCTCCGTCCCGCGACATCGAGACGATCAACACCGAGCTGATCCTGGCCGACCTCCAGACGATCGAGAAGGCGCTGCCGCGCCTCGACAAGGAGGCCCGCACCAAGAAGGACAAGGACAAGCTCGCCGTCGTCGACGCCGTCACCGCCGCTCAGAAGCTCCTGAACGACGGCGTCACCCTCTTCGCGGGCGCGGAGAAGGCCGGCATCGACCTCGCGCTCCTGCGCGAGCTGCACCTGCTCACCGCCAAGCCGTTCCTCTACGTCTTCAACCTCGACGAGAGCGAGCTGACGGACGAGGCGCTGCGCGCGCGCCTGCGCGAGCTGGTCGCCCCCGCCGAGGCGATCTTCCTGGACGCCAAGATCGAGGCGGAGCTGATCGAGCTGCCCGACGACGAGGCGCTCGAACTGCTGCAGGGCATGGGCCAGGAGGAATCGGGCCTGTCGCAGCTCGTCCGGATCGGGTTCGACACCCTCGGCCTGCAGACGTTCCTGACGGCCGGGCCCAAGGAGGCGCGGGCCTGGACGATCCGCAAGGGCGCCACCGCGCCGGAGGCCGCGGGCGTCATCCACACCGACTTCCAGCGCGGCTTCATCAAGGCCGAGATCGTCTCCTTCGACGACCTCGTCGCCGCCGGCTCCATGGCCGCCGCCCGCAACGCCGGCAAGGTCCGGATGGAGGGCAAGGACTACGTCATGCAGGACGGCGACGTCGTGGAGTTCCGCTTCAACGTCTGAGGCCCGCGGCATCTGACACGGCGGCATCTGACACGGCGGCATCTGACACGGCGGCATCTGACACGGCGACGTCCGACGCGGCGGCGCGTCCCGGCGTCCGGCCGAAGGCGCGGCGGAAGACGTCGATGAACGCGCTCGCCGACGACCAGCCGCACCGGTGCGCGACGACCGTCACCGGCGTGCCCTCGGCGAGCAGCACCAGGGCGTGGGAGAGGCGCAGCTGGGTGCGCCACTGCGGGAACGTCATGCCGAGGTCGGCCTTGAACAGGCGCGACAGCGTGCGGTCGCTGGCGCCGACCTCCCTGCCCAGGGCCGCCAGCGTGCGGTTGTCGGACGGGTCGGCGTACAGGATGTCGCACAGCGCCTGGAGCCGCGGCGCGGTCGGCGCCGGCACGTGCAGCGGCTGCTCGGACGAGACCCGCAGCTGGTCGCACAGGACGGCGCGCAGGCGCCGCTGTTCCGGGCTTCCGTCGGCCGGGTCGCGGGTGCAGGCGAGGATCAGCTCCCGCAGCAGCGGGCTGACGGCCAGCACGGTGGGCTCGTGCAGGCCGAGCGGGTTGGTGTCCGCGGGCAGGCCGACCAGGTGCAGCTCCAGCGCGCCGTGCGCGCGATGGGAATGCACGGCGCCGGCCGGCACCCAGATCGCCCGGGTGGCGGGGACCGTCCACGAGCCCGCGGAGGTGGTGACGGAGAGCACGCCCCGGTGCGCGTAGACGATCTGGTGGTCGTCGTGCCGGTGGGCGCCGATGCGCGCGTGCGGGGCCAGCCGGCGGGCGGCGGTCGGCGCCACCGGCTGATGGCGGATGTCCATCATCGATTGGCAGATTATCGAAAGCACGACAGCGGACCCGCCGACGATCATGGCGGTATGCCGAGGAACAAGCGGATCGTCCTGCTGTCGGTCGGGCACGCCTGCGTGGACGTCTACCAGGGCGCCGTCGCGGCCCTGGTCCCGCTCTTCGTCGCCGAGCGCGCCTACAGCTACGCGGCGGCCTCCGGGATCGTGCTCGCGGCCAGTCTGCTGTCCTCGGTGGCGCAGCCGTTCTTCGGCGCGCTCACCGACCGGCGTCCCGTCCCGTGGCTGCTGCCGGCGAGCACCGTGCTCGGCGGCCTCGGCGTGGCCCTGAGCGGGATCAGCGGCTCGTACGCGCTCACGCTGCTGTTCGTGGCGCTGTCCGGCGTCGGGGTCGCCGCGTACCATCCCGAGTCCGCGCGGGTCGCCCGGATCGCCAGCAGGGGCAGCCACGCCTCCATGGGATGGTTCTCCCTCGGCGGCAACGTCGGCTTCGCCACGGCTCCTCTCCTGGTCGCCGTCGTGATCGCCGCGGGCGGGCTGCGGTTCTCCCCGCTGCTGGTCCTGCCCGCTCTGGTCGGGGCCGTGCTGACGCTGCCGGTGCTGCGCGCGCTGGGAGAGGCGCCGCGCACGGGCGGCGGCCGGAAGGCCCCGGAGGGGCGCGACGACTGGGGCTCGTTCGTGCGGCTGTCGCTGGCGGTGGTGTGCCGGTCGATCGCCTTCATCGGGCTGAGCACGTTCATCGCCTTCCACGCCCGCGAGCAGACCGGCGGCGGGACGGCGGTGGGGACGGCCGCGCTGTTCGTGCTCTATCTCGGCGGCGCCGTCGGCACGATCGCCGGCGGCAACCTGGCCCGCCGCCGGGACCGGGTGGCGGTGGTGCGCGCGGGGTACCTGATCGCCGCCGCGGGCGTCGCCGGCGTGGTGTTCGTGCCCGGCCCGGCCATCTTCTTGTTCGTGGCGCTGACCTCGATCGGGCTGTACGTCCCGTTCTCGCTGCAGGTCACGCTCGCCCAGGACTACCTGCCGACGCGGGTGGGCACGGCCGGCGGGATCACACTCGGGCTCACGGTCAGCGTCGGCGGCCTCGCCAGCCCCGTCATCGGCGCGATCGCCGACGCCGCCTCGCTTCGCACGGCCCTGACACCTCTGATCCTGATGCCCGTCCTGAGCTGGCTGCTGTTCCGCCTGCTGCCCGAGCCGGCCGTCCCCGACATGCTGCGCGGAGACCGCGCCGAGGAGGCGACGCACGCTGCGCGCTAGCGAGGGGGCGGCGCCCCGCGCCCGGGCCGCCGGCGGCGTGTGACAACCGCTGTGACCAGTGTGATTTTGGCAACAGCGGGTCGTTTCGAGGCCCATGCGGTCACTGAGCTGGGTGTTTTGGCAACAGATGTCGCGAATGCGCCAGTTTGTCGGTTTCTTTCGGGAACGGCTGGCGGCCGTCGCCGCCACCCGGTAACCAAGCAACAACCGAGTCGCGCCGCTTGTCCGAAACCTGGACCTGCGCACTCTTCGGAGCCCCGGATAGGGGATCGTCACCGTTTGGCAATCTTCCCCGTTCCTGCTGAGGTGGATTGCATTATCCACAACCGCGTGCCGGGGCTGTGCTTCGCTGCCATGCGCTGGAACAATTGACGCCCGTGGTTACCCTGGGCCCGAGGTGGGTTCAGGAAAATCCACCGGAACACGACCAGGCAGCACAGGAGCGCGCCGACCGGGGGCGAGGCGCGAGCGGAGGCAGGATGGCTCGCAGGCCGGCCGCGGGACGCGGCCGTGACACCGCCGTAGTCGAGGAGACCGCGGCGCCCGGACGGGCGCTCGCGTCATCCGTCGACCCGTCGTGGGACCTGCCCGAGCCGACCGGGCCCCGGGGCCGCGCCCGCGGCGGCCGCTGGGGCGGATCCGGCGGCCGCTGGTGGGTGTGGGTCGGGCGCGCCGTGCTGTGGGCGCTGATCATCGTCATCCTCGTCAACGGCGTCCGCGCCCCGTTCGAGCGGTTCACCGCCGACGAGTCGTCCGGCGGCGGCACGTCACCGGCCAAGCCGCCGAAGAGCGCCGGGTTCCCCAGCAGCGCCGCGGGCGCGTTCGCCCTCCAGTTCGCGAACGTCTACCTCAACTTCGACCAGAAGAACGCACCCGCCCGCGAGGCGCAATTGCGCACCTTCCTGCCCGACGGCGCCGACGCCCAATTCGGCTGGAACGGCGTCGGGAAGATGCAGGTGCAGTCCGTCCAGGTCGCCGGAGTGGACGCCCGCGACGCCAACAACGCGACCGTGACGCTGCTCGCCCGCACCGCCGACCGGTGGCTGCGCCTCGCCGTTCCCGTGTACGCCGACAAGAGCGGCTCCCTGGTCGTGTCCGCCCGTCCCGCCCTCCTTCCCCCGCCGACCAAGGCGCAGCTTCCGCAGGGCGGCGTCGACGACCGCGACACCGCGCTCGAGAACGAGCTCAAGCCCTTCCTCGGCACCTTCTTCCAGGAGTACGCGACCGGCAACCAGGAGGCCCTGTCCCGCTTCTCGGACGGGACGACCATCGCCGGCCTCGCCAACTCGGTCACGTTCGTGCAGGTCAAGGATGTCGTCGCGCCGAAGGGCCCGGACGGCGAGCGCACCGTCACCGCGACGGTGGTGTGGCAGCCCGCCGGGGGAGGCGGCGGCGAGCTGGAGCAGGCCTACCAGCTCACCATGGTCAAGAAGGGCACGACCTGGCTCGTGCGCGACATTCGCGGCACCACGGAACCGAACGCGTCATGAGAGGCCGCGAATTGAACAACGCAACCCCCGAATCCGCCGATCTAGGAAGGTAGTCAGTCGATGCTGCATCACCTCATGGCGTCGATTCCGCACGAAATCCTGGCGGCGCCCGACGACGAACTCAAAACCGACCAGCTCGCCGATTGGCTCCGCCAGATATTCGGTCCGCTGTTCCTCGTGATCGTCTCCATTGTGGCGATCTTCTTCCTGTTCACCCGCGAGATCACGCGTTTCGTCCAATTCATCGTGCTGGCGATAGGGATCGGAGTGGTCTTCTACGTGCCGAACATCATCGAGACGACGGCCAAGGCGATCGCCAAGGCCCTCGGCGTGGACGTCTCCTGACCCGAGGGAACGCAGTTAGGGGAGTAGGGGCGTGGATCTACCCACGTACACGAACATCTGGCGCATCGAGAAGCGGCTCTACAAGCTGTACGACCTGCGGCTTCCCATGCCGCTGCCGCTCGTGCAGATCGGCGTCTTCCTCGGGGTGTTCGTACCGTGGATCCTGCTGCTCAGGCTCGTCGGCATCCCCTTCGAGTCGCCGTGGCACGTCCTCTACATCGTCCCGCCGGGCGTCCTGACCTGGATGGCGACGCGCCCCGTCATCGAGGGCAAGCGCCTCACCGAACTGCTGCTCTCCCAGGGCCGCTACCTCGCCGAGCCCCGCACCTGGTGCCGCCTCACCCCGATCCGCGAACCCCGCGAAGTGGTCATCGTCGCCCGCGTGTGGCGCCGCGCGGAGGCGCCCGCCGCGATGGAACGTGCCGCCGTCAAGGCCCACCGCAGGCGCCGCCCGGCCGCCGAACCGACCCCCCTCCCGGCCCGCCCGCCCAGCCCCGCCACCGCCGCGGCGCCCCCGTCCCTGGCCCAGCACGCCGCCCAGGCGCCGTCCGCGCCCCCCAAGCCCTGGCGCCGCACCACCCGCGACATCTCCCACGAGGACGACGTCCTCCCCGTCCCCGCCGAGATGGAGCGCCCCCCGGCGACCCCGCGGCTCGAAGGCTCCGGCAAGCGCGCCCTGGCCTCCGGCGTCCACCGCCCGGGCGCCCCGGCGGAGGTCTGGCAGGCGGCGGCGCCCACCCGCCCCGACGTCCCCCAGCAGAACCTCCGCCGAGCCGCCGAAGAGATCGCCAACGGCCCCCGCCCGCCGGCCCCGCACGCGCCCGGCAGCACCCCCCGGGCGCAGCCGTCCGCTCCGCGGCACCCGGGCGCCCCCGGCCCCGCACCCGCCGCTCCCGCGACCGGCGGCGCGCCCCAGGGCACGGGCGGCCGACCGGACGTCCCCGCGGCGCGGCACCCGGGCCTCCCCGCCGCCGGCCCCGCGCCGGCAGGCGCCCCGTCCGACGCTCAGGCGCCCGGCAGCACGCCGAGCGCTCAGCCCCCGGCCGCCCAGGGCACGGGCGCCCCGCCGGGCGACCCCGCCATTCGGCAGCCGAATCTCCGCGCCACCGGTCCCGCGCCCGCGGCTCGGTCTTCTGCCGAGGCCGCGCGGGACGACTCGGCGCAGACGAGCCCTCAGCCCCCCGCGGCGCAGGGGACGGGCGATCCCTCGGACGTCCGCGTGGCGGGCCGCGCTTCTGCGCCCCGGCCTGCGGAGGGCGCCCCGGCGGAGTCGCAGCAGGTGAGCGCGTCGCCCTCGGCCGGTTCGGGTGCGCCGCAGGGCACCGGCGACCCATCCGGTGTCCGCGTGGCCGGGCGGGCGTCCGCGTCTGCTCCTTCGGAGGCGGGGCAGGCCGGGCAGCCGACGGCCCCTGCCGCTGGTCCTGCGCCTGCGGGTGCCTCGGCTGATGCTCGCCCGGCTGGCCGCGACGATTCGCAGGAGTCGAGTGGTCAGCCTCCGGTTGCCGCGGGTGATTCGTCGGACGTGCGTGTGGCGGGTCGTGCGTCTGCGGGTGCGTCGGCGGCTTGGTCTTCCGGTGCTGGCCGCGACGATTCGCCGGAGGCGAGTGGTCAGCCTCCGGTGGCCGAGGGCACGGGTGGTCCCTCGGACGTGCGTGTTGCCGGTCGTGGGGCGGCCTGGTCTCCGGCGCGGGGTGACGCGCGGCAGGCAGGTGCGCCGTCCTCGGGTGCGCCGCAGGGGGCCGGCGAGCCGGCCGATGGCCGTGTCCCCGAGCGCCGGGGCGACACCGCGGCCGGTGGGGAGCCCGGGGACAAGAAGGTCGCCGGGGCGCGGCCTGCTCCGCCTCCGCCGCCCTGGGCGCCGCCGGTCACGCGACCGGACGTGCCCATGGTGCCGGGGGCGTTCGGGCAGCCGCCCGCGCCGCGGCGCGAGCCGCCCCGGCCGTGGTCGGAGGGTCTGTCCAGGCCGCAGCAGCCGGCGGCCGAGCCGGTGCCGGCCGTGCCGGAGCCGGCGCCGCCGACGGAGGAGCAGGCGCCTCCGATGGAGGAGCAGGCGCCGCCCCGGGAGGTCCGGTCGCAGCCGGCGTCGCCCGTGCGGCCGCGGCCGCTGCCTCCGCCGCCCGCGCCGCCGCCGTCCGGGCCGGCGATCACGCCGCCGGGGCCCGAGCACGAGGTCACCACCGGAGGGCTGCGGCGGCTCATCCACGCGGTCGGCGGCGGGCACGGCGAGATCGACGCCGAGTATCAGCAGCGGCTCCAGCAGCCCTTCCACGGGACGCGGCACGTGGTCGTGCTCGGGTGCACCGGCGGTGCCGGGCAGACCGTCACCGCGCTGATGCTGGGGCACACGTTCGCCCAGCACAACGGGGAGCCCGTCGTCGCGATCGACGTGAACCCCGGGCCCGGGGCGCTGGCGCGCCGGACGCGCAGCGACACGAACGAGACGCTCACCGGGCTCATCACGCGGGCCGACCAGGTCAACAGCCTCACCGCGATGCGGCGGTACACGTCGCAGGCCAAGTCCGGGCTCGATGTGATCGCGGCCGGCAAGAACCCGCTGCAGGCGCTCGACGACCGCGACTACGCGCTGGCGATCCGGACGATCGACAGGTTCTACTCCGTGACGCTGCTGGACGCGGCGGCGGCGGTCGTGGCGCGCGTGCTGCCCTACGCCGACCAGATCGTGCTCGTGGCGCCGGCGAGCGCCGACGCGCCGCGGGCCGTCGCGATGACCTTCGAGTGGCTGGACGGCCACGGCTACGAGGAGCTGCGGTCCCGCGCGGTGACCGTCATCAACGGGGTGAGCCGCCGCAGCATGGACGACGTCGAGCAGGCCGAGGCCGTGGCGCGGGGGCGCTGCCGGGCCCTCGTGCGCATCCCGTGGGATGATCACCTGAGCATGGACCGCGCGCCGCGCAACGAGCTGAAGTCGTTGCGGACGCCGACGCGGCGTGCCTATCTTGCCCTCGCCGGCGTCGTGGCCGGCGGGTTCACCGTCATGCCCGAGCGTTACCAGGAGCTTCAGCAGGAGCAGGAGGCCACCCGATGAGCCCCGTTCGCGGGCATCGAGCGGAGACCGGCATGCTGGCGGACGCGTTCGACGTTCATGTCCGCCCGGACCGCAAACACTCTCCCGGGCAGCCCTGCGCGGCCGCCCTTGCGACGGGAGAATCGGTGAGGGATCCGGGGAGGCGCGTGCGCTCCGCGATGCGCGCACCGGCCGGGAGTGACGGGAGGGCGGCATGAGCAAGTCCAGCCGGCTGGCCGTCCGGTACTTCGACGACCGCGTGCTGTTCACCGACAGCGCCGCCTGGGCCTACTTCCGGCTGCCGACGGTGTCGTACGAGTTCACGACCGGCGAGGAGCGGGAGGCGCTCGCCACCAACATCACCATCGCGCTCGCCGGCATCCGGATGCAGGACGCCGAGATCCACCTGCGGATCGCGCACCGGACCTACCCGGCGGCCGAGTGGGCGCTCGCCCTGGACCGGACGTCCGACGGCGGCCCCGGGTGGCGCGAGTACCTGGAGGAGACCTACGCGCACGTGTGGGCCAAGGACTTCTGGACCAAGGAGGTCTACCTCGGCGTCCGGCTCGGCCCGCGGGGGATGGGCGCGCACCTTTCGGGCGGCGTCCTGTCGCAGCTCCTCGGGTTCTACAAGCGCAGCGAGAACGTCCTCGGCGTGCACGACGACGCGATCGACAAGAAGGAGATCGCGCGCTGGACGGAGCAGGCCGAGCGGGTCGGGCGCGCGCTCGGCGGGTCGGCCCTCTACGCGCGGCACGCGTCGTCCACCGAGGTCGCGTGGCTGTTCCAGCACGCGGTGTCGGGGTCGCTCGCCGACCCGCCGCCGTCCGCCGTGCCGCGCAGGACGTGGGGCAAGGGCGAGATCGAGTCGCTGGTCGAGGGCGCCATCCACAACGGCCGCTCCTACCTGCGGATAGAGCAGCCCAACTTCACGGGCGCGGGCGGCGGCGCCACGGCCGAGTCGTACGTCGCGTACCTGTCGTTCGCCAGGTTCCCCGACATGATGCCGTTCCCGGACGGCGAACCCTGGTTCCACTACGCCGACGCCCTCCCGTTCCCGGTGGAGATCAGCGCGCGGATGAAGCTGATCCCGCCGGCGAAGGCGTCCAAGGACGTGTCGCGCAAGCTCGCCCACGCCCGCGACATGGACCAGCACATCCGGGAGGCCGGCGCGGAGGCGCCGATCGCGCTCGCGGAGCAGATCGACGCGGCGCGGATGCTGGAGCACGGCATCACCAAGGAGCGGCTGCCGTTCGTGTACGGGTGGCATCGGCTGATCGTGTCCGCGCCGACCGAGGAGCTGCTCGCCCAGCGGGTGGACGCGGTCGTGGAGCACTACCGCGACATCGGAATCGACGTCGTCAACTCCACCGGCGACCAGTTCTCGCTGTTCCTGGAGTCGCTGCCCGGCGACCAGATCCGGCTCAACGCGTACGCGCAGCGGCAGCCGCTGCGGACGATCGCGGGCGGCATGCCCATCGCGACCGTCGACCTCGGCGAC
The DNA here is from genome assembly GCF_040302145.1 of Spirillospora sp. NPDC127506. Classification (NCBI taxonomy): domain Bacteria; kingdom Bacillati; phylum Actinomycetota; class Actinomycetes; order Streptosporangiales; family Thermomonosporaceae; genus Spirillospora; species Spirillospora sp. NPDC127506. Next base: position 304,502 of record NZ_JBEORG010000003.1, on the reverse strand, counting down.
CGCCCGGACGAGGAGAACGAGGGCTGGATCGGCCCCTACATCGGCGAGACGCTCGGCCGGGCGAGGTCGATCGTGCACTTCGACCCGCTGGTCGCGGCGGCCCGCAACCGCCCGACCGCGGTGGCGATCACCGGGGAGCCCGGCGGCGGCAAGACCACGCTCGCGCTGCTGCTGATCTACCAGATGGCGCTGCGCGGCGTCACGATCGCGGCGATCGACCCGAAGGGCGACGCGGAGTCGCTCGTCGAGCTGCTGAAGGCGCGGGGGAGGAAGGCGCGCATCCTGCCGCTGGGGTCCGCGGCGCCCGGCCTGCTCGACCCGTTCTCGTTCGGCGACGACCTCGCCGCGATGAAGACGATGGCGACGGAGACGCTGCGGCTGCTGCTGCCGCGGATGTCGGAGGAGCGCGAGTCCGCGATGATCCAGGCGGTCGGCGCGGTCGCCAACGCCGAGCGTCCGTCGCTCGGGCGCGTCGTCGACTACCTGGAGGCCGCGGAGGACCCCGCGTCCAAGAACCTCGGCGCGGTGCTCCGCTCCATGTCGGAGATGCGGCTCGCGCGGCTGTGCTTCGACCCGTCCGGCGGCGAGCGCATCGACACCGAGGGCTGGACGACGGTGTTCACGCTCGGCGGCCTCACCCTGCCCGACGTCGCCATCTCGCGGGAGGACTACTCCTACGAGCAGCGGCTGTCGGTGGCGCTGATGTACCTGGTGTCGCAGTTCGCGCGGCGGCTCATGCACGGCCTCGACCGCCGGCTGCCCAAGGCGATCTTCCTGGACGAGGCGTGGGCGATCACCTCGACGCCGGAGGGCGCGAAGCTGGTGCCGGAGGTGTCCCGCATGGGACGCTCCCGGAACACCGCCCTGATCCTGGTCTCCCAGAACGCGGGGGACCTGCTGAACGAACAGGTGACGAACTGCCTGTCGTCGGTGTTCTCGTTCCGTTCCACCGAACGGGTCGAGGTCGGCAACGTCATGTCGCTGCTCGGCGTCGAGGCGTCCGACGAGCACAAGGCCGTGCTGCGCAACCTCGGCAACGGCGAATGCATCTTCCGTGACCTCGACGGCCGAGCGGGACGCATCGGCGTCGACCTGATCTCCGAGGAACTGCAGCGTTGGCTGGACACCAACCCGACCCGGTCCCGTCCGGGCGCGTCCGAACTCACCGTCGCGGGGGCCGAGGTCGAGGAGGTCCGCCGATGAGGAACCCCCGCCGCCGGACGCACGCCCGCCTGCAGCGTTCGCCCGGGGAAGGGCTCGACCGCGCGGTCCTCGACCGCCCCGGCCGCCGGCGGCGCCGCAGGCCGCGCACCCGCCGCTCCGCGGTGGTGCTGTTCCTCATGGCGCTGTTCATGGTGGGGCTGTCCCCGATGGCGGGCGCGAACCCGATCTTCCCGTCGCCCAACGACGCGTGCCGTCCCGCGGACAACCCGGCGCCCGAGCAGTACGGGTCGGGGACGGACGGCATGATCAAGCCGCCCGACTACCCGAACGAGAAGCTGCAGAAGACCCCGGTCGAGCAGCTGACGTACTACGACCGCTACGGCATGGCCGGGCAGACGTGGTACGCGGTCGACATGGGCTGCTCGGACGGCATGGCGCTGATGGGCAACGCCCTCGCCAACACCACGTTCACCATCGTCCGGGCGATCGACCGGACGACGATCAGCGTCTACCAGGCCGCCGCGTCCGACTCCCTGCTCGGCTGGCTGAAGGACACCGTCGACGGCGTCATCAGCGACATCGGCAAGACGTTCAACGCGCGGTACTGGTCGTGGGTGGTCATCCTCGGCGCGATGTGGCTCGCCTGGTGGGGGCTGGTCCGCAAGCGGGCGAGCAAGGTCACCGAGGGCGTGATCTGGATGGTCGCGGCGATGGTGGCGCTCATCTGGCTGATCGCCCGTCCCGCCGACTTCACCACGCTCGGCACGAAGACGTCCGAGGCGACCAGCGCGGCGTTCAACGCGGCCCTGCCGCAGAGCGACACCAAGGGCGGGACGTGCATACCGAGGCCGGACGGCAAGCCCGATCCGGCGACCTCGCGGAACCTGGACGCGACGACCCGCAACGCCAACGGGCTGTGGGTGGCGCTGGTCTGCAAGCCGTGGCTGCAGGGCGAGTTCGGCACCACCGACCCCAACGCCAAGATCGTCAAGGAGAACGCCGACAAGCTGCTGTGGTCGCAGGCGGTCGACCTCCCGGAGACCTACGGCGACAACAAGGTCGATCTGGGGAAGAAGGCCGACGCCTACAAGGACGTCACGAAGAACATCAAGGACGACTACCCGCAGACCTACTCGCTCTTCCAGGGCAAGAACTGGCAGAACCGGCTGGCGGTCGCGTTCGGCGGGCTGTTCGCGGCGCTGGTCGCCGGCCTGCTCATCATGGTGATCGCGATCGCGCTGATCGTGGTGAAGATCGCGTTCCTGCTGCTGCTCGTCGCCGGGCCGATCTTCCTCGGGATCGGGATACATCCCGGCATCGGGCGGGTCATCGCCGTCCGATGGCTGGAGCTGCTGCTCTCGATGCTGCTGAAGCAGGCGGCGCTGATCGGCGTGCTGTCGCTGCTGCTGTGGGCGTACAGCCTGATCCTCGGCGAGACGCTGCCGTGGGGCCTGCAGGTCCTGCTCATCGCGCTGGTGACGTTCGCGGCGTTCATCTACCGCAAGCCGTTCCAGCACCTGTTCTCCGCGGTGGGGTACTCGGCCGTCGGGTCGCGGGAGAAGAGCGAGGCGCAGCTCAACAAGTCCGTCGCGGAGGCGCGCCGGAGCACCACCGCGGTCGCGGGCGCCGTCGTGCCCGGCGCCGCCGGGTACCGGCTGGCCCGGTGGGCGAAGCGCGAGGCGACGTCCGAGGGCGTCGCCCCGGCGGCGCAGGGCGACGTCGCGCCCGGCACCGCGGTCGCCGTCGCCGACCGGCGGACCGGTGCGGGCGCGGGCGAGGGCCCGTCGCCGGAGGAGGCGCCGGTGCTCGCGGCGAAGCCGCGCGGCGCCGGCGGCGCCGTGGCGGCCTCGCAGGGGCGGTCCCGGCGGGGCGCGCCGCCGCTGAACCTGCCGACCCGCGCGGGCGCGCTCGGCGACCGCCGGACGGACGGCGGGACCACGGCGACCAGCCGGCCGGGCGGCGTCTCCGTGGCGAAGGGCGGCGCGGGCGCCGGGGCCGCGGCCGGCGGCGGGAAGCCGTCGTCCGGTGCCGGTCCCGGGAGCGGCACCGTCCGGCCGACCACATGGTCGGGACGCGGCGGCGTCAGCGGCGGCGGCTCGGGCGGTTCCGGCGGCGGTGACGGCGGTGGTTCCGGCGGTGGCGGTGGCGGCGGCTGGTTCGGCGGCGGGCGTTCGTCCGGCTCGGCCGACCGCGGTCGCGGCCGCCCGGGCGGCGGCTCGAACGGCGGTTCAGGCGGCGGTTCAGGCGGCGGTTCAGGCGGCGGTTCCGGTGGCGGGGCGCCCGCCGCGAACGTGCCCAGGCAGCGCGGCGGTTCCGGCGGCGGCTCGTCCAATGGGAACGGGGCGCCGGCCCAGGGGCCGGGCGGCCGGCGGCAGCCCCCGCCGCTGTGGGGCCGGCGCGGCTCCGACGAGGGCCCGCCGATCCCGTTCTGGCTGCGCCCGGTGGACCGCCCGTCTCCTGAACGGGACGAGTGATGAACCTGAACGACCGCCGGCGCAAGCTCCTGTTCGCGGGACTCGTGGTGGTGCTCGCCGTCGTCGGCGTCTACCTGACGGTCGCCTCGCCCGACCACGGCGACGACCGCGCCGAGCCGCGGCCGAGCAGCACGCCCGCGGCCGGTCCGGCGGGCCCGCAGTCGCCGCCGCCCGGCATACAGAACGCCGTGAACCCGGGCGACTTCGACATCTACCGGCTGCTGCCGTTCTCCCGGCGGGAGTTCGCCACGGCCGCGGACCTCGCGCAGCGGTTCGTCGCCGCCTACGAGACGTACCGGTACGACGAGGCCCCCGAGACCTACATGGGGCGCCTGTCCGTCCTCGCGACCGACGACCTGGCGCAGCAGCTCGGGCAGGACGCCGCGGCGCCCGGCCTGGTGGAGGAGCGCCGCCGCGAGAAGGTCGTCGCGCAGGGGTCGGCGTCCCTCGACCAGGTGCGCACCATCGAGAACAACTCGATCATCTTCCTGGTGACGGGCCGCCGGCAGCAGACCAAGGGCGGCAAGGAGAGCACCGAGACCAAGCAGTACGCGGTGACCGTCGCCCGCGACGGCGGCTCGCTGAAGGTGTACTCGTTCGCGCCCGCCGACGCGGGCCAGGCGGGTGACACCGGATGAGCCCCCGCCGGTTGCTGTTCGCCGGCGGCCTCGGCGTCGCCGCGACGCTGTTCGTCGCGCTGGTGTTCGTCCCGATCCTGTTCGGCGCGAGCCAGTTCATGTTCGGCGGCGGGGTCGGCGGCGGCGACTGCGTGGACGTCGCGGGCGCGGACGCGCAGCCCGCCGAGGCGGACGACGCGAAGGCCATACCGGCGAACTACCTGAAGCTGTACCAGGAGGCCGGCAAGAAGTACGGCATCCCGTGGAACGTGCTGGCCGGCATCGGCAAGGTCGAGACCGACCACGGCCGGTCGACGCTCCCCGGCGTCAGCAGCGGGGAGAACTACGCGGGCGCCGGCGGGCCGATGCAGTTCCTCGCCGCGACGTTCAGGGAGTTCGGGGTCGACGGCGACAAGGACGGCAAGAAGGACCGCTACGACCCGGAGGACGCGATCCCGAGCGCCGCCGCCTACCTCAAGCACAACGGCGCCCCGCAGCGGATGAAGACCGCGATCTTCCAGTACAACCACTCGTCGGACTACGTGGACCTCGTCCTCGACTGGGCGAAGCGCTACGCCGGCGGCGAGTTCAAGGTCGTCCAGGCGAACGGCATCGACTGCGGGGACGACGAGCTGCCCGCGAACATCGGCGAGCTCGTCCAGACGATCATCGAGTTCGCGCTGGCGCAGCGCGGCAAGCCGTACGTGTTCGGCGCGAACGGCCCGGACGCGTGGGACTGCTCCAGCCTCATCCAGGCCGCCTACCGGCAGGTCGGCCTGGCCATCCCGCGCACCACGTTCGAGCAGTGGCCGTTCGGCGTGAAGATCGCCAAGGGCAAGGAGCAGCCCGGCGACCTGGTGTTCTTCAACTCAGGCCCGGGGACGTCGCCGAACCGCCCCGGGCATGTCGGGATGGTCATCGGCAAGGGCAAGATGATCGTGGCGAGCTGCTCGACGTGCGTGCCCGCGATCGGCGTGAAGTCGTACAAGCGGTCGGACTGGGTGGGCGTGACCCGCCCGCTCGCGCGGCCCGACTTCAAGCAGAAGGTCAGCGAGCTGGCCGCCCGGCGGCCCTGACCCGCGGCGTCAGCGGAACCGCCGGCCGCCGGCCGCCAGCAGGATCTCGCGGAGCGCGTCCGCGGCGGCCCGCACGTCCCGTTCCGGCACCCGCGCCATGACGTCCTCGTGCGCGTCCCCGGCCGCCTTCAGGGCGCGCTCGGTGACCCGCAGCCCGTCCGCCGTGAGCCGCACGAACCGGCTGCGGGCGTCGCCCGCGTCGGCCTCGCGTTCGATGTAGCCGACCCTGTGCAGCCGCTGCAGGACGTTGCTCGTCCCGCCCGAGGTGAGGAACGCCGACCGCGTCAGCTCGCTGGGCCGCAGCCGGTAGGGCTCGCCCTCGCGCCGCAGGACGGTCAGCACCTCGAACTCGGCGTAGGTCAGCCCCAGGTCGGCGAGGGCGGGCCGCATGGCCTGCTGGACGAGCATGGCGATGCGTCCGGCCCGCTTGCCGACCTCCAGCATCGCGATGAGCGGCTCGGACAGCCCGTCCCGCCGCCACGTCGCGGCCACCGCGTCGACGTCGTCGCGGCGCTCCCCGTCGTCTCCCTGCACGTCCCCGAGGATACTGACTCGCCATATTGCTTTTTTAAAAGCTTTTCCTTAAGCTTTCTCGCATGACACCGACTGTACTCCTCCGGAACGGCGTCGTCATCGACACCGCACCCGCGCCCACCGTGCTCGGGAAGGCCGACGTCCTGGTCGAGGACGGCCGCATCGCCGCGGTCGGCCCCGGCCTGGCCGCACCGCCGGACGCCGAGGTCGTCGAGGCGGCGGGGAAGCTCGTCCTGCCGGGCTTCGTCGACACCCACCGCCACACCTGGCAGGCGGGGATCCGCGCGACCGTCCCCGACGGCACGCTCCCCGCCTACCTGGAGCGCGTCCTCGGCGAGCTGGCGCCCCGCTACCGCCCGGACGACGTGTACGCCGGGACGCTCGCCGGCGTGCTGGAGTGCCTCGACTCCGGCATCACGACGCTGGTCGACTGGTCGCACATCCAGCTGAGCCCCGGCCACACCGACGCGAACGTCGAAGCGCTCCGCGCATCGGGCATCAGGGCGGTGTTCGGCTACTGCTACGGCGGCGACGGCGGCCCCGGCGCGCTGGCCGCCGAGACCCGCCGCGTCCGCGGCGAGTACTTCGACGCGCCCGCCGGGACCCTCACCATGGCGATGGCGGCGCTCGGCCCGGAGATCGCGGGTGAGGAGCGGGCGCTGGCCGAGTGGCGGCTGGCCCGCGACCTCGGACTGCCGGTCACCGTCCACATGGGCGGCCACGGGCCCGAGAGCGCCGCGCGCGGCCTCGCCTTCCTCGCGGACGCCGGGCTCCTGAAGCACCCGACGACCTACGTCCACGCCAACCACTACACCGGCGAGGAGTTCGAGCGGATCGCCGGCAGCGGCGGGACCGTGTCCGTCGCACCCGCGATCGAGGCGGCGCTCGGCATCGGCCCCCCGCCCACCGGACGGGCCCGGAACGCGGGCGTCCCCACGGGCCTCGGCGCCGACACGGTCGCGAGCGGGCCGGGCGACATGTTCAGCATCATGCGGGCCGCCTACTTCCTGGAGCGGGGACGCCCCGGCGGCGCGGGCCTGGGGTTCACCGCCGCGGACGCGCTGCGCATGGCCACCATCGAAGGGGCCGAGGTCGCCGGCCTGGCGGACGTCACCGGGTCGCTGACCCCCGGCAAACACGCCGACATCCTCGTCCTCAGCGTCGACACCGGCACCGCCGCGGCCCACGACCCCATCGCGGCGGTGGTCCTGTCGGCGGACACCCGCAACGTCGACACCGTCCTCGTGGGCGGCCGGGTCGTCAAGCGCGGGGGAGTGCTCGGCGGCCACGACGTCCCGGCCCTGCTGGACTCCCTCTCGGAGTCCGCCGCGCGCCTGACCCGCCGATAATCGCACGGGAAAGCCGGGGGCGCGTGGCATGCTGATCGGCGTGGAGCCCGAGATGACCGTCCGCGTCGCGGACGAACTGCTGATGTTCCTGCCCGCCACCCGGCGCAAGAGCGTGAACCAGGTGCCCTGCGACGGGACGTCGACGCTGGGTCACCTCGTCGAGTCGCTCGGGGTGCCGCTCACCGAGGCGGGCCCGATGACCATCGGCGGCGAACCCGCGGAGCCGTCCACCCGCCCGCGCCCCGGCGACGAGGTGCACGTGGCGGCGGTGCCGCGCCCCCAGCCCGTCCCGCTGGAGCCGGGCCAGGACGCACCGCGCTTCCTGCTGGACGTCCACCTCGGCACGCTCGCGCGCCGCATGCGCCTCCTCGGCCTCGACACCGCCTACCACAACGACATGGACGATCCGGCGCTGGTCGTCCAGGCCAACGAGGAGCGCCGCGTCCTGCTCACCCAGGACCGCGGCCTCCTCCGCCGCCGCGCCCTCTGGGCGGGCGCCTACGTCCGCGGCTCCCGGCCCGACGACCAGCTCCGCGACCTCCTCGACCGGTTCGCGCCCGTCCTGCGCCCCTGGACGCGGTGCACCGCCTGCAACGGCGAGCTCGTCCCGGTCGACAAGCGCGAGGTCGAGGGCGACCTCGAAGCCGGGACGCGCCGCAGCTACGACGTCTACGGCCGCTGCGCCGGCTGCGGGCAGGTCTACTGGCGCGGCGCGCACGGCGGCCACCTGGAGGAGATCGTCCGGGAGGCGACGCGGCTGGTCGGCGCCGCACGGGACGGCGGCAGGCCGGAGGCCGCCATGACGGAGAGGGGCTGATGGCCATCGCTCTCGTGGTCGTGGGCGCGGCGATCATCGCCGGCGGGCGCCTGCTGAGCGCGCAGCGGGCCGAACCGCCGCACATGGCGGGCGGCTGGGAACTGCCGGGCGGGAAGGTCGACCCGGGCGAGTCCGACGAGGACGCGCTGGTCCGCGAGTGCGACGAGGAACTGGCGATCAAGATCCGGCTCGGCCGCCGCGTCGGCGGCGACTGGACGCTCAGCGAGCGGGCGCTGCTGCGCGTCTGGACCGCCGAGATCATCGAGGGCGAGCCCCGGGCCCTGGAGCACCTGGCCCTCCGCTGGCTGACCCCGCCGGAGCTCTACGACGTCGACTGGCTCCCCGGCGACCGCCCGGTGATCGACCTGCTCGCCCGGGAGCACTTCAGCTGAGGCCCGGCCGCCCTCCGGGCGTCGGATCGCGCGGATGAGTTCGGGGGCTTCCCGCCGCGCCGCAGGAAGCCCCCGACATCCGTGGGGGCGCCGCGCCCGTCAGGAGATGCGGTTGGCGCCCGCGTAGTCGGAGCGGTCCGACAGCTTGGAGATCTTCACCACGTCGCCGGTCTGCGGAGCGTGCAGGAACTTGCCGTCGCTCAGGTAGATCCCCATGTGGTGCAGGTTGCTGCCGAAGTACACGAGGTCCCCGGAGCGCAGCTGGCTGCGCGGCACCTTCGTGCCCAGCTGGTAGAGGTCGCCGGTGTAGTGGGGCAGGCCGGGCTTGCCGACCTGGGCGTAGGCCCACACGACGAGGCCGGAGCAGTCGAAGCTGTTCGGGCCGGCGGCCGCCCACACGTAGGGGGAGCCGATCTTGCTGTAGGCCTTGCGGGCCATCTTGGCGGGCAGGCCCGAGCCCTTGATGCTGGCGGTGAGGCCGGTGCGCGGGTCGCGGGCGTGCGTGGTGGAGAGCTTGTCGAGGCGCTTCATCACCTCGGTGACCTTGGCCTTGGCCTGCGCGCGCGCCTTCTTGGCGTCCTCCCACGCCTTCTTGACCTGCGCGGTCTTGGCCTCCGCGGTGCGCTGGGCGGCGTCGGCCCGCTGGATCTGCTTCTGCAGGGCCTTGACGGCGGCGGCCTGGTTCTGGGTGAGGTAGGCGCGCTCGGTCAGCCCCTCGGCGGAGCCGTCGGAGCCGAAGATCGCGTCGGGGGCGCCGGCCATGTAGGTGGCGGCGGCCATCCGCCCGAGCTGCTCGCGGGCCGGGCCGGCCTGGGCGCGCAGCACCTGCGCGTTCTTGGCGGCGTCCTGCTCGGCCTTCTGCGCCGCCTTCAGGTCCACCCGGGCCTTGTTGTACTTCTCGGTGAGGATCTCGGCCTCTTCGTTCAGCGCCTTGAGGCTCTTGCGCAGGCCCTTCTCCGTCGTCGGCGTCGGGCTGGGCGCGGTCGCGGCGGCGGCCAGGCGGAGCGGCGGCGCGGCGTGGGCGGCGACGGGGGCGGTGGCGCCGAGGCCGATCAGGAGCAGGGCGGCGGTGGCGGCGGGCGCGAAGCGCCGCCGCCGGCGGGGGTCCGGTGCCAAGCCGGTGTTCTCCTCTCCTCACGCGCCTACCGGGTTAGCTGACGGGTTCGGGCCAGGAGTCGCCCTACGGCGCACCGCCCTGCGGCGCGTCGATTCACCCCGAGGGTTGGGTCCCCGGTTCTCCCGGCGGGCGGGAGATTCGGCGTGCCGGTCGCAGCCCCGGGGAGTGGGGCTCCGGACGACCGGATCTCGGGCAGATTACAAAGGATGAGCAAAGTTGGCGAATCGGGGCGCGTGTGACCGCGTGTGAAGGGTGGGAGGACGCGGCCGGGATGGGCCGGGCACCGCGGCGCGTAGAATGGAGTGCTGCCGCTTTTCTGCGGCGACTCTCCTGAAACCTCACGCAAGGTAACCCGCATGCCCATCTCCACCCGCGACGACCTCCGGAACGTAGCGATCGTCGCCCACGTCGACCACGGGAAGACGACGCTGGTCGACGCAATGCTCTGGCAGTCCGGGGCCTTCCGCGAGAACCAGGACGTCGACGACCGGGTCATGGACTCCAACGACCTGGAGCGCGAGAAGGGCATCACGATCCTCGCGAAGAACACCGCCGTCCGGCACAACGGGCTGACGATCAACATCATCGACACCCCGGGCCACGCCGACTTCGGCGGCGAGGTCGAGCGCGGGCTGTCCATGGTGGACGGCGTCGTCCTGCTGGTGGACGCCAGCGAGGGGCCGCTCCCGCAGACCCGGTTCGTGCTGCGCAAGGCGCTCGCCGCGCGGCTCCCGGTGATCCTCGTCGTGAACAAGACCGACCGTCCCGACGCCCGCATCGACGAGGTCGTGGACGAGACGTACGAGCTGTTCATGGACCTCGACGCCGACGAGGACCAGATCGACTTCCCGATCGTGTACGCGTCCGGCCGGGCCGGGCGGGCGTCGCTCGACAAGCCCGCCGACGGGGAGATGCCCGCCAGCGCCGACCTGGAGCCGCTGTTCCAGGTCATCACCGAGACGATCCCGGCGCCGTCCTACGACCCGGACGCGCCGCTGCAGGCGCACGTGACGAACCTGGACGCCTCCAGCTACCTCGGCCGGATCGCGCTGTGCCGCGTCCACGCCGGGACGATCAAGAAGGGCCAGCAGGTCGCCTGGTGCCGGCACGACGGCAGCATCGAGCGCGTCAAGATCACCGAGCTGCTGATGACGGACGCGCTCACCCGCAAGCCCGCCGACGACGCGGGGCCGGGCGACATCATCGCGATCGCCGGCATCCCGGAGATCATGATCGGCGACACCATCGCCGACCCCGACGACCCGCGCCCGCTGCCGCTGATCACCGTGGACGAGCCCGCGATCTCCATGACCATCGGCACCAACACCGGGCCGATGGCCGGCCGCGAGAAGGGCACCAAGGTCACCGCCCGCATGGTCAAGGACCGCCTCGACCGCGAGCTGGTCGGCAACGTGTCGATCAGGGTGCTGCCGACCGAGCGCCCGGACGCGTGGGAGGTGCAGGGCCGCGGCGAGCTGGCCCTCGCGATCCTCGTCGAGAACATGCGCCGCGAGGGCTACGAGCTGACCGTCGGCAAGCCGCAGGTCGTCGCGAAGACCATCGACGGCCGGAAGCACGAGCCGGTCGAGCGGCTCACCGTCGACATCCCCGAGGAGCACCTCGGCGCCGTCACGCAGCTCATGGCCGTCCGCAAGGGCCGCATGGAGCACATGACGAACCACGGCACCGGCTGGGTCCGGATGGAGTTCCTCGTCCCGGCGCGCGGCCTGATCGGGTTCCGCACCGAGTTCATGACCGAGACGCGCGGCACCGGCATGGCGCACCACGTCTTCGAGGGCTACGAGCCCTGGTTCGGCGAGCTGCGCACCCGCCCGTCCGGGTCGCTGGTCGCCGACCGCGCGGGCGCCGCCACCGCCTACGCGATCACGAACCTGCAGGAGCGCGGCACGTTCTTCGTCGGGCCGGGCACCGAGGTGTACGAGGGCATGATCGTCGGGGAGAACTCCCGTGCCGACGACATGGACGTCAACATCACCAAGGAGAAGAAGCTCACGAACATGCGGTCGTCCACCGGCGACGAGCTGGAGCGGCTCACCCCGCCGCGGATCCTGTCGCTGGAGGAGGCGCTGGAGTTCTGCCGCGAGGACGAGTGCGTCGAGGTGACGCCCGCGAACGTCCGCATCCGCAAGGTCGTGCTGGACGCCAAGGAGCGCGAGCGCATGCGCGCCCGCACCAAGCGCGCCGGCTGACCCGCCGGCGAGCGGCCTGAGCGCGAAGGAGGCGGCCCCGCGGTTCCGAGAACCGCGGGGCCGCCTCCTTGCATGCGGGTCACTTCAGCTGGACGGTCCCCGTCACGTCGGCGGCCAGGCGGAGCTGGTCGCCGTCGCGGAGAGGCGCCTCCACGCCGCGGGGGAGCCGCTCGCCGTTGACGAACGTCCCGTTGGTGGAGCCCTCGTCCCGCACCCAGGCCGTGCCGGACGGGTCGAGCCAGACCGTCGAGTGGCGCCGCGACACGTTGTCGTACTGCGTGAACGTGGCGGCCACCGGCGACTGGCCCGCGTCCCGGCCGAGCACCAGGTGCTGGCCGACGGACACCTTCAGCTCGCCCGTGGGGAACTGCACCCGCAGGACGGGCGTGCCCTGCTTGGGCAGGGGGCGCAGGCACGAGTCGCACTGCGCGGCGCCCGGGTTGCTCAGCACCGCCTCGCAGTACGGGCACATGAACGCCGTGCTGTCGGGGGCGGGGGGACGCTGGCCCTGGTTGTGGTCGGGCGGCAGCAGCGTCGCCTCACGGCCGTGCGGCGGCAGCGGCGGCCCGCCGTGCTGCGGCCCGCCGTGCGGGGGCGCGCCGTGCGGGGGCTGCCCGTGCTGCTGGGGCGGCGGGCCGAACTGGTGGTCCGCCGGGCCCGGCTGCGGCGCGCCGTACTGGTCCTGCTGCGGAGCCCCGTACTGGTCCTGCGGGGCGCCGTACTGCTGCTCCTGGGGAGCGCCGTACTGGGCCTGCTGGGGGGCGCCGTACTGGTCCTGCGGGGCGCCGTACTGCTGCTCCTGAGGCGGCGGGTACTGCGGCTCGCGCTGCCCGTACTGGTCGCCGCCGGGCTGCTGCGGCTGCGGCGCTCCCCACTGGTCCTGGGGCTGCTGCGGCTGCGGCGGCCCCCACGGGTCGGCGGGCGGCTGCTGGTGCTGCATCGGCGGCTGGCCCCCGTGCTGCGGCCCGCCCGGCTGGGGGGCGCCGTGCTGCGGCTGCCCGTGCTGCGGCTGGCCGTACTGGCCGGGCCCCGGCTGGCCGTGCTGCTCCTGCCCCTGCTGGGGCATGGGCGGACCCCACGCGTCCGGCTGCTGCTGCTGCGGCGGGCCCCACGGGTCCTGCGGCTGCGCGGGCGGGCCCGGCTGCTGGTGCTCCGGGGCCTGCTGCCCGTACGGGTCGTGGGGCTGCGGCGGCTGCCCGTACTGCCCGCCGGGCGGCGGACCGCCGTACTGGCCGCCCGGACCGGGCGGCTGAGGGACCCGCGGCTGCTGGTCGTCGTACCCGCCCGGCGCCTGCCGGTGGGCGCCGCCCCCGCCGCGCGCCAGGTTGGCCCCGCAGTTCATGCAGAGCAGGTCGCCCTGCTGGTGCGGCTCACCGCAGACAGGACAGTTCAAGGTCGCCATGACACATCCCCCGAGCGCACGCCGGCGCGGTCGAGCCTCGACGTCAGGTGCTCCATGTCACCCCTTCGCGGGATCCCGATGTAGTACACCCGCCTTCCCTCCGGCCCTTCGTCCACGGACACCTGTACTCGGGGCCCTGTTCCTTCTCCAGTCTTCCCGACGCCGGCCAGTGCCCCGTACCGTTCGCGCCCCAGCGGGGACAGCGGCACGACACGCTGGTTGGCCGACCCCCTCCAGAGTAGGGAGCCGCCGCCGGGGTGTCGCCCCCCCGGATTCAACCGGTCTACGTACGGTCCCGTGATCACGGCGTCGCACAAGTCCAGGATCTCGCGGGTCGCGCCGCTGCGGGCGAGCCGCGAGTAGACATATCCGCTGTAAACCAAGATGTCCAACTCAATCGTCTCACGGCCGGGGGTCTCCCGCCACGCGCGGACACCGCGCAGCAGGGCCGCCAGCGCGGCCGGCTGCTCGAACGGCTCACCACCGGAAATGGTCACTCCGTCCACCGGACCGGGCAGGGACGCGAGCCATCCTAAAACGGTCTCGACGGGCACGGCGCGGCGCGGGTCGGCGTCCCAGGTGTCGCGGGACAGGCAGCCGCGGCAGTGCAGCGTGCAGCCCTGCGTCCAGATGCCCGCGCGGGTTCCGGGGCCGAGTGCGGTCACGGGGTAGTGCGCCTTGGCGAGCAGCAGCGACGGACCGGTGCCGCCCCCGCCCGTCATCGGAGGTCCAGATGGACGATGCTGCCCTCGCGCCGGACGCCCGTCACCGTGATCTTCTCGTCCGGGACGAGCTCCCGGTCGAACAGGGCGCGCGCCAGCGGGTTGACGAAGTACGACTCCAGCGCCATGCCGATGCCGCGCCCGCCCTTGTCCAATTCCTCGGTGCACCATTCGCGGAGCGTCGACAGCGCGTCGCCCTTCACCGCGAGGGAGAGCCGGTGCTCCTCGGCGACGCGGCGGCAGATGTTCGCCAGCTGCAGGTCGAAGATCTTGTGCGCGGCGTCGCCGGAGATGAAGTCGAACACGACGATGTCGAACACGACGATGTTGTCGCCGAACCGGTTGAGCAGCTCCGGCCGGTTGAGGACCTCGGTGAAGTGGTCGGCGACGGCGCCCTTGATGCGCTGCTCGACCTCGTCGTACGGCATCCCGGGTGTGATGTTCTGCACACGCTCGGGCGCCCCGTACGGGGACGCGTCCCGCGTCGTGAGGTCGCGTCCCGGGACGTACATCCCCAGGTTGGACGTGAAGATCAGGATGGACTCGGAGAAGTGGACGGTGTTGCCGCGCCCGTCGGTGAGCCGGCCGTCCTCCAGGATCTGCAGGAACTTGTCCAGGATCCGCGGGTGCGCCTTCTCGATCTCGTCGAAGAGGATCACCCGGAACGGGTCCTCGCGGACGGCGTTGGTCAGCTCGCCGCCCGCCTCGTGCCCGACGTAGCCGGGCGGGGACCCGATCAGCCGGTCGCCGGACCCCTCGCCGGAGAACTCGCTCATGTCGAAGCGCAGGTAGGCGGACTCGTCCCCGAACACCAGCTCGGTGATCGCCTTCGCCAGCTCGGTCTTGCCGGTGCCGGTCGGGCCGGCGAAGAACAGCACGCCGCGCGGCCGGCTCCCGGACCGGGTCGCCTGCGCCCCCGACAGGCCGAGCACGGCCCGCTTCAGGATGTCCAGGGTCTTGGTGACGGCCTGCGGCTGCCCGATCACCCGCTCCGGGACGCGCTTCTCGCCCTCCAGCACGCGGCGGCGCAGATGGCCGCGGCTCCACGGGTTGTCGAGCACGCCGAGCTTGTAGGTGCGGACGGCGTCCGGCAGGTCGGTGAGGCCGACGCCGCGCTCCTTCGCCAGCCGGGTCACCTCGATCATCGACTGCAGCGTGAGCCCGTCGGCCTGCTCGGCGAACGCGTCGCAGGCCGCCGCGGCCGCCTCGTCCTGCCCGATGTCGGTGACCCCGAACGCGCGGGCCAGCAGCCGCGCCGTCTCCTGCCGGTCGCCGAGATGCGGGCGCGGGATCGTGATCTCGCGGATGGTCTCGTTGTCGGTCGTCAGCCACGGCGGCAGGTCGCCGGGCCGCTCCACCAGCCAGATGATCGGGTTGTAGAGCGGCTTCGGCCGCGCGCCCGGCACCCGCACGGGCCGGGCGCTGCGCGACAGCCGCGCGCAGAACCGGAAGAAGTCGCGCTCGGCCGGCTCCAGGTCGGTCGGGGTGCGGGCGATCCGGGACGCCGAGTCGATCACGAACGCGGCGCGGACGTCCTCCTTCGGCCGGGCCACCGCCGCCAGCAGCCGCGTCAGCCCCTCCAGCGAGGGCTTCTCGTCCGCCTTGATCTTGCCGAGCAGCCGCTCGGCCGCCCGCGCCGAGTCGCCGTCGCCGGTCCCCGGGATGATCTGCAGCCCGTCGACCGGGTCGTAGACGGCCATGAAGGACGCGCCGCTGGAGCGCAGCGCCTCCCACAGCAGGGCGCGCAGCGGCAGCAGCCCGGTGGGCGCGCCGCCCTCCGCCGGCGGCGTGAGGAAGCTGTCGTACAGGTTCCCCGACAGGACGTACTGGGAGTGCACGGAGAGGGTCGCGTCCAGCTCGCGGACGAACGGCGGCCACCCCTGGAGCCGCCCCCCGAGAGTCGGCGATTCAATGCTCATCTGTGCTCCCCTGCGGTGGGGCGGCGCCCCGCGTCCCCCGGTCCGCTTCGCTCATCGCGGGCGCGCCCCCAGTCCATTCCACGTCCCCCGGCACCTCAGTTATGACGTTCGCGGTGGCGCTCGCGTTGCCCCGCGCGCGCCCTAGTCTGCCGCGGCCGCGCCGAAACTGGCAGCTCACGCACTCCGGGCTCCAGCCGCCAGGACACGTCCGAGCGGATCCCGGCGCCGGCGAGGCGCTCCCGCGCCGCCTCGAACGCCGCGCACCACTCCCGCTCCCGCTCGACGTCGACCCGCCGGTCGTCCTCGCTCTCGGCGGGCCGCTCGCGCACCATCGACGCCCGGACGTGCGCGGCGTCGTCGACCCGCATCCGGACGCTGTGGTCGGGCCAGGCGCCCTTCGTCAGCGTCACGGTGCCGTCCTCGGCGGTCAGCGTCTCGAACCCGGCGTGGACCTCGTACCCCATGTCCTCGAACGCCGCGGTGATCGAGTCGAGCACGTAGCGCCGCTCGGCCTCGGCCTGCTCGGCGGCGTCGCGCTCGGCCGCCCGCCGCCGCTCCTCCGCGCGGCGCTCCTCGGTGCGGCGGTTGGCGGCCTGGATGCGCAGCCGCACCTCCTGCAGGACGCTCTCGGCCTCCTCCGCCGTCCCGGCGCCGGAGAGCAGCGCCGCCGCCTCGGCGACCGCGCGCCGCTCCTCGTCCGCCGCGTCGGGCAGCAGCCGGGTCATGATCCTTTCGAGGTCGCGCCGCACGTCGCCGGCTTCGGCGGGCGGCGGCGCGCTCTTCCCGGCGCCGGCCGCCAGGCCCTCGGCGGGGACGGCGAACAGCTGCGCGCTGACCTGGGCGGCGAGGTGCTCGGACAGCCGCCGCTCCGCCTCGTCCAGGGCCCGGTCGGCGGCGGCGCACCAGGCGGTCAGCTCTTCGGCGCTCTGCTCCCCGGGCGTCCACTGCTCGGGCAGCGCGACGTCCGCGCCGATCTTCGCGCGCGTCTCGGCGAGCGCCGCGATGCGCGCGTTGCGCTCCACGACCTCGCGCAGCGCGCGCTCCTGGGACTCGACCTCGGCGAGCGCCGCCGCCCGTGCCTCCGCCCTGCCCGCGGCGAGCGCCGCGAGGGCCTCCGCGCCCCGCCCGGCCGCCCCGGCGCCGCGCCCGAGCAGGCGGTTCATGCCCAGGCTGAGCACCACCGCCGCGTCGAGCGCGATGTCCGCGTCGATCCCGCTGCTCAAGGAGTGCCTCCGATCGTGCGTGCCTGCCGCCAGCGGTGCAGCCGCACCCCGGCCGCCACGGCGTGCGCGGCGGAGGCGGCGATCATGAAGAGGACCCAGAGCAGGCTCGCGACGGACGTCAGCGCCGCGAGCAGGAGCAGCAGGAGCAGCAGCGGGACCGTCACGGCGATCAGCACGAGGCCGCAGCCGCGGCGCCCGGTCCGCTGCGCGGCGCCCGACATCGTCTGGGACGCCTTCGAGAACCCGCGGCCGCTCGCGCTGAGGACCCCCGACAGCATCGACCACGGGCCGTGGGGCAGGTAGTCCTTGCCCTGCACGCGCGCCAGCAGCACCTCGCCGCCGCACTGCACCGCCCAGGCGAGCAGCGACACGGCGGCCAGCGCGCCGAAGGAGAAGCCCGACGCGGAGCCGTGCAGACCGACGGACGCGGTCCCGTCGTCATCGCCGCCGCCGAACAGCGAACCGACGACCCAGCTGCCGGCGAGCCAGAAGAACAGCACGGGCAGCGTCCACAGGACCGCCTTGAGCGTGGCGGCGCCGCGCCCGGCGAGCCGCTGCCGCTCCCGCTCCGCCTCCCGGGCGCGCAACGCCTCGGCGCGCTGCTCCTCGCTGCGCCGCTCGCGCGCCCGGGACTCCGCCTCGACGACGGCCTCGGGCGCCGCGCGCGTCACCGCGAGGAGCCGCAGCGGGTCGTCGCCGGCGCCGTCCGCCATCCAGGTGAACCACGGCACCGGTTCGGACACCGCCTCGCGCGCCCGGGCCGCGCCCTCCGCGATCAGCCGGTGCGTCTCCGCCGGGCGCGCGGCCAGCGCGAGCAGCGCCAGCAGCACGGCGGGCGGCTCCTCCGCCCCGGCGTCGGGCAGCCGCCGCGCCGCGCCCGGCGGCACGGCGTCCTGCCCGCGCAGCCAGCGGACGAGGTCGTTCCACGCCGCCGCGTGGGCGCGCCACTGGTCGTCGATCCGGGCGAGCTCCCCGGCGTCCTCGAAACCGGCCAGCACGTGCAGCAGATGGTGCTCCCACAGCGCCCGGCCGATGAGGACGGCGGTGCGGTGGTCGGGGTGCCGGTGGTCGCCGGCCAGCGCGGCGAGCCCCGGAAGGTCGTCGCCGGTGACCCGGCGGCCGAGGAAGTGCGGCGGGAGCGCCGGATCCAGCCACCGGACCAGGTGCAGCAGCTTCACGTCGGGCGGCAGCCGCGTCATGAGGTAGCCGTCGATGAGACCTATGCGGCTGTCGTCCGGGATGTCCGCGAGCCATTCGCGCAGGCTCCGCCATGCCTCGCCCGACTCGCCGCGTCCGAAGAAGTACTGCGCGGCGTGGTCCCAGTTCTCGACGAGCGCGCGCGCCAGCTCGTCCCTTCGCGTGTAGCGGCGGCCCCTGAAGGGGAGGCCGTCGCCCGCCTCGGCCTGCGGGCTCTCCTCCGCGACGGGCGGCGAGCCTCCGTCCAGCCACTCCTGGACCTGCTCGCCGGACCACCTCTTGCGCGGATCGCGGGTCAGCAGCCCGCGGCACAGCGTCCGCAGCCGCGGATCGGGGACGTCGTCCGCGCCGACCGGGCGCGTCGCCAGATGGTCGACCACCACGGTCTCGCTCAGGCCCTGGAACGGCGCCCGCCCCGTCGCCAGCTCCCGGACGATCATGCCGAGCGACCACCAGTCGCGGGCCGGCGACACCTGCCCGGACAGCGACTCCGGCGCGGCGTACGCCAGCGTCCGCGACGACGACGCGAACACCACGCTCTGGTCGAGGACCTTGCTCAGCCCGAAGTCGGCGATCGCCACGCGCACCGGCTCGGTCGCCGTGACCAGCACGTTCTCGGGTTTGAGGTCCCGGTGGACGATGCCCGCCCGGTGCAGGGCCGCCAGCCCCGCCGAAAGCTGCGCCGCGATCTCGCCGACCGTCTCCGCGGGCAGCGGGCCCCGCCCCGTCAGCGCCCGCAGGTTGCCGTCCGGCACGTACGGGGTGACCTCGTAGTCGCGCCCGTCCGCGTGCCCGGTCTCCAGGATCCGCAGGACGTGCGGCGAGTCGAGCGCGGGCAGCTTCGCCCAGACGTCCCGGTCGGCGCGGTAGCCGCGGCGGAAGATCTTCACCACGTACTCGCCGCCGGCGGCGTCCCGCACCAGCAGCAGGTCCGACTCGGCGCCCTGCACCGGCAGCTCCGCGACCGTCGTGTACCGCTCGCCGAGCACCGCCGGCAGCCGCATCAGCGGATCGCCGCCGGCCGCCGTGCCGTCCCGCGTCGTCTCCGCGGCCGCCCGGGGCCCGGGAACGCGCGCGTCGTCGCGCCGCGTCGCCCCGGCGTCCCGCCGGGTGTCCCGCGGCGGCGTGCCGTCGAACTCGCCCACCAGCAGCCCCGTCTAGCTCTTGTCCTTGATGACCCGCAGATACTCGGCCTGCTTGAACCGCACCACCACGGCCTCCACGAAGATCCGCACGAGCAGCATCTGGACCAGCCAGATGAGCGGCGTCGCGACGATGACGATGAGCCCGCCCAGCCAGAACCGGGTCGAGACGAGCGTCCAGAGGCCGAACAGCAGGATGCCCAGGCACTCCAGGGAGATCAGCATCAGCGACAGGACGTAGACCGTCTTCGCGAGCTTCGGGGTCACCAGGGCGTTGAAATCGGTGTCCAGCAGCGCGGCCAGCAGCCCCTTCTCGGCGGGCTCGGCCGGGGCCCACGGCTGCGGCCCCGTCCCTGGGCCGCCCGGACCCGGCGTGCGCGGGCCGGGGACGTTCGGCTGCGGACCGGGCTGCGGACCGTACGGGCCTCCGGCCGGATCGGGCGCCTGCGGGCGCGGTGGGTGGCCGGGGTCCGAAGGATTCGTCATCGCCGTCGTCTCCAGTGTCGGGCCTACACACAGACTCTAGAGCCTGCGCCCGCCCCGCACCCGGAGCGGCCGCGCGGTCGGCCGGGACGGGTCGCGCGGAGCGCGCGGGCGGCGCCCGGGCGGTGCTGTACGTTGTGGGGAGGCCGCGGGTCGGCGGGACCCGGCCGTGCGCGGCGGGACCGGATCGGATGAGCGCGGCGGGTACCGGTGATGTCGGATTGGCTTCTAGTGATCGTGCCGCTGCTGCTCGGCTCGGCCCTCGCGGCCGGCGGCGTCCACCGCTACCGCGCGTCCCGCGCGTTCCTCGCCGCGGCGCACCGCGTCCCGGGGATCGTCGCCGGGGTCCATCGGACCTCGACCACCGACTCCTACGAGTACTTCCCGGTGCTGCGCTTCCGCACCTTGGACGGCGCCGACATCGAGACGGTCGGTGAGACCCGGGCCGGCTCCTACGAGCTCTTCAGGCTCAAGGGCTACCAGGTCGGCGTCCTGTACGACCCGCGCGACCCGCGCAAGGCGCGCATGGACACCTCGTCCGGGCGCGCCCTCGCGGGCTCGGCCGGAATGGTGGCCGCCGGCTGCGTGTTCGCGGCCATCGGGATCGCGTCCCTGGCCGCCCACCTGGCGTGACGCGGGACGGGACGAGAGACGGTGATCGCGTTCGTGCTGCCGCCGGCGGGGTTCGCCGCCGGGCTGCTCATGGCGCCGATGGCGGCGCCGTACGTCGGCGGCGTCCCGCGCCGCCGCCGGATCCTGATGGGCGCGGCCACGGCCGTCCTGTTCGGCGTGCTGGGGTGGCGGCCCGGAGCGGACCCGGTCCTCCCCGCGCTGCTGTACCTGGCCGCGGTCGGCGTCCTGCTCGGCTTCATCGACGTCGAGGTCAAGCGGTTGCCGGACCGCTTCACGCTGCCGTCCTACGGCTTGGCGGCGGCGCTGCTCGCGGTGGCCGCGCCGTTCACCGGCGACGGGCCGCAGCGGTTCGGGCACGCGCTCATCGGCATGGCCGCGCTGTTCGCGCTGTACTTCGCGCAGGCGCTCATCGTCCCGTCCGGGATCGGGATGGGGGACGTCAAACTGTCCGGCGTGCTCGGTCTCTACCTCGGCTGGTTCGGCCGGGACGCCTGGGTGCTCGGCCTCCTCGCGACCTACCTCCTCGGCGGCCTCGCCGCCGCCGGAATCATGATCGTCCGGCGGACGCGCAAGGGCGAGTTCCCTTTCGGCCCCTGCATGCTCGCGGGGGCGCTCGTCTCCGTCCTGGCGTTCGCGGCCGCCTGAGACGTCACTTGCAGAGCTTCTGGCCGCCCTTCACCCCGCCGCCGATCCTGTTGATGGCGGGCGGCGCGAGACGGACGCCGTTCGCGCCGATGACGAGCCGCACCCCGCCCTCCGGCGCCTGCGCGTCCGGGGTGAGCAGAGCGTCGGGGACCTCCCGTGCGAGCGCCGAAGCCTGCTGCTCCGCCGCCGGCGAGTAGACGAGGCGGCTCTCCGCCGCGGCGGCGCCCTTCTCGACCTTCTTCGCGACCTTGTAGCCGCGCCGCTTGAGCTGCGTGACGACCCGCTCGACCAGCTTGTCCTTGCCGCCCGCATCGACGACGGTGACGTGCACCTTGCCGGGCGCGGGCGGCGCCGGCTGGGCCTTCACCGGCTTCGCCGGCTCGGCGGGCAGCTCGCTGTCGTGCTGGATCGCCTCGAACAGCGGCTTCGCCAGCTCCTGGTTCCACTGGACGCGGTTCGGGTCCGGGGCGTAGCGCTCCACCGGGACGGTCACGAACCGCACCTGCCCGGCGCTCATCCCCTTCAGGCCGTCCGCCAGCTTCCGCATCGCCGCCAGGTCGAGGTCGTCGTCGGTGGTCATCGACTTGGTCGCGGCCTTGAGGAACTTGTACGTCTTGGCCGGATCCGTGAGGACGGAACTGCTCGTGGCCTTGTCGACGACCGACGCCATGAACTTCTGCTGCCGCTCGATCCGCTCAAGGTCGGAGCCGTTCCCGAGCGAGTAGCGGGCCCGGACGTAGCCGAGCGCCTGCTCGCCCTTCACGGTCTGCTTGCCCGCCTTCAGGTACAGCTCGGCTCGCGGGTCGTTCACGGGTTTGTCGACGCAGATCTCCACGCCGCCCAGCGCGTCCACCATCCGCTTGAACCCGGCGAAGTCCACCTGGACGAAATGGTCGATGTGGATGCCGGTGAGCGACTCCAAGGTCTTCCACGTGCACGTGGGGCCGGCATACGCGAACGCGGCGTTCAGCATCCCGAACTGCGCTGGAACGGTCCCGCCCTTCTCCTTCCTGCACTCGGGGATCTTCACCATCGAGTCGCGCGGGAAGCTGATCCCGATGGCCTGGTCGCGGTTCGGCGAGAGGTGCAGCAGGATCGTGGTGTCCGACCTCGCCCCCGACAACCCCGCCGCCGCGCCGTAGCGCGCGTTCTCGCCTTCCCGGGTGTCGGACCCGATCAGCAGGATGTTGAGCGACTTGTTCAGCTTCTTCGGCCGGTTCGTCCCGAGCTTGTCGCTGACGTGCTCCTGCTCGATGCCGCCGACGAGGTCGTGGTAGAGCCAGGCCGCCCCGCCGCCCCCGAGCAGCATGACGACGACCGCCCCGATCGCGACCCGCCGCAGCACCTTCCGGCGGCGGCCGCGCTTCCTGCCTCCACCGCCCTCACCGGCAGCGGGCGTGTCCGCGGTGGGGGAGGAGCCGCCGTCGGCTCGCTCCGCGCCCTCCTCGCCCTCCGACGCGCCGTCACTCGGATCGGAAGTAGGCCCGGCCGAGGCGGCACCCGACTCGCCGTCCTCGCCGGCGGCGGTTTCTCGTTCTTCGGAAGTTCCTCGTTCTTCGGAATCCGTACCGCCTTCGGAATCCGTACCGCCTTCGGAATCCGTACCGCCGCCGTCCTGGCCGGACTCGGCCGGAGCAGCGTCCTCGGAGTCGCCGCCGTCCGGCTTTGCGCCGCTCTGGGCGGGCTCGGGGGCTTCCGGGGCGGTGTGGGCGGCCTTGTCCCCCGCGAGATCGTCGCGGCCGGGGTCTTCGTCGCTCATAGGTCACGTCTCGGACGGGCCCCGGTGGGGGCGGGCGGTTCAGGGCGATTGATCATTCTATGGATGCGGCGGGGCGCGCGGGGAGCGGGAGCATCCCCTAGTTGGATGCTCGACGTGTCTGTTCTGTTGACAGAACCGGGAAATTGTCCGCGTCCGGATCGGGCCGTCCCGCCGTCCGACCGGCCGCCGCGGGCCGGCGGGTGATCCAGGGTGCGGCGACCGTGCGGTCATTCCGTAGCGCGCTCATCTCGATTCCGCTGTGCCATAACAACTGGTTATGGGCGGCGGACCGTGCGGCGGGCCTGGGACGGGGCTAAAGTCTGTGGTCAGGCTCACATGCGGGTCTGGCTGTTATGTATGTCACAGCTCCCGGCAGGTGGCGTAGGGTCGCTTCGCTGGAAGCGCACACGAGGCGTCACCGCCCGCTTGCGGCACCGGCCCGCGGCCGCCGGAGCGGCGGCCCCCGCCGGGACGCATGGCCACGGCTCACGGCGCGATCGCGCGATGGGGCCGGCGGCGGGGCGCGGCGCCCGCATGGTGCGCGCGGACCGTGGTACGGGGACACGACGACCCGAGCTCAGGAGAGCGATCGATGAGCACTGTGGAGGCGCCGTCCAGGACGCGCGCCCAGATCAAGGAACGAACCCTCCGCAAGGACAACTGGCGGCTGTACCCCCTCAGCATCTTCGTGATCTTCACGGCGTGGGTGGTCTACGCGACCGTGCGGGCATTCTGGGGCTCCGCGTTCTACGTGCCGCAGTACCACTACCTGACGCCGTTCTACTCGCCGTGCCTGAACGAGATCTGCAACAACGTCACGGTCGACGGGCACACCGGCGACGCGGCGGAGTTCGGGACGTTCCTCCCGGCGGGCACCCGCGGCTGGATCCCCTTCGCGGCCGTCTCGCTGCCGTTCCTGCTGCTGTTCCGGCTGACCTGCTACTACTACCGCAAGGCGTACTACCGGTCGTTCTGGGCGTCGCCGTCGGCGTGCGCCGTGAAGGAGCCGCACGGCAAGTACACCGGGGAGCGGCGCTTCCCGCTGATCGGCCAGAACCTGCACCGCTACTTCTGGATGGCGGCCGTCCTCATCTCCCTCATCAACACCTACGACGCGATCCGCGCGTTCCACGGCAAGGACGGCGGCTTCGGGATCGGGCTCGGCACCGTCATCCTGGTGGTGAACGTGATCCTGCTGTGGCTGTACACGCTGTCGTGCCACTCGTGCCGGCACATCGTCGGCGGGCGCCTGAAGAACTTCTCCAAGCACCCCCTCCGGTACCGGATGTGGGGCTGGGTGTCCAAGATCAACGAAAGCCACGGCACGTACGCGCTGATCACGCTCGGCACGCTGGTGGTGGCCGACGCGTACATCGCGCTCGTCGCGGGCGGCGCCTTCAACGACCCGCGAATCTTCAACTGAGGCCAAGGAATCATGACTGAGATCGAGAGGCACTCGTACGACGTCGTGGTGATCGGCGCCGGCGGCGCCGGGCTGCGCGCGGCGATCGAGGCGCGCCTTCAGGGCAAGAAGACCGCGATCATCTCCAAATCGCTGTTCGGCAAGGCCCACACGGTGATGGCCGAGGGCGGCGCCGCCGCCGCGATGGGCAACGTCAACGCCAACGACAACTGGCAAGTGCACTTCCGCGACACCATGCGCGGCGGCAAGTTCATGAACAGCTGGCGGATGGCGGAGCTGCACGCCAAGGAGGCCCCGGACCGCATCTGGGAGCTGGAGCTGTGGGGCGCGCTGTTCGACCGCACCAAGGACGGCAAGATCAGCCAGCGCAACTTCGGCGGGCACGAGTACCCGCGGCTGGCGCACGTCGGCGACCGGACGGGCCTTGAGCTGATCCGCACCGCCCAGCAGAAGATCGTCGCCCTCCAGCAGGAGGACAAGGCCGAGTACGGCGACTACGAGGCCAGGCTCAAGGTGTGGGCCGAGACGACCGTCACCCGCCTGCTCAAGGACGCCGACGGCAAGATCTGCGGCGCGTTCGGCTACGTCCGCGAGACCGGCAGGTTCGTCGTGTTCGAGGCGCCGGCGGTGGTGCTGGCGACCGGCGGCATCGGCAAGGCGTTCAAGGTCACGTCCAACTCGTGGGAGTACACCGGGGACGGGCACGCGCTGGCGCTGCTCGCCGGCGGGACGCTGCTGAACATGGAGTTCGTCCAGTTCCACCCGACGGGGATGGTCTGGCCGCCCTCCGTCAAGGGCATCCTCGTGACCGAGTCGGTCCGGGGCGACCGCGGCGTCCTGCGGAACTCCGAGGGCAAGCGGTTCATGTTCGACTACATCCCCGAGGTCTTCAAGGACCAGTACGCCACCACCGAGGAGGAGGGCGACCGCTGGTACGACGACCCCGACAACAACAAGCGGCCCCCTGAGCTGCTGCCCCGCGACGAGGTGGCCCGCGCGATCAACTCCGAGGTCAAGGCGGGGCGGGGATCCCCGCACGGCGGCGTGTTCCTCACCGTCGTCGACCGGATGCCGGGCGGCGCCGCCGAGATCGTCAAGCGGCTGCCGTCGATGTACCACCAGTTCAAGGAGCTGGCCGACGTCGACATCACCAAGGAGGCGATGGAGGTCGGCCCGACCTGCCACTACGTGATGGGCGGCGTGGAGGTCGACCCCGACACCGGCGCGGCGAAGGTCCCCGGCCTGTTCGCGGCGGGCGAGGTGTCCGGCGGCATGCACGGCTCCAACCGGCTCGGCGGCAACTCCCTGTCGGACCTGCTGGTCTTCGGGCGCCGCGCCGGGCTCGGCGCGGCCGAGTACGTGGACGCCCTGGCCGCGCGCCCGGCCGTCCCCGAGGCCGAGATCGAGGCGGCCGCGACCGAGGCGCTCGCGCCGTTCGAGCGGGAGGGCGGCGAGAACCCCTACGCCGTGCACGCCGAGCTGCAGCAGACGATGAACGAGCTGGTCGGCATCATCCGCCGGGAAGAGGAGCTGAAGCAGGCGCTGGAGGCGCTCGGCAAGCTCCGCGAGCGGGTCGCGAACGTGAGCGTCGAGCCGGTCGCGGTCGGCGACGGGCGCGGCTACCACCCGGGCTGGCACCTCGCGCTCGACCTGCGCAACATGCTGCTGGTGTCGGAGGCGATCGCGAAGGCGGCGCTGGAGCGGCGGGAGAGCCGCGGCGGCCACACCCGGGACGACTACCCGGCGATGTCCGCGGAATGGCGGAAGATCAACCTGGTCTGCTCGCTGGCCGGCGACCCGGCGTCCCCGCACGTGGAGCTGACCCGGCAGCCGCTCGCCCCGATGCGCGAGGACCTCCTCGCGCTGTTCGACAACGACGAGCTGAAGAAGTACCTGACGCCCGAGGAGCTGCCGAAGGCCCTGGCCGAGGAGGTCAGGACGGAGGAGGCGGAGGCCGCCGCGGGGTCGGGTGCGACCGCCGCCGCGGACGAGGAGGAGAGCGACCGATGAGCTACGAGGCCAAGTTCCGGGTCTGGCGCGGCGACGAGGGCTCCGGTGAGCTCACCGACTACACCGTCGAGGTGAACGAGGGCGAGGTCGTCCTCGACATCATCCACCGGCTGCAGGCCACGCAGGCGCCCGACCTCGCCGTCCGGTGGAACTGCAAGGCGGGCAAGTGCGGGTCGTGCTCGGCGGAGATCAACGGCATGCCGAAGCTGATGTGCATGACGCGGATGTCGACCTTCGAGCCGGACGAGACCGTCACCGTCACCCCGATGCGGACGTTCCCCGTCATCCGCGACCTGGTGACGGACGTGTCGTACAACTACGAGAAGGCGCGGGAGATCCCGTCGTTCGACCCGGGCGACGCCGAGCCGGGCGAGCTGCGCATGCAGCAGGTGGACGTCGAGCGCTCGCAGGAGTTCCGCAAGTGCATCGAGTGCTTCCTGTGCCAGAACGTGTGCCACGTCATCCGTGACCACGAGGAGAACAAGAAGGACTACGCCGGCCCCCGCTTCCTGATGCGGATCGCGGAGCTGGAGATGCACCCGGCCGACCAGGCCGACCGGCGCAACATCGCGCAGGACGACCACGGCCTCGGCTTCTGCAACATCACCAAGTGCTGCACCGAGGTCTGCCCCGAGCACATCAAGATCACCGACAACGCCCTGATCCCGATGAAGGAGCGGGTCGTGGGCCGCAAGTACGACCCGGTGGTGTGGCTCGGCAGCAAGCTCGGCATCGTGAAGAAGGGCCAGGACACCCCGTCCGCCTGACGTCCCCCCGACGGTTCTCGCGAACGTCCCCCGCCGCCCCGCGCGACGGGGGGCGTTCGCGTTTCCGCCGCTTCCGCTGCGGGGGCGGCGCTCTGGCATGCGGCGCCCCCGGAACACGGCGGGCGGCGTGCCCCCGGACCGCCGCCCGCCGCCCCCGCCGTTCCCCGAGGACACCGCGGACGCCGGAAGGCCGTCCGGTCGCGCACGCCGCGACCCACCCTGGCGCACGCGCGGCCGCGCGAGTAGGGAATAGTGCACATAACGCGAGATTGAAACGTGATTCTTTCCCGGGAGGCGGCCGGCGGGGAATCCCTTTAGCGTGGAGTTCATGAGCCCCCTCGAACCGGGTTCGTTCCTTGCCGACCTCACCCCGGCGGAACGCGCGGACCTGGAATCACGCGGCCGCGTCCGTGACTTCGCGCGGGGGGACACGCTGTTCACCGAGGGGGAGGAGCCCGGCTGGGTCGCGGTGCTGCTGCGCGGCAGGGTGAAGGCGTTCTCCTACCACGAGCAGGGCGGCGAGGCGCTGCTGGCGGTGCGCGGGCCCGGCGCGGTGCTCGGCGAGGTCGCCGCGATCGACGGGCAGCCCCGGTCGGCGTCGGTGCAGGCCCTCGAACCGGTGCGGGCGCTCGCGGTCAGCGCGGACGAGTTCATGGCGTTCCTGCAGTCGCACGGCCGCGTCTCCATCATCATCATGCGGATGCTGTGCCAGCGCTGGCGCGACGCCGACCGCAAGCGCGTCGAGTTCGGCATGTTCGACGCCACCGGGCGGGTCGCGCAGCGGCTCGTCGAACTGGCCGAGCGGTTCGGGGTGCCGCACCGGACGGGCACCGGCGAGGAGAGCGTCCGCATCACGCTGAACCTGTCGCAGGAGGAGCTGGCCGGCTGGGTCGGCGCCTCCCGCGAGGCGGTCAGCAAGGCGCTGCGCACGCTCCGCCGGCACGGCTGGATCGAGACGGGCCGGCGGCGGCTGATCGTCCACGACCTGCAGGCCCTGCGCCGCCACGCGCGGTAGGCCGCCGAGCGCGGCGACCCCGGAGCGTCCCGCGCGGCCGGGCGGGCCGTACTCTGTGCAGGATGCAGCTACAGCAGCTCGCCTACTTCGTCGCGGTCGCGGAGGTGCGCCACTTCACGCAGGCCGCGGAGCTCCTGCGGGTCGCGCAGCCGTCGCTGTCCAAGCAGATCCGCGCGCTGGAGAGCGAGCTGAACGTCTCCCTGTTCCGGCGGGCGCGCGGCAACATCACCCTGACGCCCGCCGGCGAGGCGCTGCTGCCCCTGGCCAAGCGCATCCTGGCGGACGTCGACACGGCCCGCCTCGAAGTGCAGGAACTCGCCGGCCTCAAACGCGGCCGGGTGCGCCTCGGCGCCACCCCGTCCCTGTGCGCGGGCCTGCTGGCGGACGTCCTGCGCCGCTTCCACGACAGGTATCCGGGCATCCAGCTCATCGTCGAGGAGGGAGGCTCGCGCGACCTCGTCCGCGAGCTGACGCGCGGCTCCCTCGACCTGGCCCTGGTCATCCTGCCGCTGCAGGGCGACCCGCCCCTGGACACGACCCCGATCCTGCGCGAGTACCTGGTGGTGGCCTCGCCCGCGGAGCAGCGGTCGCTGCCGCGCCGCTCGTACCTGCGCATCGAGGATCTCCAGGACCGCCCCCTGGTGATGTTCCGCCCCGGATACGACCTGCGCGAGGCGACGATCAGCGCGTGCCGGGCCGCCGGGTTCGAGCCCAGGTTCGCCGTGGAGGGCGGCGAGATGGACGCCGTGCTCCGCTTCGTGGAGGTCGGCCTCGGGATCGCGGTCGTGCCCAGCATGGTCCTCGCCGGACGCCCCGGCCTGCGCGGAACGCCGCTCGTCCTGGCCGACGAGGAGGCGCGCCGCGGCCGCCACGGCCCCGGCCTCCTCCGCACCGTCGCCCTCGCCCACCGCAAGGACGTCGAGCTCACCCACGCCGCGCGCGCCTTCCAGGAGACCCTGCAGGCGTTCCTCGTGGAGGCCGGCGAGGCCGGCACCCTCCCCGCCGGCGTCGAGAACCTCGTCGACGCCTAGCTTCCGCGGCCCGTCAGGCCCGCGGTTTCTTCGGTCGCCTCCCGGAACCGGAGGCGCGGTCAGGCGGTCAGCAGGTCCCGCAGCAGGCGCGCCCGGACGGCGTCGTCGTCGCCCTCGGGCAGGTGCCAGGGGCAGGCGACGTCGAGCGCGGCCACGCGACCGGTCGCCAGGATGCGGCGCACCGAAGCGACCACCGCGTCGTAGGAGGGGCCTCCGCCCACCGGGAACTTGAGGCCCGGCAGGTCGTCCTTGTCGATGACGTCCACGTCGATGTGCAGGAGGAGCGGCCCGTCCGGCAGGGCCACGTCGTCCACCGGGCAGTGCCGCACCCGCGAGGACGCCAGGAACTCGGCCTCGGCCGGGTCCAGGTCGCGGGCGTCCACCAGCACGGCGCGGTCCTCGGGCAGGGGGCGCAAGCCGAGTGGGTCCGCCAGCAGTCCGGTGTCGGCGCCGAGGATCTGCCGCAGCGGCATCCCGCCGATGTAGCCGGAGGTCGAGCTCT
This sequence comes from Spirillospora sp. NPDC127506, assembly GCF_040302145.1. Taxonomy (NCBI): domain Bacteria; kingdom Bacillati; phylum Actinomycetota; class Actinomycetes; order Streptosporangiales; family Thermomonosporaceae; genus Spirillospora; species Spirillospora sp. NPDC127506. Next base: position 274,879 of record NZ_JBEORG010000003.1, on the reverse strand, counting down.
CGACGGTGTGGATGTCGCCGTGCGCGTCGAACCAGACGACGGCCGCGTCCACCCCGGCGCGCTGGAGACCGGCGAGGACGGCCTCCGAGGTCAGGCAGTCGCCGGAGACCACGGTGGGGCGGGTGCCGCCGGCGACCTGGTCGGCGACCTCGGCGGACACGAGCTCGAACAGGGCCGCGACGCGCTCCCACACGCCGCCTTCGGGCAGGTCGCGGGTGACCGGGACGACGTCGGGGCCCGGCAGGGGGAAGGACGAGTCGGGCAGCCGTTCGTCCTGGTGGTAGGGCACGAGTGTGATCATGCGTTCACCCTAGAACGGCCCCGCCCGGTACTCCGGGCGGGGCCGGGATCGGGGGCCCGTGCGGGCGCGCGTCAGCGCTTCCTGCCGCCGGCGGTCGCCTTCAGGTAGTCGCCGTTGAGGCGGCCGATGACGTCGAGCGGGATCTCCTTCGGGCAGACGGCGGTGCACTCGCCGGTGTTGGTGCAGCCGCCGAAGCCCTCCTCGTCGTGCGCCTCCAGCATGGACACGACGCGGTCCCAGCGCTCCGGCTGGCCCTGCGGCATCAGGCCCAGGTGGGTGATCTTGGCGCCGAGGAACAGCGCGGCCGAGCCGTTCGGGCAGGCCGCGACGCAGGCGCCGCAGCCGATGCACTCGGCGGCGTCGAACGCGCGGTCGGCGTCCGGCTTCGGCACCGGGGTCGAGTGCGCCTCCGGCGCGGTGCCGGTCGGCGCGGTGATGTAGCCGCCGGCCTGGATCACCCGGTCGAACGCCGAGCGGTCGACGACCAGGTCCTTCACGACCGGGAACGCCTTGGCCCGCCACGGCTCGACGTCGATGACCTCGCCGTCCCTGAACTTGCGCATGTGGAGCTGGCAGGTGGTGGTGGCCCGCTCCGGCCCGTGCGGCGTGCCGTTGATGACGAGGGAGCACATGCCGCAGATGCCCTCGCGGCAGTCGTGGTCGAACGCCACCGGCTCCTCGCCCTCGGCGATGAGCTTCTCGTTCAGGACGTCCAGCATCTCCAGGAACGAGGCGTCGGGGGAGATGTCGTCGAGCTTGTACTCGACCATCCTGCCCTCGTCCTGGGGGCCGCTCTGGCGCCAGACGCGCAGTGTGAGCTTCATGATTACGTGTACGACCTCTGCTACTTGTACGACCGCTGCGTCGGCTTGACGTATTCGAAGTCCAGGACCTCCTTGTGGAGGATGGGCTGCTCGCCCTCCCCGGCCCACTCCCAGGCGGCGACGTAGCCGAAGTTCTCGTCGTCCCGCTTGGCCTCGCCGTCCTCGTCCTGGCTCTCGGCCCGGAAGTGGCCGCCGCAGGACTCGGTGCGGTGCAGCGCGTCGATGACCATCAGCTCGGCCAGCTCGAAGAAGTCGGCGACGCGGCCGGCCTTCTCCAGCTGCTGGTTCAGCTCCTCGCCCCTGCCGGTCACCTTGACCCGCGTCCAGAACTCCTCGCGCAGCGCCGGGATCAGCTCCAGGGCCTTGCGGAGCCCCTCCTCGGTGCGCTCCATCCCGCAGTACTCCCACATGATGTGGCCGAGCTCGCGGTGGAAGGAGTCGACGGAGCGGTCCCCGTCGATCGACAGCAGCTTCTCGATCCGGGTGCGCACCCGCTCCTCGGCCTCGCTGATCGCGGTCTCGGCGACCGGCGGGAGCTGGTTGCGGGCGATGTAGTCGCCGATGGTGTTCGGGAGGACGAAGTACCCGTCCGCCAGTCCCTGCATCAGCGCGGACGCGCCGAGCCGGTTCGCGCCGTGGTCGGAGAAGTTCGCCTCGCCGATCACGAACAGGCCCGGGATCGAGGACTCCAGGTCGTAGTCCACCCACAGGCCGCCCATCGTGTAGTGGACGGCGGGGTAGATGCGCATCGGCGTCTCGTACGGGTTCTCGCCGGTGATGCGCTCGTACATCTGGAAGAGGTTGCCGTACTTGGCCTCGACCTGGTCGCGGCCGAGCCGCTCGATCGCGTCGGCGAAGTCGAGGTAGACGCCGAGCCCGCCGGGGCCGACGCCGCGCCCCTCGTCGCAGACGTTCTTCGCCGCGCGGGACGCGATGTCGCGCGGCACGAGGTTGCCGAAGGACGGGTAGATGCGCTCCAGGTAGTAGTCGCGCTCGTCCTCGGGGATGTCGTACGGCTTGCGCGTGTCGCCGGCCTTCTTCGGCACCCACACCCGGCCGTCGTTGCGCAGCGACTCCGACATGAGCGTCAGCTTGGACTGGTGGTCGCCGCTGACCGGGATGCACGTCGGGTGGATCTGCGTGTAGCAGGGGTTGGCGAACAGGGCGCCGTGCCGGTGGGCGCGCCAGGACGCGGTGACGTTCGAGCCCATCGCGTTCGTGGACAGGAAGTACACGTTGCCGTAGCCGCCGGACGCCAGCACGACCGCGTCCGCCGTGTAGTGCTTGATCTCGCCGTTGATGAGATTGCGGACGACGACGCCGCGCGCCCGCCCGTCCTCCATGATCAGGTCGAGCATCTCGTGCCGCGGGTACAGCTCGACGTTGCCGGCGTCCACCTGCCGCATCAGCGCCTGGTAGGCGCCGAGCAGCAGCTGCTGGCCCGTCTGCCCGCGGGCGTAGAAGGTGCGGGAGACCTGCGTGCCGCCGAACGAGCGGTTGTCGAGCAGGCCGCCGTACTCGCGGGCGAACGGGACGCCCTGCGCGACGCACTGGTCGATGATGTTCCGGGAGATGTCGGCGAGCCGGTACACGTTCGACTCGCGGGAGCGGAAGTCGCCGCCCTTCACCGTCTCGTAGAACAGCCGGTACACGCTGTCGCCGTCGTTGCGGTAGTTCTTCGCGGCGTTGATGCCGCCCTGCGCGGCGATCGAGTGGGCGCGGCGCGGGGAGTCCTGGAAGCAGAACTGGATGACGTGGTAGCCGGCCTCGCCGAGCGTCGCGCCCGCGGAGCCGCCCGCCAGCCCGGTGCCGATGATGATGATCTTCTTCTTGCGCTTGTTGGCCGGGTTGACCTGCTTGGCGGTGAACTTGCGCGTCGTCCAGCGGTCCTCGATGGGGCCCTTGGGCGCCTTGGTGTCGGCGATCGGCTCGCCGGTCCTGTAGAAGCTGTCGGTCATGGTCAGCTCACCCATCCGAACGTGATGGAGACGGGGACCGCGACGAAGCCGAGCGTGATCAGGGCGGCGGTGGTCGCGGCGAGGCCCCGCAGGGCGTTGTGGCTGCGCGGGCTGCGCAGGCCGAGCGTCTGGAACGCGCTCCAGATGCCGTGGTTGAGGTGCAGGCCGACGAGGAGGACGGCGGCGACGTACCAGACGGTGATGTACCAGCGGGACGGGTCGAAGTCGGCGACCATCCGCTCGTACGGGGTGGCGTCGGCGCCCTTGGGGTTCACGACGAAGAACGTGAGGTCCAGCAGGTGCCAGATGACGTAGACGGCGATGATGACGCCGCCGTAGCGCATCGTGCGGGCGGCGTAGCCCTGCGCGTGCGACTTCTTCCTCGACCGGTACTTCACCGGGCGCGCGGCCGAGGCGCGGCGGGCGAGCGACACCGCCGACCACATGTGCAGGGCGACCGAGACGGCCAGCACGACCTCGATGAGGGTCAGGACGGCCCGGTGCGGTACCGCGGGCTCACCGATCGTGCGGAGCCAGTGCGCGTAGTGGTTGAAGTCCTCCGCGCCCATGAAGATCTTCAGGTTGCCCACCATGTGCGCGACCAGGTACAGCACGAGGACGCCGCCGGTCACCGCCATGACGGCCTTCTTGCCGACGGTCGATCGGTAGATCGCAGGTATCGCTATAGCCACGACCTGCACCGTATGTCCGGATTGAAGAATAGTTCCAAGTCATCAGCGCACTCGTGGCGATAGCCGCAGGCTATGAACGCACGCCGCGCCGACCTTGTGTCCGTTCCGTAACGTTCCGCGCGGTGAGTGATCTCACAGCGTTACCGGGAACTCCGGAAACGAGTGACCCAGAAGACATTGACCGAGGTCAGCGGCTTGTGCTTAGCAGGGGGCTCAACCCTGTCCGGGCTGCCGGGACAGCAGCAGGACGGCGAGGTCGTCGGTCAGGGCGTCCCCGTTGAGGCGCTCCACCTCGGTCACCAGGTCGTCGATCAGCGCGCGCCCGGTGGCGCCCCGGGCGCGCGCCACCCGGGCCAGTTCGACGAGGCCGTCGGTGCCGAGGCGGTCGGAGCCGTCGCCGACCCGGCCCTCGATCAGGCCGTCGGTGTAGAGCATCAGGCTCCAGGACTCGCCGAGGTCGATCTCGGTGGTCGGCCACTCGGCGCCCGGCAGCAGGCCGAGCGCGGGGCCGTGCGCGTACTCCGGCAGCGCCGCGACCTCGCCGTCCTCGCCGAGGGCGCCGCGGAACAGCAGCGGCGGCGGATGCCCGGCGAGGTGCATCCGCGCGGTCCGCCGGGACGGCGCGATCGTGATCATGCAGAGCGTGGTGAAGATCTCCTCGCTGCGCCGCTCGTGCCCGAGGACGGTGTCGAGGGTGCCGAGGAGCTGCTCGCCGGTGTGCCCGGCGAGCACGAGCGTCCGCCAGGCCATGCGGAGCTGGACGCCGAGCGCCGCCTCGTCCGGGCCGTGCCCGCAGACGTCCCCGATCATCAGGTGGACGGCGCCGCCCTCGGTCTGCACGGTGTCGTAGAAGTCGCCGCCGAGCAGGGCGCGCCGGCGGCCGGGCCGGTACCGGGTGTGGTGCCGCAGCGCCGGGTCGTCGATGAGCGGGACGGGCAGCAGCCCGCGCTCCAGCCGGGCGTTCTCCCGGCCGAGGATGCGGGCCTCGACGAGCCGCCGCTCGGCCTCCTCCGAGCGCTTGCGCTCGATGGCGTAGCGGATCGCGCGGGCCAGCAGCGGCGCGTCGACCTCCTGCTTGACCAGGTAGTCCTCGGCGCCGGCGGCGACCGCCTGCACGCCGAGGTGCGCGTCGTCCAGGCCGGTGAGGACGACGACGGCGGCCGGGCCGGACAGCGCCAGCACCTGCCGCAGCCCGTCCAGCCGGTCGATGCCGGGGGCGGACAGGTCGACGATGATGCACTGGGTGCGCCGCGTCAGCGACCGCCGCGCGGCGGCGAGGTCGGGCGCGACGGTGATCTCGACGTCCACGCCGCTCTCGGCGAGCATCTTCTCGACCATGCGGACGTCGGAGGGGTCGTCGTCGATGAGGAGCAGGTCGATCCTGTCCTCGGTACCCGTCGTGTAGGGGTACGACGGACGGCTGGGCATCTGATGGCTGAGCGTGCTCACAGGGCTTCCGGAAGTCGGGCTGACGGCACTGGCAACGGCCGGTAACGTCCCGCTTATTCCCGCGGCCGCGGGTGGGCGCGACGGACCGCGCCGGGGCAGCGGCATTGGCCTAGCCGCCAGGGTCCCGGCTCAAGGAGCGGAGGAAGCGTCGCTCCGTACGTCCCAGACCTTAGCGTGTCCTCACCTCGCGGCGCACCCCCTGAGCGCGTCCCGATGAGTATTTCCGGTCTGTCCGAAACCGATCGGCGCAGGTGAAAAACCAGTCGAACTTTCGGTGTTCCGCCGCATAACCTGCGTCGAGTGAAGCCGTTGCCGGAAAAGGATCCCGGCCGGCCAGATCACCGGACACCCGCGCGCTACCTGCTCTGGCTGCTGCGCGCCCAATGGCGCAGCGTCTCCGCCGGCGCGTCCCTCGGCGTGGTCTGGATGCTCGGCCAGGCCCTCATGCCCGCCGCGATCGGCCGCGCCATCGGCGACGGCCTCGCGGCGCGGGACGAGCGCGCCCTCCTCACCTGGTCCGGCGCGCTGCTCGGCCTCGGCGTCGTGCAGGCCGCCGCGGGCGCCGCCCGGCACCGGTTCGCCGTGTTCAACTGGCTCGCGGCCGCCTACCGGACGGTCCAGATCGTCACCCGGCAGGCGACCCGGCTCGGCGGGACCCTGCCGAAGCGGCTGAGCGCGGGCGAGGTGGTGAGCATCGGCCTGTCCGACGTGTCGCACATCGGGGACGCCCTCGACATCGTGTCGCGCGGGTCGGGCGCCGTCGTCGCGATCGTGGCCGTCGCCGCCATCCTGCTGAGCGCGTCGCCGCCGCTCGGGCTGATCGTGCTGGTCGGCGTCCCGCTGATCCTGGCGATCGCGGCGCCGCTGCTGCGCCCCTACCGCGACCGGGAGCTCGCCCACCGCGAACTGGTCGGCGAGCTGAGCACGCACGCCACCGACCTGGTCGCGGGGCTGCGCGTCCTGCGCGGCATCGGCGGGGAGGCGCTGTTCTCCGCCCGCTACCGGGCCGAGTCGCAGCGGGTGCGCGGCGCCGGGGTGGCGGTCGCGCGGGCCGAGACCCGGATGAACGGGGCCGAGGTCCTGCTGCCCGGCCTGCTGATCGCGCTGGTGACCTGGGTCGGCGCCCGGTTCGCCGCCGACCGGACGATCGGCGTCGGCGAGCTGGTCGCCTTCTACGGCTACGCGGTGTTCCTGATCGTCCCGCTGAAGACGCTCGGCGAGGCCGCCGGCAAGATCACCAAGGGGCTGGTCGCGGCGGGCCGGGTGACCGCGCTGCTGGCGATCGACCCCGAGCTGCCGGCCGCCGGCACGGCCCGGCCGGCGGCGCCCGCGGAGCTGGTCGACATCGCGTCCGGGCTGGTCGTGCGGCCGGGGCGGGTCACCGCGATCGCGGCGGGCGACCCGCGCGACGCGCAGGCCGTCGCCGACCGGCTCGGCCGCTACGCCGGCGGCGACGTCGACTTCGGCGGCCTCCCGCTGCACGAGGTCGCGGACGTCCGCGAGCGGATCCTCGTCGCCGTCAACGAGGACCGCCTCTTCGCCGGGCCGCTGGGCGAGTCCCTGGCGCCGGACGGCGACGAGGCGGCGCTGCGGGCCGCGATCCGCGCCGCCTGCGCCGAGGACGTCGTCGCCTCGGTCGGCCTGGACGCGCACGTGGCCGAGGCCGGGCGGGAGTTCTCCGGCGGCCAGCGGCAGCGCCTCCGGCTGGCGCGGGCGCTCGCCGCCGACCCCGAGGTCCTCATCCTGGTGGAGCCGACCAGCGCGGTGGACGCGCACACCGAGGCCCGCATCGCCGAGCGGCTCGGCCGGGCGCGCGCGGGCCGCACCACCGTGGTCTGCACGACCAGCCCGCTGATGCTGGACCGCGCCGACCACGTCGCCTTCCTCGAGGACGGGGTCGTCGTCGCCGAAGGACGGCACCGCGACCTGCTCGACGAGGACCCGCGCTACGCGGCCGCGGTCACCCGCGGCGAGGCGGTGCGGGGAGAGGCGGAGAGGCCGGTGAGCCCGTGAGCGCCGAGATCCTGCCGATCGCGACGCCCGCGCAGGTGCGGGCGTACGCGCGGCGGCTCGTCCTGCGCCATCCGCGCGCCCTCGCCGGGATGCTGGCGCTGCACGCGCTCGCCGCCGCGGCGGGCCTGGTGACGCCCCGGCTGCTCGGCGCGCTCGTCGAGGACGTCCGCGACGGCCGCGCCGCCGTCGACACCACCGGCCTCGCCATCGCCGGGTTCGTGATCGCGCAGGGCGTGCTGATCCGGTACGCCTACCTCGCGTCCGCGAAGCTCGGGGAGCGGGTGCTGGCCGAGCTGCGGGAGGAGTTCGTCGACCGGGTGCTGGCGCTGCCGCTGCCCACGGTGGAGCGGGCGGGCACCGGCGACCTGGTGACCCGCGCGTCCCGCGACGTGGACACGCTGAGCACGTCGGTCCGGTACGCGATGCCGGAGACGCTCGTCGCGGTCGTCGTGGGCGGGTTCACGCTCGGCGCGCTGCTGCTGAACGGGCCGCTAGTGGCGCTGCCCGTGCTGGTCTCCGTCCCGTCCCTGGTCGCGGTGATGCGCTGGTACCTGCCCCGCGCGCACCGCGGCTACCTGCGGGAGAACGAGGCGTGGGCGCGGATCGCGGAGGGGCTCACCGAGACCGTCCAGGGCGCCCGCACCGTCGAGGCCCTCGGCCTCGCCGAACGCCGGCACCGCCGCGGCGACGCCGACATCGCGTCCTCCTACAGGGCCGAGCGGTACACGCTGCGGCTGCGCACGGTCCTGTTCCCCGTGGCCGAGCTGAGCTTCGTCCTGCCCGTGGTCGCGACGCTCCTGGCCGGCGGCCTCCTCTACCTCCACGGCATGGCGACGCTCGCGCAGGTGACCGCCGCGACCCTCTACGCGCAGCTGCTCATCGAGCCGGTCGACACCATGCTCTCCTGGCTGGACGAGCTGCAGCTCGGCAGCGCGTCGCTGGCCCGGCTGCTCGGCGTCGGGAACGTCCCGCCGGACCGGACCCCGAACGGGCGGCGGCCGTCCGGGGAACGGCTCGCGGCGCGCGGCGTCCGCTACGCCTACCGGCCCGGCGACGACGTCCTGCACGGCGTGGACCTCGACCTGCGGCCCGGCGAGCGCCTCGCGGTGGTCGGGCCGAGCGGCGCGGGCAAGTCCACCCTCGGCCGCCTGCTCGCCGGGGTGGACGGCCCGCGCTCCGGCTCCGTCACGGTCGGCGGCGTCCCGCTGGTCGAGCTGCCGCTGGACGGGCTGCGCCGCGAGGTCGCCCTCGTCACGCAGGAGCACCACGTGTTCCGCGGCACGCTCCGGGAGAACCTGCTGATGGCCCGCGCGGACGCGTCCGACGACGACGTCCGCCGGATGCTCGCGGCCGTCGACTGGGACGGCCCCGGCCTGGACACCGTCGTCGGCTCCGGCGGCGCGGCGCTGACGCCCGCGCAGGCGCAGCAGCTCGCGCTGGCCAGGCTCGTCCTCGCCGACCCGCACACGCTCGTGCTGGACGAGGCGACGTCGCTGCTCGACCCGCGCGCGGCGCGCCGCCTCGAACGCTCGCTCGCCGCCGTCCTGGACGGCCGGACCGTCGTGGCGATCGCGCACCGCCTCCACACCGCGCACGACGCCGACCGCGTGGCGGTGGTGGAGGACGGCCGCATCACCGAACTGGGCACCCACGAGGACCTGCTGGCCGCGCAAGGCTCCTACGCGGCCCTATGGCGCTCCTGGCACGGCGGCTCGACCACCTAGCCGTCCTCGTCGACGGGGGTCAGCCGGAGAGGGCCGACTTCAGGTAATCGATCTGGATGTGCAGGAGGTTCTCTGCGACCACCTCTTGCGGGGTCATGTGGGTCACTCCCGACAGGGGCAGGACCGTGTGCGGGCGGCCCGCCGCCAGCAGGGCGGACGACAGGCGGAGGGTGTGGGCGGCCACCACGTTGTCGTCCGCCAGGCCGTGGATGATCATCAGCGGGCGCTTCAGCTCGGCGGCCCGCTCGATCAGGGAGTTCGCGGCGTAGTTCTCCGGCTCCTCGTCCGGGTGCCCCAGGTAGCGCTCGGTGTAGTGGGTGTCGTACAGGCGCCAGTCGGTGACGGGGGCGCCCGCGATGCCCGCGTGGAAGACGTCCGGGCGGTGCAGCACGGCGAGGCCCGCGAGCCAGCCGCCGAACGACCAGCCGCGGATGCCGACGCGGTCGAGGTCGAGCGCGGCCGGGTGCCTGCGCGCCGCCTCGATCAGCGCGGTGATCTGGTCGTCCAGGACGGGGCCGACGAAGTCGCCGCGCACCGCGCGGTCCCACGCCGGGCCGCGCGCCGGGGTGCCGCGGCCGTCGGCGATGACGACGGCGAAGCCCTGGTCGGCGAGCCACTGCGGCTCGCAGAACATCCGCTGGACGGCGAGCACGCGCTGGGCGTGCGGCCCGCCGTAGGGGTCCATGAGGACGGGCAGGCGGCCCTGGTCGGGCGTCCACCCGGTCGGCAGCAGCACGGCGGTGCGGATCTCCCGGTCGCCGGCGCGCAGCAGCTCCACCCGCGGGGTGATCACCGGGGTCTCGGCGAACGAGGCGACCGGGTGCGTCCCGGCCGGCGTGCGCACCTCGATCTGCGCGCCGGGGGCGTCGAGCCGCGCGCCCGTCACCACGGTGACGCCGCCGGAGCGGACGCCGCCGAAGACGCCCTGCCCCTCGGTCAGCCGCGACACCTCGCCCGCCTCCCAGGAGTACAGGTGGATCTCGGTGGGCTCCTCCGAGGCGGTGAACAGGATCGACTCGCCGTCCACCCCGAGCACCGCGCGGACCTGCAGCCCGGCGGGCGTCACCGGCTTGCCCGCGACGGTGATGCGGCGCGTGTCGGTGTCGCGGTCCTCGGTCGTCCAGACGAGGTCGCCGGAGTCGGTCCGGGCGGGCAGGCCGGGGACGATGTCCGTCCACACCGGGTCGTGCTCGGTGTGCACGAGGGACGTCTCGCCGTTGGACGGGTCGACGCTCAGCACCCGCTGCGAGCGCTGGTCGCGCGGCTGCACGACGATCAGCAGGCCGTGCCGGTCCCAGGAGGCGGCCACGAAGTAGGGGAACATGCCGCGGTCCCACGCGACGCCGGTGCGGCGGCCGTCCACCTTGAGCAGCGCCAGCGACACCAGCGCGTTCGGCGTGCCGGCGGCCGGGTAGGCGATCTCGGACGGCGGCCGGTCGGGGTTCGCGGGGTCGGCGATGTGCCAGCGCTGCACCGGCGTCTCGTCCACCCGGGCGACCAGCAGGGACCCGCCGTCGGGCGACCACCAGTGGCCGCGCATCCGGTCCATCTCCTCCGCGGCGACGAACTCGGCGAGGCCGTAGGAGATCTGGTCGGACTCCGGCCGGACGAGCGCCCGGTCGTCGGTGCCGTCCATCTCGATCAGCCGCAGCGTCCGGCCCGACACGTAGGCGACCCGCCGCCCGGCCGGGTCGGGGCGCGGGTCGAACACGGGCGCCTGCGCGGGCAGCTCGCGGACCAGCGCGGTGTCGAGGTCGGCGACGTAGAGGCGCCCGGCCAGGGTGAACACGGCCTGCCTCATGGCCCGGTCGGTCGCGTAGCCGACGATGCCGCCCGCCTGCTCGCGGGCCCGCTCCCGCCGGGCGCGCTCCTCGGCGGGCAGGTTCTCCTCCCCGGGGACGTCCAGCGCGGCCGGGTCGGCGACGCACCGCTCCTCGCCGGTCGCGGCGTCCAGCGTCCACAGGCAGGTGACCGGGTCGTCGCCCGCCCTGGTGCGCAGGAAGACGACGCGCGACTCGTCCGGCGCGATCTGGAAGGCGCGCGGGACGCCGAGGCTGAACCGTCGGGTGCGGGCGCTCTGCCGCGGGTAGCTGATGCTCATGGCATCCGAGTCTGCCAGGATGCCGGTGAAGTACGGCGCACGGCGGCCTCCTGCCCCTATGATCACGGGTCGTCGCGTGGTGGACGGGGAATGTCCCGTGCCCGGGTCCGCGCTCGCGTAAGCTCAAAGCTTCCCCAAGCACTCATTTCATCGCGGGCTGAGGAGTGGTCAATGCCGGAGCTGCAGCCGGGAGATCCCCGGCGGCTTGGCTCGTACGAGATCGTCGAACGGCTCGGCGAGGGCGGCCAGGGCGTCGTCTACGCCGGCGTGGACGCCTCCGGGAACCGGGCCGCGATCAAACTCCTCCGCGCCGACCTGGCCGGGGACACCATGGCCCGCACCCGGTTCGTCCGCGAGGCGCAGGCGGCCAAGCAGGTCGCGCGGTTCTGCACCGCGCAGGTCCTGGAAGCCGACGTCGCGGGCGACCAGCCGTACATCGCCAGCGAGTACGTGCCGGGCCCGTCGCTGTACAAGCAGGTCACCGAGAGCGGCCCGATCGGCGGCGCCGCGCTCGACCGGCTCGCGATCGGCACCGCGACCGCCCTGGTGGCGATCCACCAGGCCGGCATCGTGCACCGCGACTTCAAGCCGCACAACGTCATCATGGCGCCGGACGGGCCGCGGGTGATCGACTTCGGCATCGCGCGCGCCCTCGACACCGGGCAGACGAACGCGACCAAGGCGATCGGCACGCCGTCCTACATGGCCCCCGAGCAGGTCGCGGGCGCGACGCTCACCGAGGCCGTGGACGTCTGGGCGTGGGCCACGACCATGGTGTTCGCCGCGACCGGGCGCCCGCCGTTCGGCGACGACACCGTCGTCGCGGTCATCAACCGGGTGATGCACGAGCCGCCCGTGCTGGACGGCGTCCCCGCCGACCTGCACCGGCTCATCGCCGCCTGCCTGGCCAAGGAGCCGGAGCGGCGGCCGACCGCGCAGCAGATCATGATGGCGCTGATCGGCAGCGGCCCGGGCGGCGCCGGGCAGACCCGGATGGACCCGGCGCAGGCCGACACGATGCTCGCGGAGGGCTCCACGCTCGCCGCGGGCGGCGCGGCGGGGCTGGGCGCGGCCGGGATGATGGCGGGCTCCACCCACCCCGGCGGCCCCGGCGGCGGGACGCGCCGCGTCTCACCGTCGGAGTACACCGGTGACCTGCCGCCCGCCGGCCCCCCGTACGGCGCCGACCGGGCCCGGTACGGCGACTGGGAGCCCGAGCGCAAGTCCAAGTGGCCGATCGTCGCGGCCGTCGCCGCGATCCTCGTGCTGGCGCTCGTGGTCGGCGTGTACGCGGCGACCCGGGGCGGGGACGAGAGCCCGAACGCGCCGGTCACGCCGTCGGTCACCGACTCCGGGACGGTCTCGGAGGCCCCGACGACCGAGGAGCCGGAGCAGCCGACCCCGACCCGCACCAGGACGCGGCAGACCGCGCCGCCGCCGCGGACGTCCGAGCCGACGCGGCAGCCGACGACCAGCGCGCCGCCCACGAACGAGCCGACGACCAGCGCGCCGCCGACGAGCGGGCCGCCGACCACCGGCGGCGGCGGGGGAGGCGGCGACGACGGCGGCGACGGTGACGGCGGCGGCACCGGAGCGGGCGGCGGAGGCGGCGGCCCGGGCACCGGCGGGGGCCGCTGAGCCGGCCCGCCGGCGCCGCCCCGCGGGGCGCGGGGCAGGGCGGTCATCGCCGTGCCGCCGGGCTCTGAGTAGGCTCGTTGACTATGAAGGAGCCGCGGATCCTGTTCGTCCACGCCCATCCGGACGACGAGTCCATCGGGACCGGGGCGACCATGGCCAAGTACGCCGCCGAGGGAGCCCACGTATGCCTCGTCACCTGCACTCTAGGTGAGGAGGGGGAGGTCATCCCGGAGGAGCTGCGCCACCTGGCGTCCGACAAGGAGGACGCCCTCGGCGAGTACCGCATCGGGGAGCTCGCCGCCGCCTGCGCGGCGCTCGGCGTGCGCGACCACCGCTTCCTCGGCGGCGCCGGGCGGTGGCGCGACTCCGGCATGATGGGCGCCCCCACCAACGACGACCCGCGCTGCTTCTGGCGCGCGGACCTCGACACGGCCGCCGCGGACCTCGTCGCGGTCATCCGGGAGGTCCGGCCGCAGGTGATCGTCACCTACGACGAGCGCGGCAACTACGGGCACCCCGACCACATCCAGGCGCACCGCGTCGCCTGGCGGGCGTTCGAACTGGCCGCCGACCCCGCGTTCGAGGACGGCGCGGAGCCGTGGCGGGCCGCCAAGTTCTACGCCTACGCCACGCCCCGGACCGTCCTCGCGCGGGCGATCGCGGTGATGCGGGAGGCGAAGCTGCCGTTCGCGCGCGTCGCCGGGCTGGACGAGCTGGGCTCCGGCGTCCCCGACGGGCAGGTCACGACGGTCGTGGACGCCCGCGCCCACCTGCCCGCCAAGATCGCCGCGCTGCGCGCCCACCGCACCCAGATCGTCGTCGCGCCCGACGAGGTGGGGCCGTTCTTCGCGCTGTCGAACAACCTCGGCCAGCAGGCGTTCGGCACCGAGTACTTCATCCTGCAGGCGGGGGAGCCGGGCCCGGTCGGCCCCGGCCGCCGCGAGCGGGACCTGTTCGCGGGCCTGCGGGACGCGCACGACTCGATACCCTGACGTCCGTGCACAAGGACGACGACGAGGCGCGGGTCGGCCTCGCCAAGGAGGGCCTCCCGGCGGACGGCGACGCGCCCGGCCTGACCAGGGCCGGCGAGCGCCCGCTGGACGCGTTCGTGTCCGGCGCCGCCTACGCCGCGCTCGGCCTGCTCGGCGGGGTGTTCGGCGTGGTCGGCTCGTTCGCCCAGGACTGGACGGTCGGCTCGGTCCCGGTCGCGGCGATCGTCCTGGTGGCGCTGGTCTTCGCGATGGCCCGGCTGGCCGGCTTCGGGATGGGCGGGCGGCTCGGCGCGACGATCCCCGCGGTGGTGTGGGGCGTCGTGGTGTTCGTCCTGTCGACGCGTCGCACCGAGGGTGACCTCGTCGTCCCCGGCACCGCGGCCGGGTACCTGTTCATCATCGGCGGCATGTTCGCCGCCGTGGCCGGGATCATGACGGTGCCGCCGGCCCGCCCGCCGGGCGACTGGCTGCTCGGCAGGGCGGGCCGGACGCGCGGGTAGCGGCGCCGGTCAGGTCGCCATCGGCGCGGGCTCCGGATCGGCCTGCGCGAGGGCCGTGCTGCTGTTGTGCCCCTTCAGGGACAGGCAGGCGGCCGCGCTGAGCAGGATCACGCCGATCGGCAGCCACATCGTCGGCTTCATCGCGTGCACGAACCCGTGCGAGAACACCTGCCCGGCCAGCTCGTGGACCCGGTGCGCCACGTTCGGCGGGACGCCCGGCGGAAGCTGCTGCCTCGCGCCGCTCTGGCCCGCGCCGACCTCCAGGCCGCCCTTGGCGGCGTCCGCGAACCCCTGCACGAAGCCGCCGCGCAGGTCCGCCGGGAGCGCGGCGGAGCGGGCCGCGGCCTCGTCCCGCAGCGACGACGCGAGCTGGTTCTGCAGCACGGCGCCGACCGCCGCGCTGCCCAGCACGGACCCGACCTGCCGGATCGTGTTGTTCACCCCGGACGCGGCGCCGGCCAGGCGCGGCGGGACGTTCCGGGTCGCCTCGGTCGCCATCGGCGCGAACACCCCGCCGATGCCCGCGCCCGCCACGACGAGCGCGGGGATGAACGCCTTCCAGTCCGTGCCGACCTGGGCGACGAGGACGATCCACACCATGCCCGCCGCGTAGAGGGTGAGGCCGGCCATCAGGATGAACTTGCCGCCGATCCGGTCGGACAGCCGTCCCGCGGCGGGCGCGAGGAACATCGACACGACCGACGACGGCGCCATGACGAGGCCCGCCTTGAGGGCGCTGAAGCCCAGCACCGACTGCAGGTAGATCGTCATCGGCAGGAACATGCCGATCATGCCGACCGAGACCGCCGCGCCGACCAGGTTCAGCACGGTGAAGTTGCGGTCCTTGAACAGGGAGAACGGGACGAGCGGCTCACCGTCCTGGCGGCCGCGCTGGTGCACGACGAAGACGGCGAACAGCCCGATTCCGGCGGCGATCAGGCCCCAGATGCCCTCGTTCCACTCGTACTTCTGGCCCTCGGTGAGCGCGAACGTGACGCAGAACAGGGCCGCGGACGCCAGCAGCACGCCGGCGACGTCGAACCGGTGCCGGACGGTGCGGGTGTGGCCGGGCAGGATCGGCACGGCCATGGCCAGCACCAGGATGCCGATCGGCAGGTTCACGAAGAAGATCCACCGCCAGTCGAGGCTGGTGACGAGCAGCCCGCCGACGGTCGGCCCGGCGATCGTGGACACCCCGGCCACCGCGCCCCACACGCCGAGCGCGGCGCCGCGCCGCTCCGGCGGGAACACCCCGATGATGATCGACATGGTCTGCGGCATCAGCAGCGCCGCGCCGAGGCCCTGCACGGCCCGGGCCGCGATCAGCTGCGCCGGGTCCTGTGAGACGCCGCACGCCAGGCTGGACAGCGTGAACAGCGCCACCCCGGCGATGAACAGGTTCTTCTTGCCCCACAGGTCGCCCAGCCGGCCCGCGGTGATGAGCAGCACCGCGAGCACAAGGATGTAGGCGTTGACGACCCACAGCACCTCGTCCAGCGAGGCGTCCAGCTTGTCGATCATGCTGGGGATCGCGATGTTCACGATCGTCAGGTCCAGCAGCGTCATGAAGAATCCCAGGGAGAGCGTGAGCAGGATCGCCCAGGGATTGCCGCGCCATCTGCTCATGAGTCCCCCTTGTCGCCATGGCGTGGTCGTGGCCGCGGGTGGCAGCGGATCTGCACCTCGTCGTCCTTCCAGGTGAGCCGGCCGGAATCCAGGTCGTCGACCAGCCCCCGCGTGAACTCCAGCTCGCCGCGCACGCGCGCGATCATCCATTCCTGATCGAGGAGCTTGTACCGGTCGAGGCCCTGCTTGCGGAGCGCGTCGTGCGCCGTCTGGTGCGCGGCGAGCGCCGCCTCCAGCGCGACCGTGCGGCTGCGCAGGAGCCGGGCGACCTCGCCCTCGGACAGCAGGTTGACGAACGCCAGCCCGGTGCCGAACAGCGGGAACTCCTCGGCGGGGTCGTGCAGCAGCTCGGCCAGCCGGATCTGCGCGGCGTCCCGCCCGGCGACGGTGACCGCGTAGGTGGTGCGCTCCGGCCGCCGGCCCTCCCGGCTCGTCTCCAGCGGCTCGATGAGCTCGCACGCGGCGAGCCGCTCCACCGTGTGGTACAGCGACCCGTGCGTGATCTTGACGGCCTTGTCGTAGGCGTAGTCGCGGATGCGCTGCTGCATCTCGTACGGGTGCATGGGCCCGTCGCACAGCATGCGCAGCACGGTGAGCGCGAGCGGCGTGAGCGGTCGGGACATGGCGGCGGCCTTGTGGTCGATTCCGATTAGTCCACTTAGACTAATCCACCTGGACCGATTAGCGCATCTTTTTTTATATGCCGGACATGTCCGTGCAGGTCAGCGCGGGTTCGCGCGGGTCAGCGCACGGCGTCCACCGAGTTGGCCGCGCCGTTGCGGGCCACGTAGTCGCCGACCCGGTCCTCCCGGACGGCGGCGAACAGCGCCCGCGCACCATCATCGTCGAGGAGTACGACACTTTGCCCGTCCCGCTCCGCGGTCCTCGCGACCGGGGTGGTCAGATACTCCGTCAGCGACGTCTTCATCAGCCGCTGCGCGAGCCCGCGCAGCGTGCCCGCGGTCACCGAGTCGTCCACGGTGACCGAGCGCGTCACGGCCCGGACGAACCGGTCGATCTTGATCGGGTTGCGGGTGTCCAGCGCCTTGGCCGCGAGCGCGTGCAGGAACGCCTGCTGCCGCTTGATCCGGTCGAGGTCGCCGTTCGGCAGGTTCCACCGCTGCCGGACGAAGTCGAGCGCCTCCGTGCCGTCCAGGTGCCGGCGCCCGGCCTTCCAGTGCCGGCTGTGCTTCGGGTCGTAGGTGTCCTCGGTGATCGTCACGTCGACGCCGCCCAGCGCGTCCGTCATCTTCACGAACCCGCCGAAGTCGAGCGCGGCGTAGTGGTCGACGCGGACGCCGGTGAGCCGCTCCACCGCGCGGATCAGCAGTGAGGGCCCCCCGTACGCGAACGCCGCGTTGATCTTCGTGGTGCCGTGCCCGGGGACGGGCACCCACCCGTCCCGCGGGATGGAGATCAGCGACACGCGGTCGCCGCGCCCGGACAGGTGGACCAGCATGATCGTGTCCGCCCGCGCCCCCATCGAGGGGATGTCGGCGCGCCGGTCGGACCCGATCAGCAGCCAGTTCTCCCCGCGCCCGGAGTCCGCCGGCCGCCCGGCGCCGGTGGGCAGCGCCCCGGCGACCCGCCGCACCTCCCCGTTGTAGGCGCGTTGCAGCAGGTAGAGGCCGCCCGCGAGGAGCAGCAGGACGCTCACCGCCAGCCCGCCGCAGCCGATGACGACCCGGCGCCGGCCCCTGTTCCGCAGCATGCCCCCACACTGCATCCGGGGCGCGCCGCGGGCCGCCGCGCCGGGCGGGTCAGGGACAAGACTTTGACCGCTCGCGGCCTTGCGGTGAACGGCGCGGTGCCGTCAGCGGCCGTCGCCCGCGCGGTCGTCGCCCGCGCGGTCGTCGGTGCCGTCGGTGCGGTCGCCCGTGCCGCCGGGCGCCTGGGTCCCGCCCGGCGGCACGGACGACGCGAAAGGCCGCCGCCGGGCGCCGTTGACCGGCGGCGGCCCTGCTCATCAGCCCTGACCGGCCATGCCGGTCAGCCCTTCAGGGCGATCTCCAGCTGGTCGAGGGCCCAGTCGAGGTCCTCGCGCTCGATGACCAGCGGGGGCGCCAGGCGGAGGGTGGTCTCGTGCGTCTCCTTGGCGAGGACGCCGAGGTCCATGAGGCGTTCGCTGACCGGGCGGGCCTTGCCGTGCAGCTCGACGCCCGCCCACAGGCCGCGGCCGCGGACCTCGCGGACCAGCTCTCCGGGCAGGCGGCCGAGGCGCTCGTGCATGTGGGCGCCGAGGGTGCGGGAGCGCTCCTGGAACTCGCCCGTCTTCAGGATCCTGATGACCTCGCGGCCGATGGCGCAGGCGAGCGGGTTGCCGCCGAACGTCGAGCCGTGCTGGCCGGGCTTGAAGACGCCGAGGACGTCGCGGTCGGCGACGACGGCGGAGACCGGCATGATGCCGCCGCCGAGGGCCTTGCCGAGGACGTAGACGTCGGGGACGACGCCCTCGTGCTCGCAGGCGAACGTGGCGCCGGTGCGGCCGAGGCCCGACTGGATCTCGTCCGCGATCATCAGCGTGCCGTTGGCGGTGCACAGCTCGCGCACCGCGCGCAGGAACCCGCTCGGCGGGACGTTCACGCCGGCCTCGCCCTGGATCGGCTCGATCAGCACGCCGACCGTGGCGCCGTCCATCGCGGCCTTGAGCGCCTCGACGTCCCCGTACGGGACGGTCCGGAAGCCCGGCGTGTAGGGGCCGTAGGAGTCGCGGGCGTCGGGGTCGGTGGAGAAGCTGATGATCGTGGTGGTGCGGCCGTGGAAGTTGCCCTCGAACGTGATGATGTTCGCCTGGCCGGCCGGGACGCCCTTGACCTCGTAGCCCCACTTGCGCGCGGTCTTCAGCGCGGTCTCGACGGCCTCGGCGCCGCTGTTCATCGGCAGCACCATGTCCTTGCCGCACAGCTCGGCCAGCTCGGCCGCGAAGGGGCCGAACTGGTCGTGGTCGAAGGCGCGGCTGACGAGGGTGACGCGGTCGAGCTGGCGGCGGGCGGCCTCGGTCAGCCGGGGGTTGCGGTGGCCGAAGTTGACGGCGGAGTACGCGGCCAGCATGTCGAGGTACCGGCGGCCCTCGACGTCGGTCAGCCACACGCCGTCCGCCTCGGCGACCACGATGGGGAGGGGATGGTAGTTGTGCGCGCTGTGGTCCTCGGACATCGCCCGCAGCTGATCTGTTCGCGACACGACGCTCCTTCGCGGCTCGGCCCGGCCGGTCGGGCCGGGGCATGGCTGGGACACCGGACGGGCGGTCCGGTGCCGAGGGGAGGAGGCCGGGCGGGTCAGGTGGCCGCCGGTCCGCTTCCCAGCGTATGTTCGGAAATGACCGCCGACCAATGACGAAAACCGACTTCGGGGGTGTTATTTGTTGCGTCTTGACGAGCTGGACCGTCGAATCGTTGCGCGCCTCCTGGAGGACGGCCGCGCATCCTACGCGCAGATCGGCGACAAGGTCGGCCTGTCGGCGCCGGCGGTGAAGCGGCGCGTCGACCGGCTGCGCGCGGACGGCGTGATCAACGGCTTCGCGGCGGTCGTCGACCCCGCCGCGCTCGGCTGGACGACGGAGGCGTTCATCGAGATCTTCTGCACGGGCGCCACGTCCCCGGAGGAGATCTACTCCAGCGTCCGCGGCCATCCCGAGGTCGTCGCGGCGTACACGATCAGCGGCGACGCGAGCGCGCTGGTGCACGTGCGGGCCCGCGACATCCAGCATCTGGAGCAGGCCCTCGAACGGCTGCGCCGGGAGGACAACATCACCGCGACGAAGACGTCGATCGTGCTGTCGCGGCTGATCGGCCGTCCCACCGACGCGCCTTCGGGGTCCCCGGTTACCGGCCAGTAGGCTACCGTCATGGACTTCGCGACCGCTGACCTCATCGACGACTTCGGGGACGAGCTGCGCAGCTGCGAGACGCAGTTCCGCCAGTACGGCGCGCGGACGGTGTTCGCCGGCCCGGTCGCGACCGTGCGCTGCCACCGCGACAACGGCCTGGTGAAGAAGCTGCTGAACGGCCCCGGCGAGGGCCGCGTGCTGGTGGTGGACGGCGGCGGGTCGCTGGCGTCCGCGCTGATGGGCGACATGATCGCCGCGGCGGCGGTGGCGAACGGCTGGGCCGGCGTCGTGATCAACGGCGCGGTGCGGGACGTGGCGGCGATCCGCCGGCTCGACCTCGGCGCGAAGGCGCTCGGCTCGAACCCGCGCAAGAGCGCGAAGGACGGCGCCGGCGAGGCGGACGTCCCGGTGTCGTTCGGCGGCGTGGAGTTCCGCCCCGGCGACTGGCTCTACAGCGACGAGGACGGGATCGTGGTCGCCGAGCGCGAGCTTCCGCTGTGACCTGGGCGCATCGCTCGACATGCCAGGACATTCCACGCAAGATCGGCTAAGTCGGCCCTAGCGGGACGGAATCCCCTGTTCTTACGTACCTCTCAGCAACCCACCTGAGAGGTAGGGGAGACATGCGCGCGAAGAAGATGCTGCTGGTGCCCGCGGCGGCGATGGGGCTGGTCACGGGCCTGGCGGCCGCTCCCGCGGCCGCGGCGCAGCCGACACCGCCGATCCCGGAGCCGACCGCGAACCCCTGGCAGATGCGGCACTGGCCGCGGACGCAGCCGTGGCAGCGCGAACAGCCGTCCGCCCGCTCGTTCGCGGCGGGCGCCCCGCGTCCCATCGACCCGCAGAACTACGAGCTTCCCGACACGATGACGTGGGACGACTACCGGTCGATCCCCGGCACGTCGTGGGCGGACCCGTCCCGGAAGGGATCGGTGCGCAACTTCAACGTCGCGGTGGTCCTGGTCGACTACCCGAACCAGCCGTTCGAGGTGACGCAGCCGAAGAACTCCTCCATCTTCGGCAACCCGGTCGAGGTCGGGGACGTCCCCCGTGACAAGGTCGCCAAGTTCTACGAGGAGTTCCTCAACAAGCCGCAGGAGCTGAACCACGGCCACACCATGCACGAGTACTGGATGGAGGACTCCGGCGGCCGGTACGGCGTGAACCTCACCGGGTTCGGCGCCTACCAGATGCCCGCGAAGGACCACGAGTACGGCGTGGACGGCATGCAGGGCGGCACCGGCTGCCCGGCCGGCGACACCTGCAACCGCGACCTGCGCGCCGACGCCCGCGCCGCGTGGGTCGCCGACGTCGGCGAGGAGGCGGCCGCGAAGTACGACTTCGTCTTCTTCCTCAGCGCCGGGCAGGACGAGTCGTCCACCTGGCAGGAGTTCGGCGAGATGAAGTTCGGCGCGCCGGAGAACGTGCCGGACGAGTGGGGGCCGGACGACCCGGACCTGCCGAACTGGGTGAAGACCCGCTACATCCCGTGGACGTCCTGGCAGGCGGGCTCCACGATCTGGCCGAACGCCATCTTCGGCGTCTCGTCCACCCAGGCGGAGAGCTCCGGCATGTCGGTCTACGCCCACGAGTTCAGCCACATCCTGGGCATCGGCGACAACTACAACAACCCGTACAGCGATCCGCCGCGCCGCGCCTACAGCGGCCCGTGGGACATGCTCAGCCGCGGGACCTTCAACGGGCCGGGCGGCCCGCACAGCCGCTGGACGATCCCGGCGACGGGCGGCGGGTCCATGGGCGCCCAGCACATGCTCCGCAACAAGATGAAGCTCGGCATGGTCGACCCGGACAAGGTGCTGCAGCTCGACCGGGACGCGCTCGCCGCGTCGGGCATGGTCGTCGCCAGGGTCACGGCCCGCTCCGTCGAGCCGGGCAAGGGCGGCCTGGCCGGCATCAACGTGAAGCTGGGCGAGGGCGGCGACAAGAGCCCGGCGTGCGACACCGGCACCGACCCGCTCTGCGACGGCGGCGGGTACGACAACTACACCGTCGAGGTCGTCGACCGGATGGGCACCGACTCCTTCACCCCCGACTCCGGCGTCCTGCTGGCGAAGACGAAGGACCGCGACCGCGCCCCGTTCATCTGGGTCGAGGACGCCAACCCGCAGGACATCGACAAGGTCGACTTCGTCCTGCCCGACGGCACGCCGAAGAAGATGACGATCGGCGACTACCGCCAGCTGTCGGACGCCCTGTACCACGCCGGCACGGACTCGGGCAGCGAGTACGAGTACGTGGACGAGGCGAACCGGCTGCACTTCTACGTCCTCGACCTGAAGCGCGACCGCCGGGGCGTCCTGTCCTACACGGTCGCGATCAGCTCGCTGGACGGCGCCGGCCCGCAGCGGCGCGGCGTCCGGCTGTCCTCCGGCAGCGCGCGCCCGGCCGGCTCCGGCTGGATGAAGTGCACGCTGGCGCTCCGCAACACCGGCCGGGGCGGCACCGGCTACCACGCCTCGGACGTGTTCCGCCTGCGGGCCCAGGTCTCCGGCCACGGCTGGACGACGTGGCTGCCGAACGAGCTGGCGACCGCTCCGGCGCGCGGCGGGACGCACGTCGAGGTCTGGGCGAAGGCCGCGCCGGGCGCGTCCCGGCACGCGCGGCTGCGGCTGACGGGGACGTCCGAGAGCGACCCGTCGAAGTCCGGCACCGGAACCTGCCGCCTGCGCTGACCCGTCGCGGGACGGCCCTCCGCGCGGGGGCCGTCCCGCCCGGCTCCCGGTCCCCGGCGCCGGGCCGGCCTCGCGCACGTAAAGGCAAGTTGCCCTTCCCAAGGTCATGTCGGACCCGTCCGCGGCGCCGGCGCAAGGTACGTTGCGAACCGTGATGATCATGCAGCGTACAGTGATCGGACTCCGCCGGCCGGGCGTCGCCTTCCTCGCGGCGGGCGCGGCGTTCGCGGCCCTCCCCGGCGCCGCCCACGCGTCACCCGCGGCGGCCCCCGCGTCCGCGAAGGCCCCGGCGGACCTGAACCCCGCCGATTTCGTCCTCCGCCGCGGCGCCGACCGCGGCGAACCGCTCCGCGCGCTCAACGGCCTGCTGGGCCGGAGCGGCGTCGACGCGCTGATCCGCTCGTCCGGCCAGGCCAAGATGGGCCGCGGCTGCGGCCGCGCCGCCGCGGTGCCCGCCCACTCGCTCGTGTACTGCTTCGACCGGGCCGACTCCACCACCCGGCGCTGGGTCCCGCAGGGCGTCACGACCGTCTCGGACGCGGTGGCGGGCGAGCGCTGGGCGGGCGGCGGCCGGCCGATCCTGGTGTCCTGGCATGACAGCGGCAAGGTGCGGCTCACGTTCGTCGACCCGGACCGCCGCACCTACCGGCACGTCCTGCTCGTCGAACCGGTGATGAAGGGCGGGCGCGCGACGTACACCGACATCGGCATCCACGCCGGCGGCATCGCCTGGTACGGCGACAAGCTGTACGTCGCCGACACCCGGCACGGCGTCCGCGAGTTCGACATGCGCGAGATCTACGACCTGGCCAAGAGCAAGAGGGGCTCGACCGCGCACTCCTCCTGGGTCGGCCTCCACAACGGGAAGTACTACGGCCACGGCTTCCGCTACGTGATGCCGCAGACGGGCAGCTGGGAGTTCGCCAACGGCAAGGTCGGCGGCAAGTGC
The DNA here is from genome assembly GCF_040302145.1 of Spirillospora sp. NPDC127506. NCBI lineage: Bacteria > Bacillati > Actinomycetota > Actinomycetes > Streptosporangiales > Thermomonosporaceae > Spirillospora > Spirillospora sp. NPDC127506. The sequence goes on along the minus strand of NZ_JBEORG010000003.1, from coordinate 251,590 downwards.
CGGGGCACCGGCCCGCTGCGCATGTCCTGGCTGTCCATCGACCGGACGACCTCGCCGCACTCTCTCGTCGCCGGCGAGTACTGCCGTCCGAAGTGGCCCCAGGGCCGCGTGGTGACCTGGCGGCTCGGCGCCCTGTCCGGCGGTGGCCGCGTCCGGCCCAGCTGGGGCGCCGAGCTCCCGGCGGACAGGATCCAGGGCGCCGTCCGGACGCACGGGCGCTGGTGGTTCACCCAGAGCCACGGCCGCAAGCGCGGCACCCTCCTCACGACGTACCCGACCTCGCACGGCTGGGCCAAGGTGAAGCGCCGGACGATCTCCCACGGCCCCGAGGACCTCGCCTGCTACCGGGGCCGCCACCGCATCTGGACGGTCGCCGAATACGCCGGCCGCCGGGCCCTGTGGTCGTTCCGGGCGGACTCCTGCTCCTGAACCGCCGCTGCGAAAGGGCCGGGACCGGCCTCCGCCGTCCGGCGGGGCCGTTCAGATCGAGTGCATGGCGGTGTCGGCGATGCTCTGGAGGGTCGCCCGGTCGGCGCCGCCGCGCGCCGCGACCTGGATCCCGTTGACCGCCGCGATCACGAAGTGCGCCAGCGCCGCTGCGTCCTTCCGCGCGTCGATCTCCCCGGCGCGCATGCCGTCCTCGATGGCGGCCTTCAGCACCGCGAACCGCTCCCGCCGGTGCCGTTCGAGCCGCTCCGCGATGTCCGGATCTCGGGGGCCGAACTCCACGGTCGCGTTCACGACGAAGCACCCGGCGGGGTCGTCCTCGTCCGGCTCGACGGCCCAGTCCAGCACGGTGCGCAGCCGCTCCCGCAGCGGCGTCCCGCCGTCCTCCATCAGCCGGACGAGCCGGGCGGCCCGGTCGTCCATGTAGTGAGCCAGGGCCGTGAGGAACAGCTCGCGCTTGCCGGCGAACGTGTTGTAGACGCTGCTGCGCGCGAGCCCGGTCGCCTCGCACAGCTCCTGCGTCGAGGTCGCCTCGTATCCGGCCGCCCAGAACGCCCGCATGGCCGCCTCGACGGCCCGCCGCTCCTCGAACTTCCTAGGCCGCCCCATAACGGCACGCTAACACGTTATAGACCGCTCGATCTAATATTGTGATCAGGGTTCGGGCGAGGCATGGGCGATCTGGATGACGCGCCGCCGGGTCGGGGACGCCAGCACCGCGCGGCCGACCCCGGTGATCCTCGGCGGGGGCTCCGCCCCGTACAGCCGGGTCTCCTCGCCGTTGGCGTGCCCGAGCAGCACCGCGGGCGCTCCGGTGTCGCGCAGCGTGGAGACGAGGGGGTCGAGAGGCTGACCGGGGACGGTCAGCAGACGCGCCAGCACGATGTGCACCCGGCGGCCGACCGCGCTGAGCAGGCTACGGGGGAGTCCGGCGAGCGGGTCGTCGCGGAGGTCGCGGTCGATCGCGAACAGGAACTTCTCGGTGGCGGGCGGGCCGTTCAGCGCTCTGGACACGGTCCGGGCGAAGTCTTCGGGCGAGTCGGTGTACCCGGCACCGGGGCTCACCGGCTCGGCGTGCCCGAACTCTTCGGCGATCAGGCGCAGGATTCCGTGGGCGTCGAAGACGTGGACCTCCGGTTCGCGGTCGGCGCGATGCGCCTCGATCCCCTCAAGGAGCAGCCGCAGCAGGTTCGCGCGTCCGGAGGCGGGCGGTCCCGCGATCACGAGATGCGGGTCCTCGTCGAAGTCCACGAACGCGGGCTCGCCCGTCTCGATCTCGATGCCGATGGGTATCCGTCCGCCGGAGACGGCCGGCAGTTCGCTCACGTGCACCCTGTGCGGCGGGCCGGCGATCCGGCCGACCGCCGTGAAACGCTCCTCGAAGCCGGGGACGGCGCCGCGGACGGCGCTTACCGACTCCGCGTCCCCGCACAGGATGAGCAGCGGGCCGTCGGGTCGCTCGTCCATCGCCGAGATCAGAGCCCGGACCACCTCGGGGTGGAAGAAGTAGCCGGTGCCGTCCGCCTGCCCGTCCTCGATCAGGAGGACCCCTTCTTGGAAGGTCCGGAGCAGCTCGGGGATCGCCTCGGCGATGTCGCCCAGGTGGGGGCCGATCGCGCTCAAGGAGACCATGTTCAGGCCGCCGTGGGAGACGATGCCCAGCTCGGCGAGTATCCGCCCGTACTGTCGCGCCAGTTCCTCGACCTGTGGCCCGTACGGACCCGTGACGACCAGATGCCGTGGACTGGGCGGGCGACCCCCGCGGATCGCCGCCGCCTCCCCTTCGAGAAGGCGCCGGAGAGTCGTCCCGACCGAGACGTCCGTGACGGCGTCCTCCAGCTCCCGGATCTTTTGGTCGATCAGGGCCGGCAGCGCGGTGCCCGCCGGCTCCGTCGCGGAGCCCGAGTAGGCGCGGTTGCGGAACAGGTGGAGGCCGGCGGCGCCGGTTCCGCTGCCGATGAGCGTCGGGACCGGATGGCCCTTGGCGGCGAGCCGGTCCCGGAGGACGCCGTGCACCGTCGCCAGGTCGAGGCGGGCCGGCGCGTTCGGCACTCCCTCCCAGAGCATGTTGATCAACTCGCCGGTGAACGCGGTGAAGGGCTCGCCGGCCGGGGAGGCCGCGCTCTCGCCTCCGGACGCCGCTATCAGGACGTACGTCTCGCTCTCGGGCAATCCAAAGGGGACGCCAGGGCTCTTACGGGCGCGTCCGATGAACGAACAGTCGAGAAGCAGGATGTTGTGGGGCGGCCCTTCCGGATTGCCGACCGCGCCGTACAACCGTTCGAACGGGAGTGAAGGCGGGGATTCTTCGCCCCACTGGGCTCCGGGGAGCACGAGACTGCTTTGGCCGAACACTTCGAGGTCAAAGTTGTGCCCCGCGTAGTAGACGAGGAGTGTGTCTTCCGCCTCGCGGGCGGCGCGTTCAACGGCGTTCAGGATGTCCGTCTCAGAGCGCGGTTCGGTCAGGACGACGCAGTTGTGTTCCGGCAACCCCCAGACCTGCGGGTCGCACAGGAGTTCCTTCAGCCCGTTCAGGTTGTTCCGGACAGCGGGCAGATCCGGCAGCGCAGCGTATTCGGACACGCCGATGAGCACCGCGCGGGACCGCTCCGGATCGGGTACGACCGGCTCTGTCTCGGCGGGGACCGCGGTGCTCCGCCAGTGGTCGCGTGTCCGCTGGACGAAGCGCTCGACCACGGGTCCGGGAGGCTCCTCCGCCACGGTCAGCCGGCGCGGGGCGCCGCCGCCGGCGAGGAGGTGGGCCGTCCGCCGGCCGGGGAACGCGAGGTTCGCTTGTCCGACGACACGTTGGAGCTCCACGGGCGGGCGCGGGCCCGCGACGATGCGCCAGCCGAGGAGGGGGAGGAAGCGGTCCCAGATCGCGGTGTTCTCGACAGCGGTCGAGGTGAGCAGCAGTTGCACGCCCAGCGCCCGGCCTCGTTGCGCCAAGGAGAGAAGCGCCTCGCCGACTTCCGGTTTGCTGACCGGGAATGTCAGCGACACATCGGCCACGATCAGAAGGCGGGGCAGCGCGTCAAGGATCGATGTGGGCGGTGAGGGAGCGGGCCGCTCCTTCCCGAGCCGTTGGCCGGCTGCGAAGTCGGAGCTTCCCGGGAGGTCGCGGGGCGGCCTGGTGGAACGGCGGTCGAGTTCGTCCGCCAGGAAGTCGAGGAACTCCTGCAGTTTCTGCGGTCGTCCGAGCAGCTCGTCCTCGGAGTAGCGGACGTGCGGGAAGTCCAGGGGCTCGCCGAGGGGATGTTCGCCCAGACCGGCGAAGGCGAAGGTGAGGTCGCCGGGGGAGTGGCCGGCGGCAAGGGCGAGCGTGATCGCGCGGACGACGCGCTGCCGCGCCCCGGGGTCTCCGACGATCAGGCCGTGCGGGAGGCCGGACGAGACGTCGAGCGGGTAGAGGGTGAGAACGTTTCCGTCCGCGTCGTAGCCGATCGCGGGATTGCGGGGCACGGTGGTGAAGCGCGCCCACGTCTCCTCGAACATGCCGCTCGTGCCGGCGCCGTTCAGCCGGAGAATGTCGAACTCGGGGACGGCCGGGGACTCGGCGTCGCCGGGTGGTCGTGGAGCGGATTCCTGCGGCCAGGGGAGCTTGCCGGCCTTGGGGCCGCGTTGGCGCATCTGCTCGATGAGGGACGGGACGGCGTCGAGCGGCACATGGGCGAGTTCGAACCGAGGGTGGGCCCGGTCCCCGAAGACGTGCAGGAAGGCGCCGTCGTCATCGCGCGGTCCCGCGTTCCAGCCGATGTGGCCGGCGAGGGGGGCGGCCATCGGCGGCTCGTCCGGCGTGCAGAAGATGAATCTGAGGCCGAGGCGGCTCCCCGTTTCGCACAACCAGGCGAGAGCGGTCAGCAGGTCTGGACGCGACTCCAAGAGGGGACCGATGTCGTCGATGACGACGACCAGGGCGGGCAGGGGTTTGTGCGCCGCGCCGCCGGCGATCGCCGCCTGGTATTCGTCCCAGCCGGCGAAGCCGGCGCGGTCCAGCATGGCGGTGCGGCGGATCCGTTCGTCTTCGAGCGCCGGCACCAGGAGGCTGAGCCGCATCGAATCCGCCGCGTCGGCGTGGACGGCGGCGGTGACATGGGGGAGTCCGTCCAGTCCCGCGAAAGGGGAGCCCCGTGCGAAGTCCGCGAAGACGAAATTGAGGGTGTCGGGTGAATGGGTCAGGGCGAGGCTGAGGACGATCGTCCGCAGCATCGCCCCCCGGGCGGGCTTCGGACCGATGATCAAGCCGTGCGGGAGGTCCGGGTTGCCGCGGAGCACGTCCAGCGCCACCGGGCCGCCGGCGTCCCTGCCGATCACCGCCTCGCGCGGCGGGCCTTCCCAGGCTCGGAGCAGTTCTCCGACGGGGGCGCCCAGCAGATCCGGCAGGCCGGGACCCGGCGGGGGCGCCGGGGCGAGGTGGGTGCGGGTTTCGGGGGAGAGGAGGGCGAAGTGGTCCGTGTCGGCGGTGAGGCGGACCGGGCCGCCGTCCGCGGGGAGGAGTGCCCGGAAGGTCTCGGCGGCGGTGCCGGCGCGGCGTTCGATCTCGGCGGAGACGGCGTTCAGGACGTGCCGGGTGTGCTGGGCCTCGGGGCGCGGGAGGGTGTCGAGGAGTGCCTCGCGGGCGCCCGCGACGAACTCGTAGCGGACGTCGCCGACCGGGCGGAGCAGGCCGCTCAGCAGGACCTCGGCGAGCCGGCCCGGCCCCGAGCCGCCGAGGATGCGGTGCTGGATCAGGCGCATCACCGGCAGCGACGGGACGGAGACCGCGACGTGGGCGGCGAGTTCGGCGGCGTCCGGGGAGGCCGTCGAGAGGAAGCGGCGGACGCGCTCGGCGATCGGCAGCTCGCGTTCCCGCCGCACCGGCGCCGGACCCGGAGGGCGGGACGGCAGCGCGGCCATCGCGGCGGGCTGCGGGCCGGAGCCGGACAGGAGGCGGGCCCACGTGCCGAACCAGCGCGGGGCCACCTCCAGGACCGGGACGGGCACGCCCGGCGGCACGGCGCCGTCGAACGAGGTGAAGCGCAGGTCGGTGTTCGGCGCGCCGGGCCGCGGCAGGACGGCGAGGCCGGGCGTCGTCGGTGCGGCGGTGCGGCGCCAGAGCCGTTCGGCGAGGGGCTGCAGGATCGCGGCCGGCCCGGCCTGGGCCCAGTGGCGGACGGCGCGCGCGGCGCGCCCGTTCCACCAGTGCGGGCCGGAGCAGTCGCTGAGGACGAGCACGACCCGGCGGCCCGAGGGGTCCAGGAGCGTGCGCGGGTCCCGGGGCGGGGCGCCGGGCGCCGAGGCGACGCCGCCCGTCGCGTCCAGGTAGGCGACGCGGACGTTCCGGAACGCGCCCTGGCGGATCAGCATCTCCGTCAGCTCGCGGGCGAGCGGGCGCCACAGGCGCATGGCCGGACCGGTGTCCACGACCAGGGTGAGGCTGAGCCACCGTTCGGGAGACGGGGCGAGGACGGGCGTCCACAGGCGGGTGTCGGCGACGCGGGCGGCGGTCGCCTCCTCGTCCAGTTCGCGGCGGTGCGGGGACGGGACGCGGCGCTTGAGCGGGCGGAGCGCGCGCTGCAGGCCGAGGGCGTCCGCCAGCATCGGCGCCGTCGGGACGAGCACCTCCGACGCCTCGCCGGCCGGTTCGGCGCCGGGCGCGGGACGCGGGTGGAGCCCGGTGCGCGGCTCCGGCGCGGGCGGCGGCGGCGCGGCCGGCGCGGGCGGGGCCGGCGGCCGCGGGGCCTTCGAGGCGGGGGCGTGCGGCGGCGCCGGCGAGGCCGGAGGCGGGCGCTCCTCGGCGGGGGCGATGTGGCAGGCGAGCCACAGCATCTCGCTCAGCTCGCGGGCGTCCGGCGGCGGCCCGATCGCCGAGAGGGCCTCCCGCAGCCGGTCAATCGTCATCGACCGGCCCGGTCAGGTACGGCATGATGCGGTCGGCCAGGGCGCGGCGGTCCTCGGTGTCGGCGTGGCGGCACAGGTAGACGGCGTTCAGCAGCTGGTCGGTGGCCAGCGTCCCGGACGAGGAGCGCTCGAAGAACCGGCGGACCAGGTCTTCGCTCCGGTCGGCCAGCGGCCCCAGGTGCTCGCGGACGATCGCGGAGAGCTCCGCCTCACCGGACGGCTGCCGCAGCTCGACGGTGACGCAGCGCCGCAGGAACGCCGGCGGGAACTCGCGTTCGCCGTTGCTGGTCATCACGACCAGGGGGAAGGCATTGCAGCGGACGGTCCCGGCCTTGACGGTGACGCGGGAGCCCGGCCCGTCCGCCGTCATGACCTCGGCGGTCGGCTCGGCCCGCCGGGTCAGTTCCGGCAGCTCGTACTCGCCCTTCTCGAAGATGGTGAGCAGGTCGTTGGGCAGGTCGATGTCGCTCTTGTCGATCTCGTCGACCAGCAGCACGCGTGGACGCCCGTAGGGGAGGAGCGCGGTGCCGAGAGGGCCGAGGCGGATGTAGCGGCCGATGTCCTCGTCGGCGGGCGCGTCCTCCCGCTGCGCCGCGTACAGGCGCGTCAACGGGTCGTACTGGTAAAGGCCGTCGCGCAGGGTGGTGCGGCTGGTGATGGGCCAATGCAGGACGGGGCCGAGGCCCAGTTCGTGGGCCACCGCGTAGGCCAGCGTCGACTTCCCGGTACCGGGCGGCCCCGTCACCAGCAGCGGGCGGCGCAGATACAGGGCCGCGTTGACCTGCTGCACGGCATCGTCCGACGGCCGGAACGTCTTCGCCTGGTGCTCGTTCCCCGAACCACCGGGCGGGGTCGGCAGCACGGGCTCGCCGTCGAACGCGCGCCAGGGCGGCGGTGGAGGCAGCCTCTCGATGCCGTCGTGCGTGCGACGGCTCCCGGTGTAGAGCAGCCAGTCCGGCACCTATACCTCCATGGCGAGCGGGGGGTCGGGAAGGCGGGACGGGTCGTCCCACAGCAGCGTCAGGTCGCGTCCGCAGTGCGGTTCGTCCCTGGCGAGCAGCGCGCGCTTGCGCAGGTCGCGGGTGAGCCGGGGCAGGTCGCCCGGGTGCGCGCCCTTGACCGCTTCGGCCAGCTCCTCCTGGACGCCGTGGCCGCGGCACGCGTCGTGGCCGGCGCCGCACCGCGTCCGCGGCCACAGCATGACGGGGACGCCGTTGCTCAGCGCGGCCCGGAGCGACTCGTCGGGCGGGCGCGCCCCGTAGACCAGCACGCAGTAGTCGTCGTTGGCCTCCAGCAGATCGCTGAAGACGCCGCTGTCCCGGGCGGTGTCGCAGGTGATCCGCTGCGGGTTGCTGCGTCCGAGCTCGTTGAGCAGCCGCCAGCGCTGGTACGCCTGGTCGCGTTCGAAGGAGTCGGGGCGGAGCCGCCGCACGTCCCGGACGACGACCGGGTACCGGCGCATGCGCAGCGTCTTGTCGGGGTCCAGGTACCACTGCTCGAACGGCGTGCTGAGCCACTTCTGCGGCACCGCGAACTCGATCATCCACTCGCGCTGGAACAGGGCGGGCGCCAGTTCGGCGACGTGTTCCTCGACGACCTGCCGCACCCGCCCCCTCGGCACCTCCGCCGACCGCCGGGACGGGCCCGCCGCGCCGTCCGCCCAGAGGTGCACGGTGATGTCGAAGGCGTCGCCGAGCGTCAGCCGCTCCAGCCGGACGATCACCGACGGCGGTTCGGGGCGGGGGCCGGGCGCGCGGCCCACCTCCGGCAGGTGCCGCCCCGACCAGGCGGTGAGGCGCCGCGCGGCGGGCTCCGGGGAGAGCCGGCGCACCGCCCGCAGGTAGCGGACGAGCTGCTCCTCCCGGAAGCCCTCCGCGACGTGCCGTACCGAATGCCAGGCCGACTGGAAGGCGTCGAGCGGGGGACGCCCGGTGACCGCCTCCAGTTCGGCGGCCATAGCGGGCGTGCACGCCACGCCGGCCAGGAGCTCCCGGAGCTCGCGCCGGGCCGAAGCGGTCAGCCACTCCAGCGGCAGCAGATCGTCCAGCTCCTCCCAGTACAGCCGGATCCGGTCGAGCGGGAGCATCGACCCCAGCTCACTGCGGGCGTCGCCGCGGAACTCGGCGTCCGACATCATCCCGATGACCTCGCCGGTCTCCATGTCGTACACGGCCGACCCGCTGTAGCCCTTCTCCAGGCTCCCGCCGACGGCCCGCAGCTCCCACCACTCCCGCCGCCGGACCCAGGCCGGGTGCGTCCTGACCGTCGCGTGCCGCTCGTCGCCGTCGCTGCGGCGCGGGAAGCCGCACACGCCGAACTCCCGCCCGGACGCGGCCAGTTCGCGTGCCCGGCCGGGCGCCGCGAGCGGCGCGGGCGGCAGCGGGACCGGAGCGGACAGTTCGAGGACGGCCACGTCGCCCGGGTCGCCGGCGCGCCGCCAGCCGCCGCGCCGCACGACCTTGGCGGGCAGATCCTCCAGGTGGCCCGGGAAGCCGACGTGCGCCTCGTCCATCCCGTGGACGGTGTGGGCGCAGGTCAGCAGCCGCGTCTCGGTGACCAGGAACGCCGCGCCGAGCTTGCCGCCGGACGGGTGGCCGACCCAGGCGCGCCAATGCCAGTCGTCCACGATCCCCGCTACGCCCCTTCCGCGGCTCCGGCCCCGGCGGGCGGCTGTCCCCACGTCATCTTGACCTTGAGGTGCCCCTCGACGGACGTCTTCGCGATGACGGCGCCGGCCGCCGCGTTCAGCTTGACGCCGAACTCCAGCTCCACCGCGTCGGGGTCCAGGGCGCCGCCGCGCAGCGCCGCGAGCGCCGACTGGGCCGCCTCCCGGACGTTGGCGAACGCGTCCTCGAACCTGCCCGCCGCCTCGTGGAAGATCTCGCCGGTCCGCGACACCGACTGGAATCCCGGCTCCTCCTCGTCGCTCTCGACGACGATGGTCCCGTGCTCGGTCTGCCAGCGCACCAGTTCGTTCACGAACGCCCCCTCCCGCGGGCAAATCTAACAAGACCGTCGGACCCGGGTGGTTCGCTGATGGAACCGCGGCCACAGGAGGACATGATGATCACGGTAGAGCAGGTGCGGGCGCTCGCCAGAACGCTGCCCCGCACATCGGAGCACCTCATCAGAGACCAGGTGAAGTTCCGCGTCGGCTCCATCGTCTACGTCGCGTTCTCACGGGACGAGACCGTGATGGGCTTCGCCTTCCCGAAGGAGGAGCGCGCCGCCCTGGTGGCGTCCGAACCGGAGAAATTCCACCTGCCCCGCGAATCCGACATGCGCTTCAACTGGGTCCACGCCTGGACGGCCGCGCTCGACGAAGCCGAAATGGAGGAGTTGGTCACGGAGGCATGGCGGATGGTCGTCCCGAAGAAGGTGGCCGCCGCGCGCCTCGGCCTCTAGCGCGCCGGCATCGCTCATTTCGCGTCGAGGGTGACGGCGATCGCGGGGTGGTCGGAGTAGCGGGCGTCCTCGCTGACCGCGTCGCGTCCGGTGAGGCCGGAGGTGACCAGGACGTGGTCGATCGGCTTCGACCCGGTCACCGGCGTCGCGAACGGGCGGGACGCGGCGAGCGCGTCGGTCAGCCCCGCGTCCGTCAGCGTCCGCCAGGGCGGGCTGCCCGGCTCCAGGTTGAGGTCGCCGGCGACGACGACCTGGCGGCCGTCCCGCGCGGCGCCCGCGGCCAGCGCGGCGAGCTGCTCGGCCTGGCCGAGGCCGGACCAGCCGGCGGGCGGCTGCGTGTGCGTGGCGATCACCGTGATGTCGCGGCCCTTCCAGCGCAGCCCGACCATGAGCGCCTGCGCGCCGGTCGGCCCGCCCTTCACCAGCGGCTCGTTCCGGACGGACGTGACCGGCAGGTCGGTGAGCAGCGCGTCGCCCCAGACCTCGTCGGCGGCCGGCGCCCAGACCGCCCGCATCCCGAGCCGCTCGGCGTACAGCCGGAGCGAGTCGCGGGCGCCGTTCAGCAGCCACGCCCGGTCCACCTCGCCGAGGACGACGACGTGCGGGCGCATGGCGCGCAGGACGCCGGCCTGCCGGGTGACGGTCATCGTCCCGTCCAGGCCGTAGCCCATGCGCACGTTGTAGGCGGCGATGCGGAGACCGCCGTCGTCGACCGGCCGGGGGCGCGGGCCGGTGTCCCGCCACAGCGGCACCGCGGCCACCGCGAGGACGGCGACGGCGGCCGCGCCCGCCGCCCAGACCTCCAGGCCGTGCTCGCGCCGCGGCTCCGGCGCGCGGACGGTCAGGGCGGCGACCCCGAGCGCCGTCACGACCGGCACCCAGCGGTTGGGCGTCCCGAGGTCGTAGGCGGAGTAGTAGGCGAACATCAGCACGACGAACAGCAGCCAGCCGCCCGCCATCGCCGTCCCGCGCCGGCCGGGCCGGTCGGGGCCGGCGGCGGACGCGGCCGCCCAGCCGAGGCAGCCCGCCAGCGCGAACTGCCCGAGCACCTGCGCGGCGACCGTCCAGGACGGGGAGACGCCGTGGACGCCGTCCACGGTGGCCCGTCCGGCGGCGAACCCGGCCGCCGACAGGACGAGCCCGGCCGCCGGCGCGAGCGGGTGCCGCGTCCAGAACCGGGGTCGGGCCGCCACCGCCACCGACAGGGCGGCCGACGCCGCCACGACCGCGGCCGCGACGCCCCCGGACCATCCCGCGCTGGCCTGTGCGTGCGCCGCGTTCCCCGTCCAGACGCCCCACAGGAGGAACGCCGGCCCGGCGGCCAGCCAGATCCGCGGCCGGCCGGGCGCGTCCGGCTCGGCATCAGGCCGTCTCGCCGACGTGAACGCGAACAGCGCCAGGTAGACGGCCAACGGCAGCCACGGGACGAGGCCCGGCCGCCACACCAGGTCGATGCCTTCGAGCGCCGCGTGCAGCGCCGTCGCCGCCGCGAGCCCGCCGGCGAACCCGGTCATGACCGGTGCGGCGTCCCGGACGGCCATCGCGGTCGCGGTCAGCCACACCAGCCCGCCGAGGAGGCCGATGCCGGCCGCGTAGAGCTGGGGGTCGCCGCCGTCCGAGAGCTGCAGGACGATCCGGGCGGTGACCAGCAGGCCCGCGCCGCAGACCGCGAGCCTGGGGGCCGGGACGAACCGGGCCAGGGGGACGGTCAGGAACGCCGCGGCGAACCACGACAGCGCGTACGCCCCCATGACCTCGGCGGGGGTCGACCCCGCGCTGCCGACGAGCGTGATCAGCGACGGCAGGAAGACGCGCAGCACGTCCGCCAGCACGACGACGCCCAGCAGGACGTCCCACCGGATTCGCGACACCGAGACCTCCCAGAATGCGAGAAAGTCTCACGTAAGGCGCCGGTGGGCGCAAGGGGCCGTCAGGCGTCGGCCGGCTGCGCCTCGGGCGCCGCCACCGCCTCCGGCACCTCCACCGCGGCGGCCGGCCTGCGGCGCCCCCACGCCAGCGCGGCGGCGAAGCACGCGAACGGCATGGCGGGCAGCATGTACCGGTAGTCGAAGTCGACCGTGACCGGCGGGATGGCCAGGAGGGCGACCGCGGGCGTCCAGAAGAGCGCGGTGCGGGCGCGCGCCCGCCGCCGCACGATCCCGGCCGCACCCGCCAGCAGCACGATCCCGAGCACCGTCCCGGGGACGCTCACGCGCTCCTGGTAGTCGCGCATGAACTCGGCGTACGGCTCCACGATGTGCGTCCGGCCGGTGCCGTGCGAGTACTCGTACACGACCGTGCGCCGGTCGCCGCCGCCCAGCACCGGCAGACCGGGCTTGCGCGCGGTCGGCTTCGTCGGGAAGTGGTACCTGGCCTCGGTGCCGACCGTCGGATACTGCGACCGGTGCCACGAGAACGTCCGGACGAAGAAGTCGTACGAGACGACCCGCAGGTAGTCGGCCGGCTGGTTCCGGATGGCCCAGAACGCGAACCGCTGCGCCCGCTCGTTCGTCTCCTGGCTGAACGCCCTCCCGTTGGACCAACCGGTCGGCGAGTTCTCCTCCCAGATCTGATGGGACGAGGCGGGCCGGTTCTCCTTCGCCCCGTACGGGCAGAGGCTCGCCAGGTCCGGCGGCGGCGCGTGCGCGTCGCAGTCGGCGAACGCGGCCGTCCGCCCCCAGAGGAAGACGCCGTCCACCCCGGTCATCTGGAACCGGCCGTGCTCCTGCTGGAACCACGTCGCGTAGGCGCCGACGGGCAGCACGAACGTCACCGCGAGCGCCGCGCACACGGGCCACCTCGTCCGCCGGACGACAAGGTAGAGCAGCACGATCACGAACAGCGGCAGCCCGACCGTGCGCGTGACCGACGCCATGCCGAGCAGCGCCCCCGCCGCGGCCGCCCGCCGCCACCCGGTCGCCCCCGGCCTGGCCAGCAGCAGCGTCGCGCCGAACACCAGCACGATGAACAAGGTGTCCGACAAGAGCAGGTGCTCGAGCTCGATCTGGTACGAGTCCAGCAGGATCGGCGTGACGGCCAGCGCCGCCCACGTCCGGCGGACCTCGAAGTCCCGGACGAGCATCCGGTACGCGGCCACCGCCAGCCCGGCGATCGCCGCATGCTGCAGCAGCGTCACCAGGGCCAGGCTGTGGAACGGCTTCAGCCCCCAGAGGAGGATCCCGTAACCCGACGGCCGCAGCGGATGCGGAAACGGGTCGTCCGCGATGCGCAGGAAGTCGTAGCTGTCGTTGAACCACAGCGCGCTCCGGAACCCCAGCATGGTGATCACCCGCAGGACGACGCCCGCGAGCAGCACCGCCGCGAACAGCCAGTTGCCCTTGACCGCGCCCATCGCGCTCTTCGAGCGACGCCTGGCCAGAGGGGAGAGCAGCACCGGGGAACCTAACTGTGGACGAGCGGGCGGACGGCATCCCGCGCCGATCGGACATCGGCCGTATCACGCCGGGGGCGGGCCTCCTGGCTGCGTCACCGCTTCCGCCCACGCATCGCCGGAGATCATACCAGCGCGCTCACCTGCGCCCCCGCCGTTCACCAGCCGGCCGCGGCCAGCGCGGCCGCCAGCTTCGGGGCGACCAGGGGCGCCTCCGCCAGCCCGGCGATGTGGTCCAGCCCCTCGAACTCGATGACCTCGAACCCGGCCCGGCGCAGGTCTCCGGCCGTCTCGCGGACACGGCGCGCGATGGCGCTCCCTCCCACGTAGTCGTACATGCGGCATTCGGGCTCGCCGTCGATCGAGCCGTACCAGACGATCTTCGGCCCCTTCAGCGCGGCCAGCACCTCGGCCTGGTCGCGCGTCGCCCACTCCCGGTACATCAAGATGCCCAGATGCTGCTCGTCCGCCTTCTCCTGGAGCCCCGCCTGCAGCAGGGCCGCGCGGGCGCCTTCGACGTACCCGAGCCAGTAGTCCGCGCCGGACAGCAGGGGGAACCCGCCGACCATGAGCCCGACCGCCCGTTCGGCGGCGCCCGCCAGGAACCCCGCCAGCGCCGCCATGCCCGAGTACCCGGCCAGCACGAAGTCGCCCGCGCCGGCCGCGTCCGCCACCGCGTGCAAGTCGGCGATCTCGACGTCCGCGGGGAAGCGGGTCCAGCCCGTCGGCTCCCAGGGGCCGCCCGCCTCGTCCTCGGGCTCCATCAGCCCGACGACCTGCCGCGGCTTGTAGCGCACCACCCGGTACCCGTGCTCGGCCAACGCGGCCGCGAGCGCGCCGTGCTCGGCGCGCATCCTCGACGGGAAGACGACGGCCGGACCGTCGCCCTTCACCTCGTACCACAACGTGTAGCCGTCGCCGGTGACCGTGGTCGCCATGATGCCTCCTCCGCTCTGCGCCGGCGTCAGCATCCCACCCGGGGAGCCGGCACGCGGATTACGGCACGAAGGAAAATGTGATGCGCGTTCGCGGCATGCCTGGTCAGACTCGCAGCCATGGCAGCCGAGATCATCCGCGTCAACCCGGAGTCGTTGCACGAGACGCCCGGTTACCACCACATCACCGTCGCGGAGGCCGGGCGGACGGCTCACCTGGCCGGACAATGCCCGCTCGACCGGAGCGGCTCCCTCGTCGGCCCGGACTCCATCGAGGCACAAGTCGATCAGGTCGTCGAGAACGCGCTCGCCGCCCTCGCCGCGGTGGAGGCCCGGCCGCAGGACGTCGTGCGCTCGGTGATCTACGTCCGGAGCGACGACAGAGAGGACCTGAGCACCGCCTGGAGCCGGCTCACCGCCTCCGGCCTCGGACCGGCCTTCACGTCCGCCAGCACACTCCTCGGCGTGGCCCAGCTGGGCTTCCCGGGCCAGCTGGTCGAGGTGGACCTCACCGCGGCGCTGCCCGGGTGATACCGGACACCGAATGCGTGCCTGGAAGGGCTGCCCGAATATAGGGTGATCCGTGCAGCATCGAGCGGTAGAGGAGACGTTCGTGGGATCGGATCGGCCGCAAGAATCGCCAAACCAGGACAAACTTGCCCGGTTCAATACAGACGTCCCGCACCCCGCCAGGGTCTATGACGCCTGGCTGGGCGGCAAGGACAACTTCGCCGCGGACCGAGCGGCCGCGGAGAGGGGCCTGCAGGCGTTCCCGTCCACGGTGAAATCCGTCCGGGCGAACCGCGCGTTCCTGGCGCGGACGGTGGAGTACCTGGTCTCGGAGGCCGGCATCCACCAGTTCCTGGACATCGGAACCGGGCTTCCGTCGGCCAACAACACGCACGAGGTCGCCCAGGCGATCGTGCCCGAGGCCCGGATCGCCTACGTCGACAACGACCCGATCGTGCTGGCCCATGCCGCGGCCCTGCTGAGGGGCACCGCCTCGGGCAAGACCGACTACATCGACGCGGACCTGCGCGAGCCCGACAAGATCCTCCAGGCGGCGTCCCACACGCTGGACTTCACGCAGCCGGTGGCGGTCATGCTCGTCGCCGTGCTCCACTTCATCCCCGACAGCGCGGACCCGTACCGGATCGTGGACACCCTCATGGCCGCCGTCCCGCCGGGCAGCCACCTGGTGCTGTCGCACACCGCGAAGGACATCTTCCCCGAGGAGATGGCCAGGTTCGCCCAGACCATGAACAAGGACTCGGCGGAAGCGGTCAACCTGCGCGACCGCGACCAGATCACCAGGTTCTTCCACAACCTGGAGCTCATCGAGCCGGGCGTCGTCGAGGTCGCGAAATGGCGCCCGCGCTCCGAGCTCGAAGCCTCCGCCCCCGCCGCCCTGTGGGGCGGCGTGGCCCGCAAACCGGCCTAGTCCGCCGAGCCGCCCGCCCGGCATGACCCTTTGAGTCCCGGTGGATCAGCTGTCCAGCACCTCGATCATCGGCAGCGTTCCCTCAACGAAGGCACCCGCCTCCGCCGGTGCGATCGGCTTGCCGTCACGGATGGTCTTCGTGACGCGCAGCGGGTTGATGGGGGAGACGAGGTAACGTCCCGGCCGCACCACCGTGCTTCCCGGGAGGGTCAAGGTGCGAGTCTCGGTCCATTCGGTCATGTAGGCGCATTCGGAACGGACATAGGCTTCGACGTTGTCGGTTTTCACCGGCGGTGCTCGGAGGAGGAGCGGGGACGTGAGCCCCGCGAGCTTCTCCCGTTCGGCCGGGGGACTCCGATACAAAGCCAGGTTCAGCCCGACCGTCTGCCATCCACTTCCAGGGCTCTCGTCGTGCTGCGGGGAGTCTCCCCCACCCACGGTCCAGTCGTATCCCTGGACGATGTCCTGGCGGTTCGCGTCTTTGCCGAAACATTGGCGTCGGCCACCGGGCAGGTACTTCCCGCCGTATGGCATGCGAGCGCGGACCTGCACGACCATACGGACGGTCGTTCCCGGCTTGACCCGGGCCGGAGCGATCGAGATCTTCGCGTCCAGGGTGGGGCCTTCCGAAGCGGGCATGTTGGGCTGGCTGGTGAGTGCTCCCGGTCGCGTTAACCCCGCGTGGAGCAATCCGTGGTCCTCTCCGCCGACACCGGGCTCGGAGGGCCGGAACAGCCATGCGGCGATCACGGCTCCCACACCGACGGTGCCGATGGCCGCGGCGCCCTTGGGGCCGCCGACCTTGCTCAGGAAGCCCTTGGAGGCGGACGTTCCGGTCTTGGCCATCACATCGACCGATGCGGCGCCTTGGGCGAGCCCGGTGGACGCGTGCCCTGCCGCCGTGCCTGCCGCCGTGCCGGCTGCCGTGCCGGCCGCGGATGCGCCGGGAGCCAGAAGGGCGCCGCCGAGCATCGCCAGCGGAACGGCGGTCACCACGGCCGCGGCGACCGCGCCGAGTGCGAGGAGGCCGCGCCGTTCCCAGTCGGGGCCGTAAGCCTGGACGGCGACTGATTCCAGCTCGCTCACGAACTCGTACGCGTCCCAGGCTCGATCGCTCGGGCTCTTCGCCAGGCCATGCCGGACGAGCGGGCGCACCGGCTCCGGCACGCGCTCGAATGAGGTGAAGCCTTCCGAGTGCGCGGCCTTCAATTCCGCGAGAGTCGTCCCCGCGAACGGCTTCTCGCCTGTGACGCATTCAACGAAGACGCCCGTGGCCGCGTAGAGGTCGGTCGCCGGGGTGGCGGGTCCGCCATCCCACTGCTCCGGCGCCATGTAGGCGGGCGTCCCGGCCTGGCCGCCCTGCCCGGTGAGAACCGCGACCCCGAAGTCGATGAGTTTGCTCTGCCCGTCGTCCTGGACGAGTACGTTTCCGGGCTTGTAGTCGCGGTGGACGACGCCGACCGCGTGTGCCGCCGCCAGCCCGAGCAGCGACCCTTTCAGTGTCGCCAAGGCCGCCTCGGGTGTCAGCGCGCCCTCGTGCTCGTCCAGCACCTTGCGGAGTGGACGGCCCGGTACGGCCTCCAGAATGATCGCGGCGCCCCAAGGTGATTCCAGGTAATCGAGTAATCGCGCCACATGCGGGTTGTCGACCCGCTTGAGCATCTGGGCCTCGTCGCGGAAGAGGCTCCGGGCGGCCGTGTCGCCGAGCAGGTCGGCGGCCAGGTACTTGATCGCCACCGGTGGGCCGCCGGACTCGTGCCGCGCGAGCACGACCTCGCCTTGGGCGCCCGTCCCCGGCTCCGCGAGTTCGACGAACCCGGGCAACCGATGTTCATGCAGCGTCATTGGCCCGTGTTGGTCTGGATCTCACCGACTACGAGAGGTGTGTCCGGCGATGACACGGGGTTCGGAGGGAGGACACCGCCGTCGGAGTCGCAGTCGTCGCCCTCACATGTCCACCGGACGTCCCAGTTGATGGTCGCCGTGATCGTGTACTTGCCGCCGGGTCTGGACGCGGAGGACTTCCGGTAGGTGTAGCTGCAGGTCTTGCCGTCCTTGGTGCCGGCGTCGGCGCATTGGAACGTCTTCTCGCCCATGTTCCAGGTCACGGACTTGGGCTCGGCGACCAACTGGATCGTCTGCGCGCCGACGGTGATCGGCGGCGTCTGCACGTCTTCGAAGCCGTCCACCCACAGGGCCGTCCGCAGCCTCACGAACGTCTTGCCTTCGGGTGCCGTGTGCACCGCGGGCGTGGGGAACTCGGCGGCGGCCTGCGCCATGGCGACCAGGTCGGCCGTGGCGGGCGGCGCGGGCGCAGGCGCGTTCCCGCCTGGGACCTCTACGACCCCCGGTGCCTCGTCAGGAGTCAACCCCTCTGGTGCGGGAGGCACCCAGGGGCCGGCGTCGCCGCCGCCTGTTCCCGTCCCGCCTCCTCCGGTCCCGGGTGTGTGCACGACCTTGTTGCAGTTCGCGTGCTTGTTCTTGGTGACCTTGCAGGGGGCGGCGTGGGCCGGGACGGCGACCAGCAGAGGCGCGGTCATGGCGGTCGCGACGACTACGGCGGCCGCCCGGCGTCTGGTGGGGGTGTGGGCAGACATCGAGTGTCCTTCCCTGCGGACCGTCAGCATTGCCGGTCCCGGACATTGGCGGCGACCTTCCAGGTGCCGGAGTCGTACGCGACGGTGGCTCGGTATACGAAGGATCCGCCGGGGAGCTGCTCGATCCGCTTGCCGGTCTTCGCGGAGTAGCGGTAGGCGGCGAGCGTGCTGACGCAGTCGATGACGTAGACCTTCGTGCTGTCCTTGGAGCGGGCGTAGACGCGGGGGTTGAACGTGTTCGTGAAGCGCCAGACCACGCCCTTGGCCTTGGTCGCCTCCACGTCCTCGGTGACCTCGGTGAGGAGGGGGTCCATGGCGACGGCGGCGAGGCCGGACGGGTCGTTGGTGTCGTACGCCTTCTTGTAGGCGTCCTGGTAGGCGCGGTAGCGCTTGAGGACGGTCTTGTAAAGCTCCGCCGTGGGGATGGCCGAGGGGGCGTCTGCGGCGGGGGAAGGGGCGGCGGCGCCGTTGTCGAGGGAGCCGTTCGGGGCGAGTTTCCCGTTGGTGGACGACCCGGACGAACCGCAGCCCGCGGCCGTGCACAGGGCCAGCACGGCGGCCGCGGCGGCGGCGCGGCTTGCCCCGAGTGGGGAGAAACGTACCAACCGGGCGCGCATCGTCTTCCTTGAGCGGCAGCCGACAACGGGGGCGGAACTCGCCCGAAAGCTTACAGAGGCGCGTGTGGCCAGAAAAGAGATTCGTTGCGAACGGGTTGACCTCGACTTTGCTTGAGGTTGCACGCTGGTCCCGCTACCGCTGATGGGAGGGGTTCGGATGCGTGCGGTGCGTTTGACGCGGTTCGGCGGGCCGGAGGTGCTCGTCCCGGGGGAGGCGCCAGATCCGGTGCCGGGCGAGGGGCAGGCGCTGGTTCAGGTCGAGTTCGTCAACATCACGTTCGTCGAGACGCAGATGCGGTCGGGCGACGGGCCGGCGCCGGTGAGGCTGGAGCCGCCCGTCATCCCCGGCAACGGTGTCGGCGGCGTGGTGACCGAGGTCGGCGCGGGGGTGGGCGACGACCTTGTCGGGCGGCGGGTCGTCAGCAGCACCGGGGGCACCGGCGCCTACGCGGAAAAGGCGGTCGTCGACGCGGCGGGGCTCTTCCAGGTGCCGGACGGTCTGGCGCTCGACGACGCGGTGGCGCTCCTCGCCGACGGGCGGACGGCCGCGATGATGCTGAGCGCGGCGGATCCGCGTCCGGGCGAGCGGGTGCTCGTGGAGGCCGCCGCCGGCGGGGTCGGGACGCTCCTGGTGCAGCTGGCGAAGGCCAGGGACGCGACGGTCGTCGCGGCGGTGGGGGGTGCGCGCAAGGCGGAGATCCCGCTGCGGCTCGGCGCGGACGAGGCGGTCGACTACCGCGAGCCCGGCTGGGCCGGGAAGGCCGGGAGCGTGGACGTCGTGTTCGACGGGGTCGGCGGCGACGTGGCGCGCGAGGCGTTCACGCTGCTCCGCGGCGGCGGGCGCATGGTCAGTTTCGGGCTCGCGTCCGGGGAGTGGGCGAGCATCCCGGACGACGAGGCGGCCGCGCGCGGTGTGACGCTGGTCCGGCCGGCGGCGACGCCGGAGCAGCTCCGGGCGTTCACCGAGAGCGCGCTGAGGGAGGCCGCCGAGGGACGGCTGCGGCCGGTGATCGGGCAGCGCTTCCCCTTGGAGGGAGCCGCGGACGCGCACCGGGCGATCGAGTCGCGCTCCACCGTCGGCAAGACCCTGCTGGAGGTCTAGCTCACCCTCTTCAAGAACGATTCCAGATTGCGTTCGTAGGCGGCGGGGTCGACGTTCCACGATTCGGTGTGGTCGCCCGGTGTGGAGATGTGCGTGACCATGCCCGCCGGGGCCTTCCTGGCGAACGTGTAGGCGGGGCCGTTGTCGACGGTGGCGTCATCCTGTGTCGTGAAGAGGAGGACGGGCGTGCGCAGCCGGGACGCGTACCGGCGCTGGTCGTAGTCGGTCAGGTCGATGCCGATGCGCCATTCCAGGACCTGCTTCGCCACGTCCGTCATGAAGCCGGGCAGGTTGCGGGCGTCGCCCTGCTTGTCCAGGGTGGCGCTCCAGTCCAGGACGGGCGAGTCGAGGACGATGCCCCGGACGAACGACGGGTCCTTCCGCAAGGCGGTCATGACCATCGCCCCGCCCATCGACCACCCGTACAGGACGACTCCGGTCGCGCCGTGTGCGCGCGCGTAGCCCATCGCGGAGATGACGTCGTGCCATTCGGTGTCGCCGAGGTGGTTCTTGCGGTCGTCGGACGAAGGCGCGCCCACGTCGTTCCGGTACGCGATGGCCATCATCGGCAGGCCCAACTCGTGCACGGCGCGCATGACGCGGAACGTCTCCGCCTTGTCCGCGTTCCGGCCGTGGACGGCGATGACCCATGTCCTGGACGACCCCGGGACCACCCACGCCGGCATCGGCCCCACCTTCGACGGATACGTCACGTCCTCGAAGGGCAGCCCCAAGGCGGTCTTGGGGTCGCCGTCGTACATCCAGTGGTCGATGGCCGCGGGCGCGCCCTTCTCCAGGGAACCCGAGACGACCTTCGACACCTTCCGCACGACGTTGCGGGTGTCGCCCCCGACGACGGGGCCGAGCAGAGCCCGGCCGTCCTTCCATACCAAGGCCCACGTTCCGGGGCGTTCCGTCACCGGCTCGCGGGGCAGCGTGACGGTGCCGTCCGCCGCGTCGACGATCGTCAGCGGGTACTCGGCCGTGTGGTCGACCTCGATCGCGACCCCCGCGAAGTACCAGCCGACGCCGCCGACGGCCGCGAACAGCAGCACGGCCAGGGCGACGAACGTCGCCATCAGTGCGCGGGCGCGGCGGCGCCGCGGTCGGACCGGCGGCTCGGGCGCCGCGGGTGCCGGTGATTCTGGGGCTTCGGTCGACACGACATACGAAGTTAGCTTCTCTCGGGGACCGCGAAAGCCCGGGTCACCCCGCGGTGCGGTTAATCTGCCGCACAGGTGCCATCGAGGCAGCCATCGGGACGCACGGAGGGCGCGGGTGACGGGTCGGAGCGGCCGCAGCGCGGAAGTCGAGGGCCGGGTGGTCGATCTCGTCCGGCGCGCGGCGCCGCCCGGGTGGCGGCGGATCGACCTGCGCTGCGCGGCGACCGTCGCGGTGACCGACGCGGCGCTGACCGCCCTGACCGGGGACGGCGCGATCAAGCCCGTGGCCGTCCCGGACGAGCTGACCGGCCTGCTGGTGGATCTGCGCCGCGCGCACTACCTGTCGGAGCAGGGCACCTGGTTCTCGATGGCGGCCATCGTCGAGCCCGGCGCCGCGTGCGCCCTCTACAACTACGACTTCGACCCGATGTGGGATCCGCCGCTCCCCGCGGACCACTGGCGGCGCGACCAGATCGTGCTGCCGCGCGACGGCGCCAACGTGCCCGGCTGGCTGCGCGACCGGCTGGACGGCCGCGACCCGTCCGAGCCCCCCGGGCCGGCGGGCCCGATGAACCCGGTCGAGCAGATGGAGCTGCTGAACGACCGGTTCGCGCCGCTGATCGCCGATCAGGCGCCGCCGCTCTGGCGGACGGTCACCGGGTCCTACGACGCGGCCGCCGGAACGTTCCCGGCGATGACGTGCCTCCGCGCCGACGGGGCCGGCATGTCATGGACGCCCCCTGACGCCGCCGCCGCGCTCCTGGAGCGGCTCCGCGCCGGCACGCACGCCTTCCAGGGCTCGACCTGGTCCAGGATCGACGTCGAGGTCGCCTACGAGGACGGCGCGGTGCGCTGCCGGGCGGACTTCACCTACGACGACGAGCCGCCCGCCCAGCCGCCGCCTCCGGCGCCCGGCGGCCTCCGCAGAGCCCGCATCCTCGATCACGCGAGGACCGGCGACGGCCGCCCCGCCGTGTCCCGCCCGCCCGTCCGGCCGGACGAGAAGGACCGCGTCGCCGCCTACCTCCGGCGCGCCCCGGTCGTCACGGCGGCCCGCTCGAACGCCCCCGACCGCCTCGACCCGTCGCGCGGGGAGGTCGTGCCGCTGGCCTTCCACACCGACGGCGCGTGGGTCTGGTCGGGTGCGGTGGCCTACTACCTGGACGAGCACGGGGTGCCGCCCGAGTCCGACCTGGTCGCGCATATCAGGGCGAACGGGTACGAGGTCCCTCCCGTGGACGACGACACCATGGACGCCGCGAACGCCGCCGTCACCGGCCGCGCCGTCCCCGAAAACGTCCGGACGGAATCCGCCCCGGACTGGGAGGCCAGGCTCCAGCACCGCCTGGACCAGCTCCGCGTCGACCGTGCCGCCTACCGCATCAGGGACACCGCGGAGGGCGCCTGGTGCCTCATGCCGCAAGGGGCCGGCTGGACGGTCTTCCTGATGCGGGACGGCGAGCGCCGCAATGAGGCGGCGTTCGGCGACACGGAGCAAGCCTCCGCGCAACTTCTCGGGCAGCTCCTGCTGGACCCGCGCCACACCGTCCAGGACGGGCCGTTCGAGCCGCTCAAGGGAGAGCCCCCGCTCTCCCTTCTGCGCGACCGCCGCATCACGGAGCTGGCACCGGGTACAGAGGTCGACCGCTACGGCGGCTCGGACGGCAACGTCGCCTACGCGGCGCGCACCCCTTACCCGCACAGGTCCCTCCCGCCCGACTGGCGGGACCGCCCGTACCACGTCTACCGGCTGCAACGGCCGGTGGAGGCGCTGACGGGGACGGCCGTGCCGTGGTTCGGGCAGCCCGGCGGCGGGACGGCGCACGTGTTCCGCCGCCCGTTCGCCGACCTGCTCGCCGACGGCACGGTGGTCGAGGTCTGATCAGGCGCTCCCGATCGCCGACACCAGCCCGAGCGCGAGCAGCATGTCGAGGTGGATGAACGTCTCCAGTTTCGCGCCCGGCGGCACGTCCGGGTCGCCGGCGAGCCGGTCCAGGACGGCGAGCGCGCCCGCGCAGTCCAGGTCGTCCGCGAGCGCCGCCTCCGCCCGGGTCGCGTAGTCCTTGCTCATCGGATGCCCCGGGGACGTCGCCCACTCGGCGACCTTGCCGCGCCACGCGTCCAGCCGCCCGCCCGCCGCCGACAGCCGCGCGTCCGTCAGCTCCACGGGCTCGCGGTACGGGGTTTCGAGCATCACCAGCCGCGCGGCCAGCGGGTCCGCCGGCTTCACCCCGGTCTCCTGCGGCACCGCCAGGCACAGCGCGTCCACGTCGGCCTGCCCGGCGGAGACGCACACGTCGGCCTCCGCGAGCGGTTCGCCGAGCACCTCGAACGGCGCGACGTTGTAGTCGGCCCAGCCCTCCACGGCGACCGGGACGCTCGCGAAGCGGACCCGGCGCCCGGCCCGCCCGGCGATCCGGCGGAGCAGGTCGGCGACCACGAGCGTGCGGTGACCGGTGCCGTCCAGGATCTGCAGGCGCAGGCCGGGCCCGGGCGGCAGGGGTTCGGCGCGTCCCACCCGATGGTCGTACAACCGCAGCATGCCTCCCACCCTAGGCGGCGGGGCGCGGGGCGATCAGAGCGGGCGATCGGAGGCCAGCGGGCCGAACGGCGTCGGTGCGGCGCCGTCCGAGCGGCGGACGGCGGCGAACCGCAGCCGCACGTAGTCGGCCACCCACCCGGACTCGCGGCGCAGCGCGGGGGCGGCCAGGTCGTTCACCCGGTCGAGCAGCGGGTCGACCAGCTCCGGCGGGACGTCCGCCAGCGCGCTCGCCGCGTACGCGCGGACCCAGTCGGCGGCGCCGTTCGGGCCCTCGGTCATCCGGGTCGGGCGGTCGGCGTGCTCCAGCAGCCGCAGCGTGAACCCGGCGTCCTCCAGCTTCGTCGCGTACTCGGCCGGCGACGGGAAGTACCAGGGCAGCTCGGGCTCGCCGAGGCCGAACACGCGCCACGCCGTCTGCATCGCGACGATCAGCTCGGCGCAGTTCCCGGCGCCGCCCAGCTCGCCGACGAACCGGCCGCCGGGGCGCAGCGCCGCGTGCACCCGGCCGATGACGGCGTCGGGGTCGCGGGTCATCCAGTGCAGGGCCGCGTTGGAGGCGACCGCGTCGAAGGACTCGCCGACGGTGAAGTCGTGGGCGTCGCCGACGATGAAGGACAGGCCGGGGTGCGTCGCGGTCGCCTGCGCGACCATGTCGGGGTTGCCGTCGATTCCCAGCACCTCGGCGCCCCGCTCGGCGATCTCCGCGCTGAACGACCCGGTGCCGCACCCGAGGTCGATGATCCGTTCGCCCGGCTGCGGATCGAGCAGGTCGACCAGGGGGGCACCGTGCGCGGACACATACCCGAAGGCGGAGTCGTACGTCGTCACGGCCCAGTTCACTGTCATAATTTATCGGAGAAAGTCCAGCAGGGAGGCGGCGTTGGGAATGGCGGACGTCACGTCCGAGGTCCGGATCGTCGGTGCCGGGGGCCCGGACGGCCTGATCCTGCGCACCATCGGCCTCGCCGCGCGCGACCTGCCCGAACTCCGCGCCGAGGGGCTGCCGCCGTATCTGGGGGACGGCTGGGCGCGCGTCCTCGGCGCCGTGGCGCGGCGCCTCGCCGCCACCGGCGAGCCGCCCGCCGAGCTCGCCTCCGGCGTCGAGATCGGCTACGCCGCCGCGGCGGACGGCGCGCTCGTCCCCGTGCCGCCGCCGGGCCGCGACCTCGCCGAGTGGCGCCGGGACGTCGTGCTCCGCCTCTTCCCCGAGGCCCGCGTCTGACTCCGCGAGGCCGCACCTGAAGGTCCGTTCTAGAATCGGGCTCTATCGAGCGTGAGAGGGGCCCGCGGGTGACGTACCAGGAGATCGAGTACGAGGTTCGCGACGGGATCGCCACCGTCACGCTGAACCGGCCGCACAAGATGAACGCCTACACGTTCACCATGCGCAACGAGATGCTCGACGCCTTCGACCGGATCGACGCCGACGACGACGTGCGCGCGGTCGTGGTGACCGGCGCGGGCCGGGCGTTCTGCGCGGGCGCCGACCTCAGCCGCGGCGGCGACACCTTCGACAAGGAGAAGTCGAAGGACATGTACGCCGGCGAGGACGACGTCCTGGAGGACGGCACCCCGCGCGACGGCGGCGGCACGGTCGCGCTGCGCATCGCCCGCTGCCTCAAGCCCGTCATCGGCGCGTTCAACGGCGCCGCGGTCGGCGTCGGCGTCACCATGACCCTCCCGATGGACGTCCGGCTCGCCAGCGAGAAGGCCCGGTTCGGGTTCGTGTTCGCGCGCCGCGGCATCGTCACCGAGGCCGCGTCCAGCTGGTTCCTGCCGCGCCTCGTCGGAATCGCGCAGGCCATGGAGTGGGCGGCGACCGGGCGCGTGTTCGACGCGCAGGAGGCCCTCGCGGGCCGCCTCGTCTCCCGCGTCTACGCGCCGGACGAGCTGCTGCCCGCCGCCTACGCCCTCGCCCGCGAGATCGCCGGCGGCACCTCCGCGGTGTCGGTCGCCGCGATCCGCCGCCTCATGTGGTCGGGCCTGTCCGCCCCGTCCCCCTGGGACGCGCACATCGCCGACTCCCGTCTGATGGCGGCGCTCGGCGGCGCCGCCGACGCGATCGAGGGCGTGTCGTCCTTCCTGGAGAAGCGCGACGCCGCGTTCCCGATGCGCGTCAGCAAGGACCTCCCGCCCGAGGTGCCGGACTGGCCCGTCCGCTGACCGCTGTTCCCGCATCATCGCGCTGTGTGTCGCATCCGTGACGGAGGGTATGAGCGGCCCCGAAGCGACACGTTCGGGGGTGCGTGGTGCGGATCAGGAAAATCGCCATCATCGGGGCCGGGCTCCTGCTCGCCGCGGGATGCAGCCACTCGGGCAAGCGGCAGGCGCGGACGGCGGGGGAGCAGGCCGCCCTCGGGCGCGGGGCGCAGGCGAGCGAATCGCCGGCGCCGCCACCGCCGCGGAAGATCGACTGCGACCGGGTGAAGTGCGTCGCGCTGACGTTCGACGACGGCCCCGGCCCCTACACCGCGGGCCTGCTGGACACGCTGAAGAGGCGCGGCGTGCGCGCGACGTTCTTCATGCTCGGCGAGAACGTCGGCGCGCATCGCGACGTGGTGCGGCGGATGGCGCTGGAGGGTCATGAACTGGCGAATCACAGCTGGTCGCACCCCAGCCTGACCGGGCTGCCGTCCGCCGAGGTGCGGTCGCAGATCGAGCGGACGCAGAAGGCCGTCATGGAGGCGTCCGGCGGCGTGGAGCCGGTGCTGATGCGCCCGCCCTACGGGGCGACGAACAAGCGCGTCGGGCGCGTCATCGGGATGCCGCTGATCCTGTGGAGCGTCGACACGCTCGACTGGCGGTACCGCGACGTGGCCCGCGACGTCAGGGTCGGCATCAAGGAGGCGAAGAGCGGCGGCATCATCCTGTTCCACGACATCCACAAGGCGAGCGTCGAGTCCATCCCGAAGGTGGTGGACGGCCTGAAGAAGCGCGGTTTCACGCTCGTCACCGTGTCGGAGCTGTTCCAGGGGCGCGAGCTCGAGCCGGGCGTGACCTACAGCGAGCGGACCGTGGAGGTGACGGCCGCTCCGCCGCCGTACGGGTCGCCCGCGGGCCCGGGAGCCCCGAGCGCGCCGGACGGCCCGCCGCCCGCGACGTCGCCGAGCCCGGCGCCGCCGAGTCCCGCCTCGCCGAGCCCCGCCCCGTCCGGCCCGGCCCCGTCCAGCGCCGCTCCCACCGGCCCCGCTGCCACCGGCCCCGAGCCGGCGGGCACGGGCTGAACCGGACGCCCGCGTCAGCCGCCCTCCGGCTCCTCTCGGCGGGGACGGCGGCGCGGCGGCGGCTGCGGCGGGACGACCTTCGCCGCGACCATGGTCTCCTCGGGCACTTCGACCAGCTCACCGGTGCGGCGGCGCACCGCGAGCGTTCCGCCGGACCACGATTCGAGCACGCCGACGACGTCGCTGTACTCTCCCGTTGGCAGACGGCGGCGCAGTGAGATCCGCTGACCCACGTCCGCGCCACTGATGGACACCACCAGCCGCGCGGCGAAGCGAGCGGACATTTGAGGACCCCCATGTCGAACCGACCGAGCCGTCGTGGCCATACTATTCACAGCGAGCTTGCGGCGACCCGTGACGTGCGGCGGGGCCGGATATCCGAGAGGAGTCACTGACGTGACCTACGTCATTGCGCAGCCCTGCGTGGACCTGCTCGACAAGGCATGCATCGAGGAGTGCCCGGTCGACTGCATCTACGAGGGCAAGCGCATGCTGTACATCCACCCGGACGAGTGCGTGGACTGCGGTGCGTGCGAGCCGGTGTGCCCTGTCGAGGCGATCTACTACGAGGACGACACGCCCGAGCAGTGGAAGGACTTCTACAAGGTCAACGTGGAGTTCTTCGACGACCTCGGCTCGCCGGGCGGCGCGTCCAAGGTCGGGAAGATCGACAAGGACCACCCGATCGTCGCCGCGCTGCCCCCGCAGAGCCACGACGACTGATCAGGGACGACGCACTCCGGGCCGCGGTCTCCCGAGTTCGGGACGGCCGCGGCCCGCGATTTCTCCAGAGTGAGGAGCAGGGCACGTGTTCACGCTGCCGGACTTTCCGTGGGATCGCCTCGCGCCCTACAAGGAGCGGGCGCTGGCGCACGCGGACGGCATCGTCGACCTGTCCGTCGGGACGCCCGTCGACCCGACGCCCGAGCCGGTCCGGGAGGCCCTCGCCGCCGCCGCCGACGCGCCCGGCTACCCGCAGACCTACGGGACGCCCGAACTGCGCGAGTCCGTCGCGGGCTGGCTGCGCCGCCGCGCCGGCGTGTCCGGCGCCGACCCGGACGCGGTGCTCCCCGTCATCGGCACCAAGGAGCTGGTCGCCTGGCTGCCGACGCTGCTCGGCGCCGGCCCCGGCGACAAGGTCGTCTTCCCCGAGCTGGCCTACCCGACCTACGACGTGGGCACCCGGCTGGCCGGCGCCTCGCCCGTCGCGACCGACGGGCTGCTGCGCCTCGGCCCGGTGAACCCCAAGATCGTGTGGGTGAACTCGCCGTCCAACCCGACCGGCAAGGTGCTGCCCGCCGAGCACCTGCGCAAGGTCGTCGCGTGGGCGCGCGGCCGCGGCGCGATCGTCGTGAGCGACGAGTGCTACCTGGAGTTCGGCTGGGACGAGGAGAACCCGCCGATCTCGATCCTGCACCCGGACGTGTGCGACGGCTCCCACGAGGGCCTCCTCGCGGTCAACTCCCTGTCCAAGCGCTCCAACATGGCCGGCTACCGCGCAGGGTTCGTCACCGGCGACCCCGCGCTCGTGCGGCGGCTGCTGGAGGTCCGCAAGCACGCCGGCATGATCGTCCCGGCGCCGGTGCAGGCCGCGATGACGGCGGCGTTCGCCGACGACGCGCACGTGGACGAGCAGCGCGCCCGGTACGCGCGCCGCCGCGCCGCGCTGCGGGCGGCGTTCGAGGGCCACGGCTTCCGCATCGACCACTCCGAGGCGTCCCTGTACCTGTGGGCCACACGGGACGAGCCGTGCTGGGACACCGTCGCCCACCTGGCGTCCCTCGGCATCCTCGTCGGCCCCGGCGAGTTCTACGGCCCGGCCGGCGCCCGGCACGTCAGGATCGCCTTCACCGCGACCGACGACCGCGTCGCCGCCGCCGTCGACCGCCTCTGACCCCCGCCTCTGACCCCCGCCTCCGACCCCCGCCTCCGACCCCCGCCTCTGCCCCCCGACCTCGACCCCCACTCGCCCCCGCCGCTGCTCCCGCACCTCGATCCCGCGCCCCGATCCCGCGAGCGTCGGGCCAGGTACCGGGCTTGCATCGGATCTCGGTTTTCCATATGAAACCTGCGGATCATTTGATACGTCTCATCGCGGTATGGGCCTGAGACGCCACAGTCGGTAGGATCCGCTGGTCTGTGCCCGGAGTTTTGACGAAAAGATGGAGGTGCCCGTGGGCGGAGCGGCGATTGTGTTCCTTCTCGCGCTGATCCTGGTCGCATTGGTCGTGCTCATCATCGTCCTGCTGCGACGCCGTTCGAGCGCCCCGGCGCCCGCCCCCGCGGTCCCGCACGACCCGTTCGCCCCCGGGGACTCGGTGGCCGGCGACCCGCGGACGCTGAAGGCGGGCGACATGGTCGAGTACCTCGGCACCCGCTACTTCGTGCGGGGCTCGCTGCGCCTCAGGGAGGGCGGCTTCACCTGGAGCGAGCACCTCCTCGACGCCGACACCATCGAGGGCCAGAAGGTGTGGATCTCCGTCGAGGAGGACCCCGACCTGGAGGTCGTCTGGTGGACCGAGCACGACATCGGCGACCTCACCCCCGGTGAGAAGACGATCGTCGTGGACGGCGTCGAGTACCGCCGCGACGAGCACGGCACCGCCGACTACACCAGCGAGGGCACGACCGGCGTCGGCGTGCAGGGCCGGGTCGAGTACGTCGACTACGAGGGCCCGCGCGGCAGGTACCTGTCGTTCGAGCAGTACGGCGGCGGCCAGTGGGAGGCGGGCCTCGGCGAGCGCGTCCCCGCCGGATCGATGACGATCTACCCGGGTGGCGGTAGCTGAGTTGCGCGCCACGCTCGACACCCCCTACGCGGACGCGCGCGCGGACGGGCTCTCCTTCGCGCTCGGGCTGCCGCCGCTGGAGGCGCTCGCCGTCCTGCCGGTGGAACGCGCGGGCCTGACCGTGGAGATGCGCCTGCTCGGCGCGTCCCACCAGGTCATCGCGGGGCCGCTGAGCGAGACGGTGGCGTGCCTGCCGGACCGCGCCGAGCCGCTGCCCGGCCGCGCCGCGACCAGCGTGCCCGGCTGGGCGTACGAGTTCGCCGCGACGACCGCCGCGCACAGCGACGGGACGGCGTTCGCCCGCGCCGTCGAGGCCGTGTGCGCGCGGCTCGCGGACCGCGGTGACGCGCTGACCGGGGCGTTCCCCGGATCGCCGCACGCCGTCACCGCCCTGGCCCTGGAAGAGACGCAGGAACCCGGGTTCGGCTGGCGGACCTGGCACGCCTACCCCCAGACCCGAGAGATCGTGATGACGCGGAGCCGGTTGGTGAGACCCTCATGAACAGCAGAAAGCGGGTGGCGGGCGCGGTGGCCGCCGCCGCCCTGACCACCGTGGCGCTCGGCGGCTGCGGGCAGTCGCCGTCGTCGTGGATCGGCGACAAGTACACCAGGGCGGGCGCGGACACCTACCGGTCCTCGAAGGCCCCGACGACCGTCGCCTCGGAGATCAGCCGCAAGTTCCGGCCGATCGACCGGGTGGACGACATGGCGACCAAGGGCGCCGCGGGCGGCATCTTCCTGCGCTACCCGAAGCTCGTCGTCGGCGTCCTGCCGGACGGCGCGGGCAGCCGGATCACCGTCGACAAGCCCCGCCGCGGCTACAACCGCTACTACTCCCACGTCGGCGGGCGCTGGGCCAGCCCCGGCAGCAATGGATGGACGAGCAGCGGCGCCGCGTCATTCCGGGGCGGCGGCCCAGGGTCGGGCAAATGAGGAGCGATAGATGAACGACATCCTTAACGAGGTCGGCGCGACGTTCGCCTACGGCGCGGTCGGCATCGCGCTGATGGCACTCGGATACCTGGTGGTGGAGGTGACGACGCCCGGCCGGCTCGGCAAGCAGATCTGGACCGAGGGCAACCGCGGCGCCGCGCTGCTGCTCGC
Source organism: Spirillospora sp. NPDC127506 (assembly GCF_040302145.1). NCBI lineage: Bacteria > Bacillati > Actinomycetota > Actinomycetes > Streptosporangiales > Thermomonosporaceae > Spirillospora > Spirillospora sp. NPDC127506. The sequence goes on along the minus strand of NZ_JBEORG010000003.1, from coordinate 220,953 downwards.
GGCCAAGCTGTTCGGCATCGGCGGCATCGTCTTCACGGCGATCGTCACCAGCGACAACGACCTCAGCGACGGGCTGATCGACACCGCGGTGTTCGGCGGGTGCGGCATCGTGCTGATGATCATCGCGTTCCTGCTGCTGGACGTGGTCACGCCGGGCAAGCTCGGCGCGACGCTCGTCGACGCGGACGGCGGCGGCAAGGCCATCCACCCCGCCGGCTGGGTCGTCGCCGCGGCCGACCTCGGCGTCGCCGCGATCGTGGCCGGGGCGGTCTCCTGACGTCCCGCGACCTGGACCGGGCCGTCGACCACGACGTCGACCAAGGCGTCGACCGGACCGTCGACCGGGCCGGCCGCCCGCCCTCCCCGGAGCCGTCCGAGCGGACGGACGGTCCGGGGAGGCCGCGCGTCCCCGCCCGCCTCGCCCGCACGCTCATCCTCGCCGCCGTGTTCACGTGCGCGGCGTGCGGGCTGGTGTACGAGCTGGCGCTGGTCGCGCTCGGCAGCTACCTCGTCGGCAACTCCGTCACGCAGGCGTCGATCGTCCTGTCGGTGATGGTGTTCGCGATGGGCGTCGGGTCGCTCGCCGCGAAGCCGCTGCAGGGCCGCGCGGTCGTGGCGTTCGCGGTCGTGGAGGGCGCGCTCGCGCTGATCGGCGGCGTGTCGGTCCTCGCGCTGTACGCGGCGTTCGCGTGGCTCGACCTGTACGTCCCGGCGCTGGTGGTGGTGTCGTTCGCGGTGGGCGCGCTGATCGGCGCGGAGATCCCGCTGCTGATGACGCTGCTGCAGCGGATCAGGAAGCAGGACGCGGGGTCCGCCGTCGCCGACCTGTTCGCCGCCGACTACGTGGGCGCGCTGGTCGGCGGGCTCGCGTTCCCGTTCCTGCTGCTGCCGGCGTTCGGGCACATCAAGGGCGCGCTGCTCGTCGGCGTCCTGAACGCGGTCGCCGGGATGGCGGTCGTGCTGTGGCTGTTCCGCCGCGAGGTCGGGCGGATCGCGCGGGCCGCGCTGGCGCTCGGCATGGTGGCCGTTCTCGGCGTCCTCGGCGGGACGTACGCGCTGGCCGACGGCTTCGAGGTGTCGGCGCGGCAGGCGCTCTACACCGACCCGATCGCGGTCTCCAAGCGCACGAAGTACCAGGAGATCGTGATCACCCGGCAGGTCGGGCTCGGGCCGTCCGACCTGCGCCTGTTCCTCAACGGCGATCTGCAGTTCTCCTCGGTGGACGAGTACCGGTACCACGAGTCGCTCGTCCACCCGCTGATGGCGGGGCCGCACGGCCGGGTGCTGATCCTCGGCGGCGGGGACGGGCTGGCGCTGCGCGAGGTGCTGCGCTACAAGGACGTCCGCAGCGCGACGCTGGTCGAGCTCGACCCGGAGATGCTGCGCCTGGCCCGCACCTACGGGCCGATCGTGTCGCTCAACCACCGCTCGTTCGAGGACCCGCGCGTGCGGACGGTCGCCGCCGACGCGTTCTCGTGGCTGCGCACCCTGCACGAGCAGTTCGACGCGGTGATCGTCGACATGCCGGACCCGGACGACGTGTCCACGGCCAAGCTGTACTCGGTCGAGTTCTACGGCATGGTGAAGCGCGCCCTCGCGCCCGGCGGCCGGATGGTCGTCCAGTCGGGGTCGCCGTACTTCGCGCCGAAGTCGTTCTGGAGCATCGAGAAGTCGATCGCCGCCGCCGGTTTCGCGGTGACCCCGTACCACGTGGACGTGCCGAGCTTCGGCGACTGGGGGTTCGTCCTGGCGTCCCCGGGGAAGCGGGCCCCCGCGCTGAGGCTGTCGCCCGAGGTCCCCGACCTGCGGTTCCTCGACGCCGCGGTGCTGCATGCGTCGACGGTGTTCCCCAAGGACCGCCGCAGCAGGGACGTCGAGGTCAACACGCTCGTCCACCCGCGCCTCGTCGAGTACGAGGGCCAGGAGTGGAAGAACGCCTGATCAGTCGGGCACCGACCGGCGGATGGCCTTGTCGACGGCCCGCTGGAACGACGTCACCAGCGACTGGATCATCAGCGGCTTGAGCTTCCCGGCCATCTCCATGAGCCGCTCCCGCTCCCGCGGCGACCGCCCGCCCTCCCGGTAGGGGCGGACGACGGTGTCCTGGAAGACCTGCTGGAGCTCGGCGGCCAGCGCGGTGGTGTGCCGGTCGACGGCCTCGTACGAGGCGACCAGCGTGTCCAGCGGCATCGGCAGCTCGGCCAGCTCGGCGCTGACGCCGAGCAGCGCGGGGCTGACGACCCGGACGGCGTCCGCCGACACCCGCTCGACGACGCCGAGGGCCTCCAGCCTCCGGATCGTCTCGTCGTCGAGGTGCCGCCCGGCCCGGCGGTCGAGCTCGTGCCGGTCGAGGTCCTCCGGCCGCTCCGGCGCCCACGGCGACAGCAGCGCCCGCTGGAGCGCGAGGTCTTCGGCGGGCGCGTCCAGGGGGATCTTCTTCAGGTGCTTCTCGATGGAGGCGAGCGTGAGCCCGAGCGACTGGAGCTCCCGGACGAGTTCGAGCCGCGCGAGGTGGTCGGGGCCGTACAGGCCGGTGCGCCCGCGCAGCCTGGGGGGCGGCAGCAGGCCGCGCCCGGCGTAGAACCGCACGGTCCGGACGGTGACCCCGGCGCGCGAGGCCAGCTCGTCGACGGTGAGCTCCATCCCCGCCTCCCTCTATGTGACAGCGTCAGTGTTACATTAACCGAGTATCAGCACTCACTTACTTGAGGGAGACCGCCGGATGGGACGGGACATCTACACCGACGAGCACCACGCCTTCCGCGACATGGTGCGCTCCTTCATCGAGAAGGAGGCCGCGCCCCACCACGAGCAGTGGGAGAAGGACGGGATCGTCTCGCGTGAGGTGTGGCTGGCGGCCGGCCGCGCGGGCCTGCTCGGGATCGACATGCCGGAGGAGTACGGGGGCGGCGGCAACTCCGACTACCGCTACTACGTGATCCTCAACGAGGAGCTGGCGAAGGCCGGCATCCACGGCCCCGGTTTCGCCGTCCACAACGACATCAACGGCGGCTACCTGCGCCAGCTCTGCACCGAGGAGCAGAAGCGGCGCTGGCTCCCCGGCTACTGCTCCGGCGAGATCATCACCGCGATCGCGATGACCGAGCCCGCGGCGGGCTCCGACCTGCAGGGCATCAAGACCACCGCGGTCAAGGACGGCGACGACTACGTCCTGAACGGCTCGAAGACGTTCATCTCCAACGGAATCCTCGCCGACCTCGTCATCGTCGTCGCGAAGACCGACCCGTCCGCCGGCGCGAAGGGCGTCAGCCTCCTCGTCGTCGAGCGCGGCATGGCGGGCTTCGAACGCGGCCGCAACCTCGACAAGGTCGGCATGCACGCCCAGGACACCGCCGAGCTGTTCTTCGACAACGTCCGCGTCCCGAAGGCGAACCTCCTCGGCGAGGAGGGCATGGGCTTCATCTACCTGATGACCAACCTCGCCCGCGAGCGCCTGTCCATCGGCGCCACCGCGATGGCCGCCGCCGAGGACGCGTTCGAGCGGACCCTCGACTACTGCAAGACCCGCGAGGCGTTCGGCCGCCCCATCGGCAAGTTCCAGCACAACCGCTTCACGCTCGCGGAGATGAAGACGGAGCTGACCGTCGCGCGCTCCTTCACCGACGAGTGCATCGTCAAGGAGAGCGAGGGCGAGCTCACCCCCGACGAGGCCGCCATGCTCAAGTGGTGGAACACCGAGCTGCTCAAGCGGGTCGTCGACCGCTGCGTCCAGCTCCACGGCGGCTACGGCTACATGACCGAGTACCCGATCGCCAAGGCGTACCAGGACGTCCGCATCCAGACGATCTTCGGCGGCACCACGGAGATCATGAAGGAGATCATCGGCCGCGGCCTCGGCGTCTGAGCCGCGGTCCCTCCGGCCGGGCCGAACGGCACCGGCCGGGGGGACGAAAGCCCCTACCTCCCCGCCGCCGCCCCGTCGACGATCAAGGGCACGGCGCGCCCGTGACGGGGCGGGCGCGCGGCACGGAGGACGGGCGCACATGACGGACTACCCCTACGCCGACCGGTTCGAGGTCCACGAGCGGCTCCCCGAGGAGGGGCGGCCCCAGGAGGAGATCCTCGCCGAGCTGCGCGAGATGGCGGCCGCGGAGGACGCCTTCTGGGAGACCGGCAAGGCGTCCGGGACGGTCTACTGCGGCGACCACCGGCACTACGCCTTCATGACCGAGGCGTACGGGCTGTTCGGGCACGCGAACGTCCTGCAGCGGGACATGTTCCCCAGCGCGACGAAGTTCGAGGGCGAGATCCTCGCCATGGCCCTCGACCTCATGCACGCCGGCGCCGTCACCGGCACGACCCCGGCCGGGATCGTCACGACCGGCGGCACCGGCAGCATCCTGCACGCGATGCTCGCCTACCGGGACGCCGCCGGCCGGGAACGCCCCAACATCGTGAAGCCGGAGACGGCGCACCCCGCGTTCGACAAGGCGGGCCACCTGTTCGGCATCGAGGTGCGGCAGGCGCCGGTCGACCCGAACACGACGCTGGTCGACACCGGCGCCGTCGCCGACCTCATCGACGCGGACACGGTCGCGCTGATCGGCTCGGCCGGCAATTACGGCTACGGGACGATCGACCCCGTCGCGGAGCTGTCCGAACTGGCCCTGTCGTGCGGCATCGGCCTGCACGTGGACGCCTGCCTCGGCGGGTTCATCCTCCCGTTCGGCGAGGAGCTGGGCCTGGACGTCCCCGTGTTCGACTTCCGGCTGCCGGGCGTCACCAGCATCTCCGCCGACACCCACAAGTACGGGTACGGGCTGAAGGGCACCTCTACGCTGCTGTTCCGCGACAGCGCGCTGCGCAACGCGCTGTACTTCCTCAACACCGGGTGGAGCGGCGGCAAGTACCTGTCGCCGGGCATCGAGGGCTCCCGGTCGGGCGGGCTGCTCGCCGCCACCTGGGCCGGGATGGTCCGGCTCGGACGCGCCGGATACCGGCGCCACGCCGCGCAGATCTTCGAGACGGCCCACCGGATGATCGGCGCGGTGCGGTCGCATCCGGAGCTGCGGGTGCTGGGCGAGCCGACGTTCCTGTTCAGCTTCACCTCCGACGAGTTCGACGTCTACCACGTGTACGACTTCATGGCGGGACGTGGCTGGCGGCTGAACGGGCAGCAGTACCCGAACGCCGTCCACATGGCGGTGACCCGGCCGCAGACCCGGCCGGGCGTCGCCGAGGCGTTCGCGGCGGACCTCGCCGACGCCGTCCCGTACGCCGCGGAACGGCACGCGGCGGGGGAGGCGCCGATGTCGGGCGCGGTGTACGGGGGCGTGCCGGGCGGGCTCACCGACGAGGCCGACGACTTCATCCGCCAGGTCATGGCCGGGATGCTCGACACCCAGCAGTCCCTGCCGCCCGCCGCCCGCTGACCGGCCGGAGCCCCCGACCATGGCCGCGCCGCAGGAGCGCTACGTCCTCACCGTCGACCTCGGCTCCACCGGGCTGAAGGTCGGACTGGTCTCCCTCACCGGGGAGATCGCCCGCTGCGAGTTCGCCCTCGTCACCACGTCCCGGCCGGGCGGCGGCGCGTCCACGCAGGACGCGGAGGAGTGGTGGCGGCTCGTCGGCACCGCCTCCCGGCGGGTCACCGGATCGGTCCGCCCCGAACAGCTCGTCGCCGCGTCGTGCACCGGTCAGTGGGCCAGCACCGTCCCGGTGGACGCCGCCGGGCGCCCCGTCGGCGACTGCCTGCTGTACGACGACACCCGCGGCGCGCCCTACTCCCGCGCCCTGATCGCGGGGCCGGTCGCCGGGTTCGCGCCGCGCAACGCGCTCGCCTGGGTGCGCAGGACGGGCGGCGCGCCGTCGCCCTCCGGCGCCGACCCGATCGGGCACCTGCTGTTCCTGCGGCACGGGATGCCGGACGTGCACGCGGCGGCGCGCTGGTTCCTCGAACCGGTCGACTACCTGACGATGCGGATGACCGGGGTCGCCGCCGCCACGCACGCCTCGATGACGGCGGCGTGGCTGACCGACAACCGCCGCCCGGACGTCCTCGCCTACGACGCCGGCCTCGTCCGGCGCGCCGGGATCGACGCCGCGAAGCTGCCGCCGCTGGTCCCGGCCGGGTCGGTGGTGGGCGGCGTCTCCGCCCGCGCCGCCGGCGAGCTGGGGGTGCCGGCGGGGCTGCCGGTGGTCACCGGCCTGCCCGACCTGCACGCCGCGGTGTGCGGCGCGGGGCCGCTGGACGACTTCCGCGCGCACCTGGCGATCAGCACCACGTCCTGGATCGGGCTGTCGGTGCCGTTCAAGAAGACCGACGTCCTGCGGTCGATCGCCAGCGTGCCGGGCCTGCGGGACGGCTCCTACATCGTCGCGAACAACCACGAGACCGGCGGCCGGTGCCTGCAATGGCTGCACGAGGCCGTGCTGGGCGCGCCCGCCACCGGCGACTCCGACTACGCGCGGCTGGCCGCCCGCGCCGCCGCCGCGCCGCCCGGCAGCAACGGCGTGATCTTCACCCCCTGGCTCGACGGCGAGCGGTCCCCGGTCGACGACCGCGACGCCCGCGCCGGCTTCCACGGCCTGTCCCTCACCACGACGCAGGACGACCTCGTCCGCGCCGTGATGGAGGGCGTCGCCTACAACAACCGGTGGCTGCACGAGGCGGTCGAGCGGTTCGCCGGCCGCCGCCTCGACCCGGTCAGGCTCATCGGCGGCGGCGCCCGCTCGGACCTGTGGTGCCGGATCCACGCGGACGTGCTCGGCCGCACCGTCGAGCGGGTCGCCGACCCGATCAACGCGACGCTGCGCGGCCAGGCCGTCTTCGCCGCGCTGTCGCTCGGCGCCGTCCGCCCCGAGGACGTCCGGATCCGCGTGGACGGCGTCTTCCGCCCCGACGCCGCGGCCGGGGCGGAGTACGCGCGCCTCTACCGGGAGTTCCCCGGCCTGTACCGCAGGCAGCGGCGCATGTTCCGCCGCCTCGCGCGCGGCCGCGCGCCCGTCAGCCGAGCGGCGGCACGACAGCCTCGATGAGGTGCGGGCCCGGCTCGGCGAGCGCCTTGCCGAACTGGGCCGCGAACTCCTCGGCCGTGGTCGCGCGCGACGCCGGGACGCCCATCCCGGACGCCAGCGCGACGAAGTCGAGGGCCGGGCGCGACAGGTCGACCATGTCCCGCGCGACCGTTCCCTGCTCGGGCGGCGCCGGGACCGCGCCGACCCGCGTCGTCTCCATCGACAGGATCGCGTAGGAGCCGTTGTTGAACACGACGGTCGTGACGTCGAGCCCCTCCCGGGCCTGCGTCCACAGCGCGGAGATCGTGTACATGGCGCTGCCGTCCGCCTCCAGGCAGACGACCGGGCGGTCCGGGCAGGCGATCGCCGCGCCGGTCGCGACCGGCAGGCCCTGGCCGATCGCGCCGCCGGTCAGCGACAGCCAGTCGTGCGGCGGCGCGCCGGCGGTGGCGCCGGGCAGCCACAGCCCGGACGTGTTCGCCTCGTCCGACACGATCGCGCCCTCGGGCAGCAGCGCGCCGATGACGGCGGCGGCGCTCTCCCCGGTGAGCGCCCCGGACGGGACGTCCGGCCGCGCCGCCACCTGCAGCGGCGGGGCCGCCTCCTTGGCGACCGCGTCGGCGAGCCGGGCCAGCGCACCGGCCGCGTCCGCGCCGAGGTCGTGCACCTGGCAGCCGTCCGGGACGAGGTCGCCGGGGAGGCCGGGGTAGGCGAAGAACGTCACCGGGCGGCGCGCGCCCGCCAGGATGATGTGCCGGGCGCCGTCCAGCTGCGCCGACGCCATCTCGCCCAGGTACGCGAGCCGCTCGACCGCCGGGACTCCGGCACCGCGCTCCAGCCGGGCCGGGAACGTCTCGCACAGCAGCCGCGCGCCGGTCGCCGCCGCGATCCGCCCGGCGGCCTCCAGCCCCTCGCGCCGGGTCGCGTCCCCGCCGACCAGCACGACGCACGGCTCGCCGCCGGTCAGCGCGGCGGCGGCCGGCTCCAGCGCGCCGTCGGCGGCCGGCTCGGGCGGGGGAGCGGGCAGCGCCGCCGCGACTTCGCCGCCGTCCGACCAGGCGGCGTCGGACGGCACGATCAGCGTGGCGACGCCTCCGGCGAGGGCCGCCGTGACGGCCTCCGCCGCGGCGGGGCCGGCGTCCGCCGCGGTCTCCGGCCGCCGCATCCACGCCGACACCGTCCCGGCCACCGCCGCGATGTCGGACTGCAGCGGCGCGTCGAACCGCCGGTGGCCGGTGGCGTGGTCGCCGATCACCGTGATCACCGGGGTGCGCCCGCGCCGCGCGTTGTGCAGGTTGGCGAGCCCGTTCCCGAGCCCCGGCCCGAGGTGCAGCAGGACGGCCGCGGGCTTGGGCGCCATCCGCCCGTACCCGTCGGCCGCGCCGGTCGCGACCCCCTCGAACAGGCACAGCACGCCCCTCGCGCGCGGCTCGTCGTCCAGCGCCGCCACCAGGTGCAGCTCGGACGTGCCCGGATTCGCGAACCACACCCCGACGCCGGCGTCCGCCAGCGTGCGCACCATGGCCTGCGCGCCGTTCATCCGCATCTCCTCGTCTCAGCCGAACAGAACGCCCGGATTGAGTATCCCGTCCGGGTCGAAGGATCTCTTGATCCGCCGCATCAGCTCCACTTTCGCCGGATCCTCCAGGGCGAGAAAGTGGCGGATCTTCTCCCGCCCGATACCGTGCTCCCCGCTGATCGTCCCACCCAGCTCGACGGCGGCGGCGAGGAGCTCGTCCATCAGCTCGGCCAGCGCGCCGGCGTCCGGCTGGAACACCGACAGGTGCACGTTGCCGTCGCCGGCGTGGCCGCAGCCGCCGATCAGCGCGCCGTGCCGGCCGGCGATCTCCGGGACGGCGGCGAAGAAGCGGGACAGCGCGGTGCGCGGCACGACGGCGTCCACGATCGCGTTCGCGCCGGAGGCCCGCGCCGCCCAGAACGCGCCCTCCCGGGCCGTGATCAGCTTCCGCAGGGGGTCGCCCTGCAGGACGTACACGTCGGCGGCGCCCAGGTCGGCCAGCTGCTCGCCGAGCACCTGCACGTCCTCGTCCAGCCTGTCCGCCGAGCGGTTCTCCAGCACGACGAGCAGGTAGGCGCCGGCGGCGTCGCGGACCTCCTGCGGCACGCCGAGGTCGAGCCCGGCGTTCTGCGTGATGGCCGCCATGGCGAGGACGTCCACGTACTCCAGCACGAGCGGGTCGAGGCCGCCGCCCGTCAGCCGGGGCACGGCCGCCGTCACCGCGTCCGTGCCGGGGAACGGCGCCAGCACCCCCGCGGTGTGCGGGAGCCGGGGCCGCAGCCGCAGCGTCACCTCCGTGACCAGCGCGAGCGTGCCCTCCGACCCCACGATGAGCTGCGTCAGGTCGTAGCCGGTGGACGTCTTCACATACCGGCCGCCCGTCCGGATCACCTCCCCGGTCGGGAGCACCGCCTCCAGCCCGAGCACGTGGTGGCGGGTCACGCCCTCCTTCACCGCGTGCATGCCGCCCGCGTTCGTCGCGACCGTCCCGCCGATGCTCGCGCCGCCCTCGCCGGGGAAGACCGGGTAGACGAGCCCCTTCGCGGCCGTCGCCTCGTCGAGTTCCGCGAGCGTGACGCCCGGCTGCACCACCGCCACCTGGCCGTCCGCGTCGATCTCCAGGATCCGGTTCATCCGCTCGAACGACACGACGAGCCCGCCGGGACGCGGCACCGCCGCGCCGGACAGGCCCGTCCCCGACCCGCGCGCCGTCACCGGCGTCCCGTGCTCGGCGGCGACCCGCAGCACCGCCGCGACCTGCCCGGCGTCGGCGGGCCGCACCACCGCGTCCGGCCGCACCCCGGCGACGCCGAGCGACTCGTCGCCCGCGTAGTCCGGGGGGACCGCGTCGCCCGACAGCACGTGCTCCCCGCCGACGATCTCCGCCAGCGCCGTCCGGACATCCGCCATGGCTTCCCCTCCCAGGTGCCCCGTCCGGCAAGTCTGGTGCCGCCGCCCACCGGCGGCGGCGTGACCTCCGGCCCCAGTCCTCGGGACGAAGGTCCCGGCGCTCACCTCGCGGAAACCCGGCGGCTGCCAGGTTGGCGGCGTGAACGCACCTGAGGACAAGGTCGTACGGCTCGGCTCCGTACGCAAGACATTCGGCGACGTCACCGCGCTGGACGGGGTGAGCCTGGAGATCCGCGCGGGGGAGGCCGTCGCGGTGATGGGCCCCTCCGGCAGCGGGAAGTCGACGCTGCTCAACATGGTCGCCGGCCTGGACCGCCCGGCGTCCGGGACGGTCGAGGTGGACGGCGAGGACGTCACCGCCATGGGCGAGGCGGCGCTGGCCCGGTTCCGGCGCCGCCGGATCGGCATGGTCTTCCAGTTCTTCAACCTGCTCGACGATCTGCCCGCGCTGGAGAACGTGGCGCTGGCCGGGCGGCTGGCCGGCCTCCCCGCGCGGAAGGCGCGGGCGCGGGCGCTGGAGCTGCTGGACGGGCTCGGCGTCGCCGCCCGCCGCGACGCCTACCCTGCGGTGCTGAGCGGCGGCGAGCGGCAGCGGGTCGGGGTGGCGCGGGCGCTGATGAACCGCCCCGCGCTGCTGCTCGCCGACGAGCCGACCGGCGCCCTCGACAGCGCGACCGGCGAGCAGGTCGTCGACCTGCTGCTCGACCTCAACCGGCAGGGGCAGACGCTGCTGCTCGTCACCCACGACGAGCGGCTCGCCGCCCGCTGCGCGACGCGGCTGGTCGAGTTCCGGGACGGCGGGATCGTCCGGGAGGCCGCGCTGGAGAGGGGCGTGCGGTGAGCGCGGTGCGGACGGCGGCGCGGGCCGGGGTGCGGCGGCGCCGGACGCAGTCGGCCGCCGTCGCCGTCGTCGTGGCGCTCTCCACGGCCACCCTCGTGTTCGGGCTCGGGCTGCTGACCGCCTCGCACTCGCTGTTCGGCGACGCCTTCGCGGAGGCGCGCGGGGCGCACGCGGCGGCCTCGTTCGACGCGGGGAAGGTGACCGCGGCGCGGGCCGCGGCGACCGGGCGCGCGTCCGGCGTCGCCGCCGCCGCGGGCCCCTTCCGGACGGCGGTGCTGGCGGGCACGCCGATGCTCCCCGGCATGCGCGGCGGCGAGGGCGGCCTCCTCGTCGCCGGGCGCGCCGACCCCGGCGGGCCCGTCGACCGGTTGACGGTCACGGCGGGGCGCTGGGTCCGCGCGGCCGGTGAGATCGTGCTGCGGGGACGCCCCTCCGGCCCGATGAGGATCGGCTCGACCGTGACGTCCCCCGGCCTCTCGCCGCTCACCGTCGTCGGCTTCGCCGCGTCGGCGACGGACGGGCCCGGCGGCTGGGTGACCCCCGGGCAGATCGGCGTGCTGCGCCCCGACGGCCTGCGGATGCTGTACCGGTTCGACCGCGCCGGCGACGCGGCGGAGGTCCGGCGGAGCCTCCGCGCGGCGACCGCCGGGCTGCCGCTGCGGGGCTACGACTCCTACGCGGTCGCGAAGCGGGCCTTCGAGGAGGAGTTCGACCAGCTGATCCCGTTCATCACGGTGTTCGGGGCGCTCGCCATGGCGGTGTCGGTGTTCATCATCGCGAACGTGGTCAGCGGCGCGGTCGTCTCCGGATACCGGCACATCGGCGTGATGAAGGCGGTCGGCTTCACCCCGGCGCAGGTGACCGGCGTCTACGCCGCGATGGTCACGGCGCCCGCGCTGCTCGGCTGCGCGGCGGGCCTGCTCGGCGGCCACCTGCTCGCCGCCCGGGTCGCGGCGAACCTGGCGGAGGGCTTCGGGCTGCCGTCCGCCGGGGGAGCCGGCCTCCCGGCGGACGCGGCCGCGGGCGGCGCCGTCCTGGCCATGGCGGTGTCGGCCGCCGTGCTCCCGGCGCTGCGGGCCGGACGGCTCCCGGCGGTGCGGGCGATCAGCGCCGCGGCCGTGTCGCACGGCGGGCGGGGCCGGGGCGTGCAGAAGCGGCTGGCCCGCACCCGGCTGCCCGTCCCGGTCGGGCTGGGGCTCGGGCTGCCCGCCGCCCGCCCCGCCCGGACGGCGCTGACGCTCGCGGGGCTGTGCCTGGGCGTGACCGCGGTGACCATGGGGTTCGGGCTGCAGCAGACGGTCACGAAGATCCTCACGGCGGACGCCGAGGGGCACACGTCCGTCCAGGTCGGCGTCGATCCGCGCGCCGGCGGCGGCATGGCCGAGCGGCAGGCGGCCGCGCTGGTGCGGGCGCAGCCGGGGACCGCCCATGTGATGTCGTTCGACGCCGTGACCGTGCGGGTCCCGGGGCTGCCCTCGACCCTGACCGCCGAGGCCTACAGCGGGGACTACCGCGCCTTCCTCGGCGACAACCTCGTCCGGGGACGCTGGTTCACCGGCCCGGGGGAGGCGGTGCCGTCCGAGGCGTTCATGCGGCTCAACGACCTGGACGTCGGCGACACCCTCACGCTCCAGGCCGGCGAAGCGCGGGCCGCCGTGCGGATCGTGGGCGCGTTCGCGCACTCCGACACCGACCGGATGATGCTCGACGCCGCGACGCTGCCGGGCGCCGGGGACCCGAACCGGCCCCCGTCGTTCGCGGTGATCGTGAAACCGGGGACGGACCCGGCGGCCTATGCCGCCCGGATCAACGCGGCCTCGCCGGGCCTGATGGCCGAGGTCGCCGAGTCCGACCTCGGCGCCGGCGTCGTCTTCGGCGGCCTCTTCCTGCTGTTCTCGCTGATCATCTGCACGGCGGCGGGGCTCGGGGTCCTCAACAGCGTGCTGCTCAACGCCCGGGAGCGCAGCCGCGACCTCGGCGTCCTCAAGGCCGTCGGGGCGACGCCGCGGCAGGTCGTCCTGCTGATGGTGACGTCGATGGCCGCGCTCGGGATCGCCGCCGGCGCGCTCGGGGCGCCCCTGGGCGTGCTCGCCCACCACGGCGTCGTGGTGCTGACCGGCGACATGCTCGGCAGCGGGATGGCCGAGCCGTGGATCCACGTCTACACCTGGACGCTGCTGCTGCCGCCCGCGTGCGCCGGGCTGCTGGTCGCCGTCCTCGGCGCGTGGGCGCCCGCCGTCCGGGCCGCCGCCGCCCGCACCGCCGCCGTGCTCCGCGGCGAGTGATCGTCACGGGAGGGCCACGGCCACGGACAGCCCGCCGTCCGGGTTGGCCGCGGCCCGCACGGCGCCGCCATGGGCGCGGACGATGGCGGCGACGATCGACAACCCGAGGCCCGCGCCGTCCGCCGGCCCCGTCCGGTCGCCGGCCAGCCGCCGGAACGGCTCGAACAGCTCGCCCACCCGCTCGGGCGGGACGACGGGCCCGGTGTTGCGGACGGCCAGCGCCTCCCGCGACAGCTCGACCTCGACCCCGCCGCCGGGGTGGTTGTGGCGGATGGCGTTCTGCACGAGGTTGGCGGCCATCCGGGTGAGCAGCACCTCGTCCCCGGAGACGGTGACGGGCCGCGTGTCCGTGCTGACGGTGACCTCCGCGCTCTCGGCGAGCGCCCGGTTGTCCGCGACGACCTGCTCGACCACCGCCTCCAGGTCGACCGGCGCGCGGCGGTCCAGCCCGCGCTCGCCCTGGGCGAGGACGAGCAGCCCCTCGATCAGCCGCTCGGACCGCCGCGTGTTGCGCAGCATCTCGTCCCTGACCTCGGCGAGCCGCGCGGGCGACGGGTCGGCGAGGCCCACCTCGATCGCGGTGCGCTGGACGGCGAGCGGCGTGCGCAGCTCGTGCGAGGCGTTCGCGACGAACCGCCGCTGGCTGTCGACCGCCTTCTCCAGCCGGTCGAGCATGGCGTCGAAGGTGTCGGCGAGCTGCTTGAGCTCGTCCTGCGGGCCGTCCAGCGCGATGCGCTCGTGCAGGGTGGACAGCGACAGCCGGCGGGCGGTGCCGGTGATCCGGTGCAGCGGCCGCAGCAGCCGCCCGGTGAGCCACCACGACACCGCGAACGCCAGCACGACGATCACCGCGACCGCGGCGAGGATGACGGCGCGCTGCGAGTCCACCAGGCCGTCCTGGAACTGCTCGCGTCCGACGACCCGCTGCGCGCCGGTCCGCGCGCCGGGCCCCGCGATCTCGGACGGCGGCGGGGCGCACGGCATGCCGGCCGGCGCCTCCTCGCACGGCACCAGGAACGGGGCGTCCTGCACCCGGCTGTCGACGATGCGCTGCTGGATCCACAGCACGACGCCCAGCACCGTGAGGGTGATCACGGTGAAGAGCCCGCCGTAGAGCAGCGTCATGCGGGCCCGGACCGTCATCGGCCTCACAGCCGGTACCCGCTCCCCGGAACGGTGACGATGACGGGCGGCTCGCCCAGCTTCGCCCGCAGCTTGCTCATGGTCACCTTGACCACGGTGGTGAACGGGTCGGTGTTCTCGTCCCAGGCCCGCTCCAGCAGCGCCTCCGTGCTGACGACCGTGCCGCGCGCCTGCATCAGCACCTCCAGCACGGCGTACTCCTTGCGGGACAGCGGCACGGGGCGGCCGTCCCGGAACGCCTGCCGCCGCGCCGTGTCCAGCGTGATCCCGGCGTGCTCCAGCACCGGCGGCAGCCGCGGGACGTTCCGCCGGGCCAGCGCCGCGACCCGCGCCGCCAGCTCGTCGAACGCGAACGGCTTGGCCAGGTAGTCGTCCGCGCCCAGGTTCAGCCCGTCGACCCGCTCGTGCACGGCGCCCGACGCGGTCAGCATCAGGATGCGGACCGCCGCGCCCCGCTGCGCCAGCTCCCGGCATATGTCGTCGCCGTGCACGCGCGGCAGGTCCCGGTCGAGGACGAGCACGTCGTACTCGTTGACCGCGAGCCGCTCCAGCGCCCCGTCCCCGTCGTAGGCGACGTCCACCGCCATCGCCCGCTTCCGCAGCCCTTCGGCGACCAGATCGGCGAGGAACCGCTCGTCCTCGGCCACGAGTATCCGCATCGTCCCATTGCCGCAGACCCGCGATAAGGCGGCGGTTAACGCCCCTCCGCCAGCGAGACGAGGAGGCCGTTGAGCCGGGAGACGAACGCGCCCGGCTCCTCGATCCGGGCGCCGCTGGTGAGCACCGCCTGGTCGAACAGGACGTGCGCCCAGTCGCCGAGGCGCGGGTCGTCCTGCCGGCCGTTGAGCCGCTCGACCAGCGGATGGCGCGGGTTGATCTCCAGGACCGGCTGGTTCGGCAGCCCCGAGCCCCGCATGCGCTGCGCGAGGGAGAACTCGGTCTCCGCCTCGTTCGCGACGATGCAGGCGGGCGACGTGGTGAGGCGGCTGGTCACGCGCACGTCGAACGCCCGGCCGTCCAGGTGCTCCTTGAGCTTGCCGACGAGGTCGGCGTAGTCGGCGTCGGCCTGCTCGGCGGCCTCCTTGTCGGCCGCGTCCTCCATGTCGCCGAAGTCGGGCGCGCCCTGGGCGACCGACTGGAGCCGCTTGTCCTCGAACCGCGGCAGTGCGGTCACGACGAAGTTGTCGACGGCGTCGTCCAGCAGGAGGACCTCGATGTCCTTCTCGCGGAACGCCTCCAGGTGCGGGCTGGACGCGGCGTCCGACAGGCCGGGCGCGAGCAGGTAGTAGATCTTGTCCTGCCCCTCCTTCATGCGGGACACGTAGTCGCTGAGCGAGACGTCGTCGTGCTTGGTGGAGGTGAACCGCAGGAGCCGCGCGATGTCGTCCCGGTGGGCGGGGTCGTCCGGGATGCCCTCCTTCAGGGTGGCGCCGAACTCCTTCCAGAAGGTCGCGTACTTCTCGGGCTCGCCCTCGGCCATGTCCTTGAGCAGCTTGAGGACCCGCTTGATCGCGCTCGACCGGATGTGCTCCATGGCCTGGCCGCCCTGCAGGATCTCGCGGGAGACGTTCAGCGGCAGGTCGGCGGAGTCGATGATCCCGCGGACGAACCGCAGGTAGCGGGGCATCAGCCGGTCGGTGTCCTCCAGGACGAAGACGCGCTGCACGTGGAGCCGCACGCCCTGCAGCGACTGCGGCAGCCACAGGTCGAACGGCGCCTGCGACGGGACGAACAGCAGCAGCGTGTACTCGTACCGCCCCTCCACCTTCGCGTGGACGTAGGCGAGCGGGTCGGAGAAGTCGTTGGTGAGCTGCCGGTAGAAGTCCTTGTAGTCCTGCTCCTTCAGCTCGCTCTTCGGACGCGCCCACAGGGCCGTGGCCTGGTTGACCGGGGTCTCGTCGCCGCCCAGCAGGATCGGCCGCCCGATGTGGTCGGAGTACCGCTTGATGACCGTCCGCAGCCGGTACTCGTTCAGGAACTCGTCCTCGCCGTCGCGCAGATGCAGGACGATCGTCGTCCCGCGCTCCTCGCGCTCGACGGTCTCCACCGTGTACTCGCCCTTGCCCTCGGACGTCCAGCGCACGCCCTGGTCCGCCGGCAGCCCCGCGCGCCGCGTCGTCAGCGTCACCCGGTCGGCGACGATGAACGCGGAGTAGAAACCGACGCCGAACTGCCCGATCAGCGCCGTGTCGCCGCGCTTGTCGCCGCTCATCGCGCGCAGGAACTCGGCGGTGCCCGACCGGGCGATCGTGCCGATGTTCTCGATCACCTCCGCCCGGCTCATGCCGATGCCGTTGTCGGCGATGGTGATCGTGCGGGCGTCCTTGTCGAAATCGACCCGGATCCGCGGTTCGTCGTCCGGCTCCTTCCCGGTCGACTCCGGCTCGGCGAAGCGCTCGATCCGGAACCGGTCGATCGCATCGGACGAATTGGAGATCAGCTCGCGCAGGAATATCTCCTTGTTGCTGTAGAGCGAATTGGCCATGAGATCGAGGATCTGGGCCGCTTCGGCCTGAAAGCTGAAGGTCTCCTCCGCCGGCAGAGTCACCGTGCCCCTCCTGGTCATACCGTTCGGACGACCCATCAGAATAGCGCCCCGGCCATTCACCCCACCCCGATCGTCACCACTTGTAGTCGAGGAACTTGCCGTCGAAGGTGACGACGACTCGGTCGCCTTCGGGGTCCTCGCGGCGGGAGAGGTCGACGCGGAAGTTGATCGCGCTCATGATGCCGTCGCCGAACTCCTCGTGGATCAGCTCTTTGAGGGCCGGCCCGTAAACCGAGAGCGCCTCGACGAACCGGTAGATCGTGGGGTCGCTCATCACCGCCGGGTCGGTTCCGCGGACCGGCTGGAGCATCAGGCTCTCCGCGACCGCGTCGTCCAGTTCGAGGAGGCGGCAGACCGCCCGCGCCTGCTCCTCGCTCAGCGGATGCCGGCCGAGCAGCGCCGCGGTCGCCCACACGACCGGCGCGCCGATCTCGTCGGCGATCCGCGCCCAGGACAGGCCGCGCCTCGTTTTCGCGGCGGTCACCAGTGCGGCGGCCTCGGACTTGCTCATGATGGGTTTCACGTCGGGCTCCTTCAGCTAGGCGGACGCCACAAGCCTTACCGGCAGGACGGCCCCCGGCGGGCGCCCGACATCAACTCTTCACGGCGGCTATACATGCGCCTGGCCGCCGCGTCCGGTGTGTTACGCCCGTGTGACGTCGTGATGACGCGGCCGCGCGCCACCGGGTGAGCCGTCCGTGACAGGGAGCTTCCCCCTCTGTCACGGGCGGGTAATCCGCGCTGCCCACACTTGGCCGGACAGCCGATCCCCGCGTTTCCGCGAAGGAGTCATCGCATGTCCTACGTGTCACCGCCGGAACTCGTCCGCAAGATGGTCGACGCCGGTCAGGCCAAGGTCCTCATGTCGGCCCGCGACACCGTGATCCGCGCCTACATGGCCGGCGCGATCCTGGCGCTTGCGGCCGCGTTCGCCGTCACGGTCTCGGTGCAGACGGGCCAGCCGATCGTCGGGGCGCTGCTCTTCCCGGTCGGGTTCTGCCTGCTCTACCTGATGGGGTTCGATCTCCTGACCGGGGTCTTCACCCTCGTCCCGCTGGCGCTGCTCGACCGGCGGCCGGGCGTCGGGTGGCGCTCGGTGCTGCGCAACTGGGGGCTGGTCTTCGCCGGCAACTTCGCCGGCGCCCTCACGGTCGCCCTCATGATGGCGACGATCCTCACCTACGCCTTCACCGTCGACCCGAACGACGTCGGCGAGAAGATCGGCTCGATCGGCGCGTCCCGGACGGTCGGGTACGCCGACCACGGCGCCGCCGGGATGCTGACGCTCTTCATCCGCGGCGTGCTCTGCAACTGGATGGTCTCCACGGGCGTCGTCGCGGCGATGATGTCGAAGTCCGTCTCCGGCAAGGTGATCGCGATGTGGATGCCCATCCTCGTCTTCTTCTACATGGGCTTCGAGCACTCGGTGGTGAACATGTTCCTGTTCCCGTCCGGGCTGATGCTCGGCGGTGACTTCTCGATCGCGGACTACTTCCTCTGGAACGAGATCCCCACGGTGATCGGCAACCTGGTCGGCGGCCCGCTGTTCGTCGGGCTCGCGCTGTACGCCACCCACGCCCGCACCGGCGCGGCGCCCAAGGAGGAGACCGCGGATCCGGCCGGAGCGCCCGTCCGCGCCCTGGAACGATAAAGTCTCACCTGGTCCCACACGACGCCGATGGGTGGACGAATGAGAATCGTCGTCGACGACCTGTCCGGACCGCAGATCGCGGAGTTCCTGGCGGAGCACATCCGCCAGATGCGATCCATCACGCCGCTGGAGAGCAAGCACGCTCTCGACCTCGACGACCTCCGCAAGCCCGACGTGACGTTCTGGTCGGTGCTGGACGACGGAGCCGTCGTGGGCTGCGGCGCCCTGAAGAGGCTCGACCCCTCCCACGCCGAGCTGAAGTCGATGCGCACGGCCCCGGCCCGCAAACGCAGCGGCATCGCCTCCAGGCTCCTGGACCACATCATCACCGAGGCCAGGCGCATGGACTTCACGCGGCTCAGCCTGGAAACCGGCTCCGACGACTTCTTCCTCCCGGCCCGCAACCTCTATAAGAAGTTCGGCTTCACCTACTGCGCCCCCTTCGCCGACTACCGCCCAGACCCCCACAGCGTCTACATGACCAAACACCTCACCCCCGACGCCTGAAGGTCAGACGAAGGCGGCGGTGCCCGTGTATCCGGCTCGGCGTGCGGGGCCGGCGGTTTCGTACTCGAGGAGCAGCAGGCCGTTCTTCGTCGCCTCATACCGGACGAGGCGGAGGCCGGACGGGGCTCCCTGGCCGTTCAGCAGGCGCCGCCCGGTCCTGAGCACCGTGGGCGCGACGACGAGCCGGAGCGCGTCGACCAGCCCCGCGCCCAGAAGGGCGTCGCCCAGCCGGGCGCTGCCGTGAACCTGCAGCTCCCGTCCCGGCCGCGCCTTGAGCTCGGCGACCGCCTCGACTCCCTTGAGCACCGTCGCCGGCTGCCACGTCCCCTCGCGGAGCGTGTTCGACACCACGTACTTCGGCAGCGTGTTCATCCGCCCGGCGAACGGGTCGGCCGGGTCGGTGACCCGCGGCCAGTCCCGCGCGAACGCCTCGTAGGTGCGCCGCCCCAGCAGCAGCCCGCCGGCGAGGTCGAGCCAGTCGGAGGCGCGCTGGACGAACGTGCCGTCCATGTGCGGGACGAGCCATCCGCCATGGGCGAACCCGTCGCTGGTGTCCTCGTCCGGTGACCCGGGCCCCTGGCTGACCCCGTCGAGCGTGACGAACTGGGTGATGGTGACCTTCATGGCGCCGTTCCTTCCACGAGTTCGGCGAGTTGCCCTGTGACCGTCCCCCACCCGTCGGCGAAGCCGAGCTTGTCGTGCCGCGCGCGGGCGTCCGGGTCGCCGTGCCGGACGAGCATCCGGTACGCCGTCCCGTCGGGGTGGTCGTCCAGCGTGATCGTCGCCGTCATCGCGACCGGGGCGGGCCGCGCGGGACGCCACGTGCTGTCGATCGCGTTGGTGAACACGATCCGCCGCTGCTCCTCGACGTCGAGGAAGCAGGCGTCGAGGTGGGGCGCGAACGGGCCGCCGTCGCTCAACCGCGTGACGAACGCCCCGCCCGGCCTCAGCTCGAACCGCTCCACCCTGCACCGGCTGGGAGCCGGCACCCACCACTGCTCGAGCCGGGCGGGATCGGCCCACGCGCTCCACACGACCGCGCGCGGCACGCGGATGACCCGCTCCAGCGCGAGGTCGAGGTCGGGGTTCATCGCTCCTCCAAACCGGTGACGAACCGTTCGAGGCGGTCGGTGCGCTCCTCCCAGATGCGCCGCTGCTCCGCGAGCCACTCGTCCAGCAGGACGAGCCGCTCCCGGTTGAGCGTGCACGTGCGCACCCGCCCCGCCTTGGCCGTGCGGATCAGCCCGTTCGCTTCGAGCGTCCGCACATGCTTCATGAACGAGGGCAGCGTCATGGGGAACTCGCGCGCGAGGTCCCCGACGCTCGCGGGCCCGGCCCCGAGCCGCCGCACCACCGCCCGCCGCGTCGGATCGGCGAGCGCGACGAACACCCCGTCCAACTCCGCCGAATACTGTGCCATGCGGCTAAGTATTACCCGCCGACGATAGTTAGCGCAAGGGCTAAGTGTTGTCGCGCCGGGCGAGGTTCACCTGCGCACTTATGGGTATCCGCCCCGAACGAGCGATATCGGGGGAGGAATCATGGCTGCTCAGGAGACAGGCCACATCACCGGGACCAAGGACAAGGACTACAACATCACTTGGTTCGTCGAGCAGTGCCTGAGCAACGCGCTCAGGCTGGACACCTACATCGAGGACGCCGAGCGCGACGGCGACGTCGAGCTGGCCGACTTCTTCCGGCGCGCCCAGGGCGAGAGCCGCAAGGGGGCCGAGCAGGGCAAGGAACTGCTCAAGCAGAGGCTCTGACCCGGGGAGGCGGCCCGCCCCGGCGACCACCGCCCGGTCAGGGGGTGGCGCAGGTTATGCAGGTGCGGGTCGCCGGGCGGGCGGCCAGGCGTTCCGCGCCGATCGGGCCGCCGCATTGCTCGCAGGTGCCGTAGGCGCCTTCGCGGAGGCGGCGCAGCGCGTCGTCGATGTCGGCGAGACGCGCGCGGGCGCGGCTCAGGGACGCCTCGATCCGGGCGCGCTCGAAGGCGATCGTGGCGCCCTCCGGGTCGTGCTCATCGTCCACCCCGGTCTGCGACGACGCCTCGACGACGCCGTCCCAGTCGCCGCTCAGCGACGCGATGAGTTTCAGCGTGCCGGCGCGGTCGGCGAGCAGGCGTTCTTCCCCCGGGCTCATCTGGCATGCAACGTCTGCCGCGCGGCACTCCATTCCGGTGACGGCCGGCCATGGACGTGGCGCTGCTGCCGGTCAGCCTTCGCGGCGGACCTCCTGGACGTTCCAGCCGTTGCCGTCCGGGTCCTTGAAGAAGACGAAGCGGCCCCAGGGGAAGTCGTGGACGTCGCTGACCTCTACGCCGCGGGAGGCCAGGTCGGCGCGGGCCGCCTCGGCGTCGGCGACGACCAGTTGCAGGCCCTGGACGGTGCCCGGCGCCATCTCCGCGCCGAGGCCCGAGCCGATGGCGATCGAGCAGGGCGAGCCCGGCGGGGTGAGCTGGACGAACCGGACCTCGTCGCTCACCCGGTGGTCGTGGTCGGCGTTGAAGCCCGCCTTCTCGGTGTAGAACGCCTTGGCGCGATCGATGTCGGAGACGGGTACCGTGACCAGTTCCAGCCTGTAATCCATGGCGTTTCTCCTCGGTGTGCCGGTCTTCACAGTCTCATTGAGGCGGGTTTCCGGAGGGCATGCGGCGCGTCCGGGCCAGGTCACTTTTTGGGGTGGGATCTACGTCGGGCCTGTCCAGAAACGGCTGGTGGCTCCACATAGAGGGCGTCTGCCGGGGGAGTAGTGCCATGTGACAGCGGTCGTTACGGGTGCACACCGTGGTCGCGCAGGGGGCCGATGGTCAGCGCGGCGGCACGGCAGCGGGTCACGACCTCGGGGAGGGCGCCGAGGGCCGACTTCCAGGCGCCGGGTGCCGCGGTGACGTCGCTGTCGTGCAGGAGGAGCGTCGCGCCGCCTTCCAGGTCCGGCGCGAGGGTCCGTAGGACGGATTCCGGGGTGGACGCCGCCGTCCAGTCCCTGCCCCAGGCCGTCCACAGGACGGGATGCAGGCCGTTGCGCCGGGCCGCCAGCAGCGCCTCGGTGCTCAGGGCGCCGTACGGGGGCCGGTACCACGATGGGGCCACGCCGCACACGTCCTCGATGAGGTGCACGGTGTTCCGGATCTCCGCGGCGGCCCGGCCGGGGCGGGTCGTGAGGGTGTTGTCGTGGTGCCAGCCGTGCACGGCGATCTCGTGGCCTCCGGCGACGATGCGGCGGCCGAGCGAAGGGGCACGGCTGAGCATCGCGCCGAGGACGAAGAACGTCGCGTGGCAGCCCAGGCGGGCCAGTTCGTCCAGGAAGAGGGGCGTGGAGCGGGGGTCGGGGCCGTCGTCGAGGGTGAGCGCCACATGGCGGGGGCCGCCGCGGCCGGCGAGGCGGGGGGTCAGGCGGCGGACCGGGGCGAGCCACGTCGCCGCGGGCAGCGCATGGGCCAGGACGGCGGCGGTCAGGGCGGCGGGCACGCGGCGGGACATGAAGACAGTTTCACCGGGGGGAGCTCAATCAATGGGCAAACGACTCTTAATTCTGACGGCGGGCATGGGGGCCGGGCATGACGCGGTCGCCGCGGAGCTGGCCCGCAGGATGGAGATCCAGAAAGTGGAGACGTCCGTTTTGGACGTTCTCGACCTGGTTCCGCTGAAGCTGGGGCGCGGGCTGCGGCGCCTGTACTCGGGGATGGTCCGGTCCGCGCCGTGGCTGTACGAGGGGATCTACCGGGCGTTCTTCGTGCCGCACCGCCCGCTGCCGGCGTCGCCGCTGACGGCGCTGATCGCGCGGCGGCTGGACGCCCGCATCCGGGAGCTGCCGCCCGACGCGGTCGTGTCGACGTTCCACGTGGCCGCGCAGGCGGCCGGGCGGCTCCGGGACTCGGGGCGGCTCACCGTGCCGTCGCTGGTGCTGGTGACCGACTTCGCCGTCCACCGGATGTGGCTGCACGCGGGCAACGACCGCTACCTGTGCCCGGACGAGCGGTCGGCGCGGACGGTCATGGAGCGGACGGGGCGCCCGGCGGGCGGGCACGCGCCCGTGGTGCGCCCCGAGTTCCGCCGGAAGCGCGCCGCGGGCGACCGGCTCCGCGAGGCGGCGGGCGCGCGGCCGGACGACAAGGTCGTGCTGATCTCGGCGGGCTCCTGGGGCGTCGGCCGGGTCGTGGAGACCGCGCAGGGCGTCGCGGCGTCCGGCCGGTACGTGCCGGTGGTGCTGTGCGGCCGGAACGAGCGGCTCCGCGAGCGCGTCTACGGGCCGGCGCTGGGCTGGCGGGACGACATGGCCGAGCTGATGGCGGGCGCCTACGCGCTGATCGACAACGCGGCGGGGCTGACCTGCCGGGAGGCGTTCGCGTGCGGGCTGCCGGTGATCTCCTACCGGCCGATCCCCGGGCACGGCCGGGACGGCGCCGCGGAGATGGCCCGCGCCGGCCTGAGCAGCTACGCCAGGACGCCGGGCGAGCTGGTGGAGGCCCTCGACCGGCTGAAGGACGAGGCGGTGCGGGAGGCGGGGGCCCGCAGGGCGGGCGCGCTGTTCGACGCCGTCCCCGCCGAGCGGGTCATCCGGTCGGTGCTCGGCTGACGTCGTGCTCCTCGTGCAGCAGCGGGGACCGGGCGATGCCGATGCTGCCGAGGAGTATCAGCGCCAGGCCCGCGGCCTCCACGACCGTCCACGGCCCGCCGCGGACGTTCTCGCCGAACAGGTAGACGCCGAGGATGATGCTGGCCACGGGGTCGGAGATGGTCAGCGCGGGCTGCACGGCGACGAGGCTGCCGCTCTGCAGCGCGTTCTGCAGCAGGAACAGGCTGGCGAGACCGGCCAGCGCCATGGCGTAGAGCTGCCAGGACGCCAGGACGGCGCCGATGCCGCGCTCGAAGTCGCGCGTGGCGGTGTTCATGTACGCGGCCGTCAGCGCGAACCCGATCGACGTGGTGACGCCCAGCAGGACGGCGCGGACCGGCCCGCGGATCATCCACGCCAGCGCGCTGAGCCCGGCGACGCAGCCGACCGTGGCGGCTGTCGCGATCGCCCATGCAGCGGTGGTCGGCCGGTGGTAGCTCTCGTCGGGCGACAGCGCGAACAGCAGGGCGGCCAGCCCGGCGCTGAGCAGGACGACGGCGGTCCACGGCACCCGGGCCAGCCCGCGCGGCGGCAGCCACGCGATGAGGATCATGGTGAAGGGCAGCTCGACCGCCAGCAGCGGCTGGACGAGCGACAGCCCCGCGATGGACAGCGCCGTCGCCTGCAGCACGAACGCGGCGATGAGCGCGCCGATGCCGCCGATCCACATCGGGCTGCGCAGCAGGTCCAGGATGAGCGCGGGCTTGAAGGCGTCCGACTCGGGCGCCGCCTTGGCCGCCCGCCGCTGCAGCACCGACGCCAGGGCGTTCGCGGCGCCGGCGAGCAGCGCGAGGACGATCGGGATCACCGGCACTCCACCCCGTCAGGCGGCACGGCCGCGCGTTCGCCGGGTTTGCCGAGGTACGGGGACCGGCCGAGGACGACGATGCCCGCGACCATCGCGGCGAGCCCGAGCGCCTCCAGGGCGAGGTCGGACACCTCCAGCCGCACCCGCTCCCCGAAGATCACGATGCTGAGCGCGATGCCGGTGAGCGGCTCGGCCGCGGTGGTGGCGGGCAGCGAGATCCGCAGCGGCGCCGCGTCGAACGCGCTCTGCGCGAACAGCAGCCCGAGCGCCCCGATGGCCACCAGGCCGTACGGCTGCCAGGTCACCAGGGCGCGGGTGAAGCCGTCGTCGGAGAGCAGCAGCACGCTGCGGGTCAGGGTGTCCTGGAGCCCGTACAGCAGCCCGGCGCCGCACGCCAGCAGCATCGCGCGGACGCGCAGGTCCCGGTGCAGGCCGCCGAACGCGCACAGGGCGACCAGGGCGATCACGGCCCCGCCCGCGAGCCAGCGCGGCGAGTGCGCGCCGGGCAGGGCGCCGCCGTGCGGCACCCCGATCGCGAGGAACAGCGCGACGCCGCAGGTCAGCAGCAGCGACCCCAGCCACTCGTTGCGGCCGAGCCGCTCCCGGTAGATCACGTGCGCGGCGAACAGCGCGAAGATGAGGTTGACCGTGAGCACCGGGGTGACCTCGGCGACGTCGGCGGTGTTCAGCGCGAACGCGAAGATGATCTGACCGGTGATCATCGAGGCGATGCCGGTCAGCCAGAGCCGGCTGCGCAGCAGGTCCAGCAGCAGCCGCGGATGCAGGATCTCCTCCAGCGGTTCCCGGAACGCGGCGTGCTGCTGCGCGACGAAGCCGAGCCCGATGAAGCCCGCGGCCGCCACCGCGACGGTCATACCGAGAATGCTCATCCGAATCCACGATCTCCCCCGACCGATCCGTCCGGACCCGCACCTACCCGGGGTCGCCGGACGCAACCGGGCGCCGCCCCCGGACGAGACCGGATCCGGCCTCCCCTATTACACAAACCGACTGGACGGTATGTAATGCGAAGGTATTTAATGCGGGCGTCTGCCAGAGGAGCACCATGCGCATCCGAGCCCTCACCGCCCTTGCCGCGACCGTTCTCGCCGCGCTGGTCCCAGCGGGCCCGGCCGCGGCCAAGGGCACCCCCGACGACCAGCCGCTACCCGGTTACACGATCGACAACCCGCCGCTCGCGCCCGTCCAGGTGCACGGGGCGCCGTCGCGCGTCCTGCAGGGCGTCCACCGGCACGCGGCGTACGACATCGAGGTGCCGCCGCACTGGAACGGGAGGCTCGCGCTCTACGCGCACGGCTACGCCGGCCAGGGGACCGTGCTGACGGTCGGCCCGCCGCCGTTCGGGCTCCGGCAGCGGCTGCTCGACCAGGGGTA
The DNA here is from genome assembly GCF_040302145.1 of Spirillospora sp. NPDC127506. Classification (NCBI taxonomy): domain Bacteria; kingdom Bacillati; phylum Actinomycetota; class Actinomycetes; order Streptosporangiales; family Thermomonosporaceae; genus Spirillospora; species Spirillospora sp. NPDC127506. The sequence goes on along the minus strand of NZ_JBEORG010000003.1, from coordinate 195,251 downwards.
CGCGTGGGCGGCGTCGTCGTACTACGACAACGGGTACGACGTCCGCGCCGGGGTGCTGAGCACGCGCGACCTCGCCGAACTGTTCGCCCGCAAGGTGGGGCGGCCCAAGCAGCGCGTCATCGTCGGCGTGTCGATGGGCGGGCACATCATCGGGCGCTCGCTGGAGCAGTTCCCCGGCTACTACGACGGCGCGCTGCCGATGTGCGGGGTGCTCGGCGACGACGAGCTGTTCGACTTCTTCCTCGACTACAACGTGGTGGCGCAGGACCTGGCCGGCGTCCGGGAGTACCCGGTGACGGACCAGTACGCCACCGTGACCGTCCCGAAGATCGAGGCGGCGCTCGGGCTGACCGCGCTGCGCCCCGGCGGGCCGGACACCGCGAACGCGCGCGGGAAGCAGTTCCGGTCGATCGTCATCAACCGGACGGGCGGGGCGCGCCCCGGGGCGGTGCAGTCGTTCGCGTTCTGGAAGGACTTCCCCTTCACGCTGGCCACGCCGCCGGTTCCCGGCGCGACGCTCGCGGAGGATCCGGGTCAGCTGTCGACGAACCTGTTCACCCGGTACCGGCCCGACAAGCCGGTGGACGTCAACAGGACCGTGCAGCGGGTGCGGGTCGCGAACCTGCCGGCGCGGCTGTCGAACCGGCTGTCGCAGGTGCCGCGCATCAACGGGCGCCCGCACGTGCCGGTGCTCAGCCTGCACGGGCTGGGGGACATGTTCGTCCCGTTCTCGATGGAGCAGATCTACGCCTCCGAGGTGGCGCGGCAGCACCGGTCGCGGCTGCTCGTCCAGCGGGCCATCCGGACGACGCAGCACTGCGAGTTCTCCGCCGCCGAGGCGGGGACGGCCTGGGACGACCTCGTGCGCTGGATCGACACGGGCAGGCGCCCGGCCGGTGACGTGACGACGAACCCGCGGATCGTGGCGGGCGCCGACTACGGGTGCCGGTTCAGCGATCCCGCCGCCTACGCGGCCGGGACGGGGACGCGGCGCCTCTTCGAGCCCTGCCCCGGGAAGTGATGCGGAGAAGACGGACGCGGAGACGGCGCGGAGACGACCCGGAGGTGACCCGGAGTAAGTCCGGCCACACGCGCCCGTGGCCGGATCCCGTCGGCGCGCCCCTGCGGGCCGGAGCCGCTACAGGTCGGTGGCGATGATCTTCTCGATGTTGCGCTCGGCGAGCGCGGTGATGGTGACGAACGGGTTGACGCTGGTGTTGCCGGGGATCAGCGAGCCGTCGATGGCGTACAGGCCGGAGTAGCCGCGCAGCCGGCCGTAGTTGTCGGTGGCCCGGTCGAGGACGGCGCCGCCGAGCGGGTGGTAGGTGAGGTGGTCGCCCCAGATCTTGTAGACGCCGAACAGGTCGGTCCGGTAGATCGTGCCCTCCTTCTTGTTGATCTTGTCGAAGATCGACTTGGCCATGTCGATGCCGGCCTGCTTCCAGGACCGCTGCCAGTTCAGGTCGACCTGCCCCGTTGCCGCGTTCCAGGAGAACTCGGCCCGGTGCGGGGTGTTGGTGATCGACAGGTAGAACGAGGCCCAGGTCTCGATCCCGGTGGGCAGCGGCGCGACCTCGGCGAACGCTCCGCCGGCGTCCCAGTTGTCGATGCCGCCGGTCGGGATCGCGGACTGGAGGCTGCCCGTCGGGTCCCAGATGTGGTTGGCGCGGCCGCACATCACGTTGCCGTTGTCGCCCCAGCCCTTGCCGACCTCGCCGTTCAGGTTCGGCAGCGCGCCGGTCGCCTTCAGCTTGACCAGCAGCTTGCTGGTGCCGACGCTGCCCGCCGCGAAGAACACCCGGTCGGCCCGCACGGCCTTGGTCCCGGTCACGTCGCCGGAGGTGTCGAGCGTCTCCATCGCGACCGTGTAGCCGCCGCCGGACGCGGGCGACACCGACGTCACCCTGTGCAGGGGTGAGATGGAGACCCTGCCGGTGGCCTTGGCCTGCGCCAGGTAGGTCTTCTGCAGCGACTTCTTGCCGTAGTTGTTGCCGTAGAGGATCTCGGCCGCGAGCGCCGACCTCGGCACCGCGTTCGCCGCCTCCTGCTCCATGTAGTCGAAGTCGTACACGTTCGGGACGTACACCCACTCGAATCCGGAGCGCTGGGCCTGCTTCCGCCCGACCCGCGCGTACTGGTAGCAGTCGGTCGAGTCGAACCACGCCCGGTCGATCTCGTTGACGCCGAGGCCGGCGTTGGCGCGCGGGTAGTACACGCCGTACATCTCGTCGGCGTCCACCGTCGGCAGGATGGCGCTGAACCGCGACCGCTTCGGGGTGACCGCCATGCCGCCGTTGACGAGCGACCCGCCGCCGACGCCGCGTCCCTGGTAGACGGTGATGCCGGCGAAGTCCTCGGCGTCCAGGATCCCGGTGTAGCGGGGGACGTCCTTGTCGAGCGGGAAGCCGAGGAAGTTGCTGATCGGCTGCTTGGTCCTGGTCCGCAGCCAGTAGGACCGGTAGTCGGGGGTGCGGGTGTTGGCGAAGATCTTGCCGTCCGAGCCGGGGGTGTCCCATGCCTGGCCCATCTCGACCATGTGGACGTCGACGCCGGCCTGGGCGAGCCGCAGAGCGGCCACGGAGCCGCCGTACCCGGTGCCGATGATCAGGACGGGGACGTGCGCGCCGTCGCCGATCGGCCCGGCGGCCGAGGCGGTGGACGCGGCGGTGCCGCCGAGCAGGCCCAGACCCAGAATGGAACCGGTTCCAACTAGGAAGCCGCGGCGTGACAGGTCGCCGGGTCTCCCCATGGGCATGGCGGAGTCGGTCATGTGACCTCCCTCACTCTCGCTGAGATTGGAACAGGTTCTATATCGGCGAGTGAGCGAAGTCACTATCTACGCAAAAGTAACTTTCGGTCGGTCACGCATGCGTGTTGCCAGGTCACGGGCTGTTAACCAAGTGCTTGCTTGGCAAGCGCGGCGGGCTTTGTTACATTCCGCGCATGATCTCCGCGATCGTCTGGGGCACGGGCAACGTGGGCCGGCTCGCCCTCCGTGCCGTCGACGCCCATCCGGGCCTGGAACTGACCGGCGTGATCGTCCACGACGAGGGCAAGGCCGGACGGGACGCGGGCGATCTCGCCGGCCTCGGCCGCGACCTCGGCGTCGCGGCGACCACCGACATCGGCGCCGCCCTCGCCGCCGGCCCGCGGGCCGTGGTGTACGCGGCGTCCGGCGACGTCCGCCCCGACGAGGCGCTCGCCGACATCCTGGCGGCCGTCCGCGCCGGAGCCGTGGTCGTCACACCCGCGCTCTACGCGCTCTACGACCCGCGCAACGCCCCGCCGGAGATGCGGGAGGCGGTGCTGGACGCGATCGCCGAGGGCGGCGGCTCGCTGTTCGTCTCCGGCGTCGACCCGGGCTGGGGCAACGACGTCCTGCCGCTGATGATCAGCGGGCTGGGCAGTGTCGTCGACGCCGTCCGCTGCCAGGAGATCTTCGACTACTCCGCCTACGACCAGCCCGACGCCGTCCGCTACCTGGTCGGCATGGGCCAGCCCATGGACTACGAGCCGCCGATGCTCGCGGCGACCGTCCCGGCCATGGTGTGGGGCGGGCAGGTCCGGCTGATGGCGCGGGCGCTCGGCGTCGAGCTGGACGAGGTCCGCGAGACCGTGGCGCGCCGCCCGCTGGACGACACCGTCACCACCGCGTCCATGGGCGAATTCGAGAAGGGCACCCAGGGCGCCGTGCGGTTCGAGGTGCAGGGCATCGTCGAGGGCGAGCCGCGCATCGTGGTCGAGCACGTCACGCGCATCCACCCGTCCTGCGCGCCCGACTGGCCCATGCCGCCGGACGGCGACGGCGCCCACCGCGTCATCATCGAGGGCGACCCGCGCATCGAGGTCACGGTCGAGGCCACCGACGAGCACGGCAACCGCGCGGCGGGCGGCAACGCGACCGCGGTCGGGCGCCTGGTCGGCGCCATCGACTGGCTCGTGGACGCCGAACCCGGCCTCTACGACGCGCTCGACGTCCCGCTGCGCCCCGCCGTGGGCAGGCTCGGGAGGAGGGCCCGGTGAACCTCGACATCCCCGACGGCAAGGACCCGATCCAGTACGCGTGGGGCGAGATGGTCCCCGGCATCGGCCCGGCCGCGTCCAACCTGTCGCTCGCCGTCTACGCGCACACCACCCTCGGCCTCCGCGAGTTCGAGGCCGCGCGCCTCCGCATCGCCCAGATCAACGGGTGCCTGTTCTGCCTGGACTGGCGGACGGACCGCGACGGCGAGAAGGTCGAGGAGGAGTTCGCCGGCGCGGTCGCCGAATGGCGCACCACCGACCGGTTCGACGACCGGACCCGCCTCGCCGCCGAGTACGCCGAGCGCTACGCCCTCGACCACCACGGCCTGGACGACGAGTTCTGGGACCGCATGACCGCGCACTACACCCAGCGCGAGATCGTCGAGCTGAGCATGTGCATCGGCTCCTGGCTCGCGTTCGGCCGCCTCAACCACGTCCTGGGCCTGGACGCCATGTGCGCGCTGCCCGAGCGCTGACCCGGGGAGGGCCCGGGGTCACCCCGTCCCCGGGCCCTGGCCTGCGGCGGTCCGGGCTCAGGCCGCGGACGGGGTGTAGTGCGAGGCGTCGTCGCCCTCGACGAGGTAGCTCTCCCGCCCGTCCACGCCCACCGGGACGTCGCCGGCGACGGTGACGCGGTGCAGGAGCCGCGGCAGGTCGCCGTAGTCGTCGGACGCGTAGTGCTGGGTGATCCGGTTGTCGAACACGATGAGGTCGCCCGGGGCCCACGTCCAGCGCAGGATGTTCTCCGGCCGGGTCACGTACCGCTGGAAGAGGTCCAGGAGGGTGCGGCCCTCCCGCGGCGGCAGCCCCACGATGCTCTGCGCGAACCCGCCGATGAACAGGTTGTGCTCGCCCGATTCGGGGTGCACGCGGACGACCGGGTGCGCGGTCTTCCACGTCCGCGACACGAACGCCTTGCGGTGCTCGGCCGCCTTCGCCGGGTCGGCGCCGCTGGCCGGCGGCTGCACGTAATCGTAGTCGTTGGTGTGCACGGCGAAGAGCCGGTCGGCCAGCGCGCGCAGCTCGGCGGGGAGGTCCCGGTAGGCGGCGCCGGTGTTGGCGACCAGCGTGTTCCCGCCGTAGGGCGGGATGACGAGGCTGCGCAGGGTGCTGATCTTCGGCGGCGTCCGCACGAAGGTGACGTCGGTGTGCCAGTGGTTCGCGCGCCCGGACTCGCCGTCGACCGGCAGGATCTCCCGGTGGCCGTCGGCCGCCGGGACGGTGGGGTGCGCGCCGGTCAGCTCGCCGAACCGGGCGGCGAAGGCGATCTGGTCGTCGTCGGTGAGGTCCTGGCCGCGGAAGCCGAGGACCTTGTGATCCAGCAGCGCGTCCTGGATCTCGCGGAAGACGGCGCCGCTCAGGTTGCGCACGTCGACGCCGACGACCTCGGCGCCGATGCGGCCGCCGATCTTGCGGATGTCGAACTCGGGCATGGGTCTGCCTCTCTCGGGGGAGGGACGGGGGTTCTCAGCGGGCGCGGAGGAGCCGCGCCGAGTCGTAGCGAACCACGCATGCGACCAAAAGGCAACTATTCCGATTGACTTAGCAGGAAAAGCGCGGCATAGTCCACCGCGTGTCCTCCTCCCAGCCGCTCGCCGCGCGCCTGCACGTCGACCTCCGGCGCCAGGCCAGCGCCCTCTGTCGCCCGTGACCCGACCCGGCATCCAGACCACCGACCCAGGGAGATCGTGTTGAGCGCGAAGGGCATGACCAGACGAACGACCGGACGAACCGCCGGCGCGCCGGACGCCGGCGCACCGACGAGACGGCGGTTCCTGGCCGCGGCCGCGGTCTCGGCCGCGGCGGTGCCGCTGGCCGCGGCCTGCGGCCGCGCGGCGGGCGGCGGGGCCGAGCGGACCGGCACGCTGCGCTACCAGGGCTGGACGGGCCAGGTGACGCTGCCGGAGCTCGCCGAGGACCTCGGCTACCTCGGCGGCGTCCGGCTGGAGTGGGTGGGCAACACCGCCAGCGGCCCGCAGGACGTGCAGAGCGCCGCCACCGGCCAGGTCGCGTTCGGCGGGGCCTTCAACGGCGCCTCGGTCAAGCTGCAGGAGTCGGGCGCGCCGCTGACGTCCGTCATCGGCTACTACGGCACCGACGCGAAGAACTACACCGGCTTCTTCGTCCTGGAGGGCAGCCCGATCAGGGGGCCGCGGGACCTCGTCGGCAAGAAGATCGGCATGAACACGCTCGGCGGCCACTCGCAGGCCGTCCTGGACCTCTACCTGCGGCGCAACGGGCTCAGCGCCGGCGACGTCGCGAAGGTCGAGGCCCTCGCCGTCCCGCCGGTCTCCCTGGAGCAGTCGCTGCGGCAGGGGCAGATCGACGTCGCCGCGCTCACCGGGATCTTCCAGGACAAGGCGATCGCCGCCGGCGGGGTCCGCCGCGTGTTCCGCGACTACGACTTCCTCGGCGCCTTCACCGCCGGCTCCTACGTCTTCCGCGACGACTTCATCGAGCGGAACCCGGACACCGTGCGGGCCTTCACCGCCGGCGTCGCCAAGGCCATCGAGTGGTCGCGGACCGCGCCGCGCGAGGAGGTCGTCGCCCGGCAGATGAAGATCCTCGCGGCGCGCGGCCGGAACGAGAGCCCAGACGCGCTGAAGTACTGGAAGTCGTGGGGCGTCGCCGGCCGGGGCGGTCTGATGACCGACCGGGAGTTCGCGACCTGGAGCGGATGGCTGAAGGACGCCGGCCAGATCCGGGAGGTCAAGGTCCGGCCCCGGGACCTGTACACGAACGAGTTCAACCCGTACGCGAACGGAGGCGGCCCGCGATGACGGCGCCCACCGGCGAGACCGCGAAGATCAGTCTCACGGGTGTCGCCAAGACGTTCCCGGTCCGGGGCGGCGGCGCCTTCACCGCGCTCGGCGGCGTCGATCTGGACGTCGCCGAGGGCGAGTTCCTCGTCGTGGTGGGGCCGTCCGGCTGCGGCAAGTCGACCCTGCTCGACCTGATCGGCGGGCTGGCCCGGCCCACCGCCGGCCGCGTCGCGGTCGACGGCGCGGAGGTGACCGGGCCGGCCCTCGACCGGGCCGTCGTCTTCCAGCAGTACGCGCTGCTCCCGTGGCGGACGGCGCTGCGCAACGTCGAGTTCGGGCTGGAGGCCAAGGGGCTGCGGCGCCGCGAGCGCACCGAGGTCGCCCGGCACCACCTGGACCTGGTCGGCCTGTCCGGTTTCGAGGACCGGTACCCGCACGAGCTGTCCGGCGGCATGAAGCAGCGCGTCGCGATCGCCCGCAGCCTCGCCTACGACCCCGGCGTGCTGCTCATGGACGAGCCGTTCGCCGCGCTCGACGCGCAGACCCGGGACGGCCTGCAGGACGAGCTGCTGCGCATCTGGGCGAAGACCGGCAAGACCGTGGTGTTCATCACCCACGGCATCGACGAGGCCGTCTACCTCGGCCAGCGGGTAGCCGTGCTGACCTCGCGGCCCGGCCGGGTGAAGGAGGTCGTCGGCATCGACCTCGGCCCCCGCGACGAGCGGGAGGACCTGCGCTCCAGCCCCGAGTTCGCGGCCCACCGGCACCGGGTCTGGTCGCTGCTGAAGGACGAGGTGCGGGCGGCGCGGCGCCCGGCCGCCCCGGCGCCGCGGGAGGAGGCGGTCGCCCGTGGCTAGCACCGTGGAGGCGCCCGCGCCCGCCGGGACCGCCGCGAGCGGCACCGGGACCGCGGCGCCGCCGGCGAGGCGCCGCCGCGCCGCCGCGCTCGCCGCCGCCGCGTTCCGCCGGACGATCGCGATCGCCGTGCTCTTCGCCGTCTGGGAGCTGGCCCCCCGCGCGCGGCTCGTCGACCCGGTCTTCCTGCCGCCGGTGTCGGAGGTCCTTCCGGCCCTGTGGGAGCTGGCGAAGAGCGGCCGGCTGTGGAGCGACACCGAGGCCAGCCTGGTCCGCGCCCTGTCGGGGTTCGGGCTGGCGATCGCCCTCGCGGTGCCGCTCGGCCTGCTGATCGGCTGGTACCGGCCGGTCGCGGAGCTGCTGAACCCGCTGCTGGAGCTGTTCCGCAACACCGCCGCGATCGCGCTGCTGCCGGTCTTCATCCTGGTCCTCGGCATCGGCGAGACCTCGAAGATCGCGATCGTCCTGTACGCGTGCGCGTGGCCGATCCTGCTGAACACGATCAGCGCGGTCCGCACGGTGGACGCGACGCTGGTCAAGTCCGCGCGGTCGCTGGGGCTGCCCGCCGTGCGCGTCTTCCAGAAGGTGGTCCTGCCCGCCGCGGTGCCGTCGGTCTTCACCGGCATCCGGCTGGCCGGCGGGATCTCCGTGCTGGTCGTGATCGTGGCGGAGATGGTCGGGGCCAAGGAGGGCCTCGGCTTCCTGATCGGCTCCGCGCAGCAGAACTTCGCGATCACCGACATGTACGCGGGGATCCTCGCGATCTCCGCGCTCGGGCTGGTTTTCAACTACCTCCTCGTCCTGCTGGAGCGCAGGTTCACCCGGTGGCGCACGGACGGCCCGGGCGGCTCGTGACGGGGCCCCGGGCCTTGACGGCCCGCGGCCGTCTGTAACATTCTATTTCGACCGAACATGTAGGAAAACTGGAGAGAACATGCGCGTGCGTAAGACCGGGGTGGTGCTGGGGCTGGCCGCCGTCGCCCTGGGGGCCGCGGCCTGCGGGGGGTCGGGCTCCGGCGGCGGGAAGGTCCGGCTCTCGCTGGTGGCCTACTCGACGCCCCAGGCCGCGTACGAGGCGATCATCAAGGAGTACCAGAAGACGCCGGAGGGGAAGAACGTCGCGTTCAGCAAGTCGTTCGGCGCGTCCGGCGAGCAGAGCCGGGCGGTGGCGAACGGCCTGAAGGCCGACATCGTCGCGTTCTCCCTGGAGCCCGACATGACGCGGCTCGTGGACGCCGGCCTGGTCGACCCGGGCTGGAACGCCGGGCCGGAGAAGGGCATGGTCACCGACTCGGTGGTCGTCCTCGCCACCCGGAAGGGCAACCCGAAGAACGTCAAGACCTGGGACGACCTGCTCAAGCCGGGCGTTCAGGTCATCACCCCGAACCCGTTCACCTCCGGCGGGGCGATGTGGAACATCATGGCGGCCTACGGCGCCAAGTCGGGCAAGGGCGCCGACAAGGCGGCCGGCACCGCCTACCTGCACTCGCTCTTCAAGAACGTCCCCGTGCAGGACTCCAGCGCCCGCAAGGCGCTGCAGACCTTCTCCGGCGGCAAGGGCGACGTCCTCGTCGCCTACGAGAACGAGGCGATCTTCGCGCGGCAGAACGACCAGCCGCTCGACTACACCGTGCCCGACTCGACGATCCTGATCGAGAACCCGGTCGCGGTGACGAAGAAGAGCCGGAACCAGAAGGAGGCCCAGGCGTTCCTGAAGTTCCTCCGCAGCAAGAAGGCGCAGGAGGTCTTCGTCGAGAACGGGTACCGGCCGGTGGTGGACGGCGTCCCCGGCGCGGAGAGGTTCCCTGCCCCGTCCGGGCTCTTCACCATCGCCGACCTGGGCGGCTGGCCCAAGGTCAAGAAGGAGTTCTTCGACCCGGCGGGCAGCGTCATGGCCGACGTGGAGAAGAGCATCGGCGTCTCGGTGGAGGGCTAGGCCCCCTTGGCGACGATCGAGAAGACGAGGGACGCCCCGGCCCCTGCGCCCCGCCGCCGTCCCGCCCCGCCCGCGTGGGGCGGCACGGCGGTCGGCGTGGGGACGGCGACGATCTTCCTGAGCGCGGTGGTGCTGATCCCGCTCGGCGCGGTCCTGTGGAAGGGGACCGCGCAGGGCCCCGCCGCGTTCTGGGACGCGATCACCACCCCGGACGCGTGGGCCGCGCTGAAGCTGACCGTCCTCGCCTCGCTGGTGGTGGCGCTGATCAACCTGGTCATGGGCACGCTGATCGCCTGGGTGCTCGTCCGGGACCGCTTCCCGGGCAAGAGCCTGGTCGACCTGCTGATCGACCTGCCGTTCGCGCTGCCGACGATCGTGGCGGGTCTCGTCCTGCTGACCCTGTACGGGACCGACAGCCCGCTCGGCGTCTCGCTCGCCTACACCCGGGCCGGCGTGGTCGTGGCGCTGCTGTTCGTGACGCTGCCGTTCGTGGTGCGGACCGTCCAGCCGGTGCTGCTGGAGCTGGACCGGGAGATGGAGCAGGCCGCCGCTTCGCTCGGCGCCGGCAATTGGACGGTCTTCCGGCGGATCATCCTGCCGAACCTGGTCCCGGCGATGCTGACCGGGACGGCGCTGGCCTTCACCCGCGCCGTCTCCGAGTTCGGGTCGACGGTGCTGATCTCCGGGAACGTCCCGTTCAAGACGCAGGTCGCGGCCGTGCACATCTTCGGCCAGATCGAGAGCGACAACACCGCCGCCGCGGCCGCCGTCTCGACCGCGCTGCTGGTGCTCTCGCTGGTGTTCCTGCTGGCGATCGACCTCGTCCGCCGCTGGGGGGCCCGCCATGGCTAAGCACGCGCTGCGCCTGGCGGCGCTGGCCTACCTGGCCTTCCTGCTGATCATCCCGGTGGGGCTCATCGGCTGGCGGACGTTCCAGGACGGGATCGGCCCGTTCGCGGACGCCCTCACCACCCGCTCCGCGCTGCACGCGTTCAAGGTCACGGTCATCGTCGCGGGCTGGGCCGTCGTGCTCAACACGCTGTTCGGGATCCTGTCCGCGCTGCTGCTCGTCCGGCACCGGTTCCCCGGCCGGCGGCTGCTCGGCGCGCTGATCGACCTGCCGATGTCGGTGTCGCCGGTCGTGGTCGGGCTCGCGCTGGTCCTCGTGTACGGGAGCTTCGCGCCGGTGGGCGGCTGGCTGGAGGGCCGCGGCGTGCAGGTCGTCTTCTCCACGCCGGGGATGGTGCTGGCGACGGTGTTCGTCTGCCTCCCCCTGGTGGTGCGGGCTATCGTGCCCGTCCTGGAGGAGCTGGGGGACGAGCAGGAGCAGGCCGCGCGGACCCTCGGCGCCGGCGGCTGGCAGACGTTCCGCCGCATCACCCTGCCCGGCATCCGCGCCGCCCTCGGCTACGGCATCGTCCTCTCCCTGGCCCGCGCGCTGGGCGAGTACGGCGCCGTCGCCGTCGTCTCCGGCCGGACCGTCGACGAGACCCAGACCCTCACCCTGTTCGTCGAGGAGCGCTTCGAGAACTTCGACGTGCACGCCTCGTACTCCGCCGCGCTCGCGCTGGCGGCGATCGCGGTCGCCAGCCTGCTGGCGACCCGGCTACTGCGACCCAAGGACGGCACCTGATGGCGATCGAGATCCGCGATGTGAACAAGTCGTTCGGGGAGGCGCCGGTGCTGCGCGACGTCTCGGTGGACATCGCGTCCGGCTCGCTCACCGCGCTGCTCGGCCCGAGCGGCGGCGGCAAGTCGACCCTGCTGCGCGTCATCGCCGGCCTGGAGACGCCCGACTCGGGACGGGTGCTGATCTCCGGCCGGGACGCGACCTCGACGCCGCCGCAGCGCCGCGGCGTCGGGTTCGTCTTCCAGCACTACGCCGCGTTCAAGCACCTGACGGTGTTCGACAACGTCGCCTTCGGCCTGAAGATCCGCAAGCGGTCCAAGGAGGAGATCCGGCGGCGGGTCGGGGAACTGCTGGAGCTCGTCCACCTCGACCGGTTCGCCGAGCGGTACCCCGCGCAGCTGTCGGGCGGGCAGCGGCAGCGCATGGCCCTGGCCAGGGCGCTCGCCGTCGACCCCGAGGTGCTGCTGCTGGACGAGCCGTTCGGCGCGCTCGACGCGCAGGTCCGCAAGGAGCTGCGCGCCTGGCTGCGCCGCCTGCACGACGAGGTGCACGTCACCACCGTGTTCGTCACCCACGACCAGGAGGAGGCGATCGAGGTCGCCGACTCGATCGTGGTGCTGGCCGACGGCGCCGTCCAGCAGGTCGGCACGCCCGGCGAGATCTACGACAACCCGGTCAGCCCGTTCGTGATGCGCTTCCTCGGGCCGGTCACCGAGATCGGCGGCCGGCTGCTGCGGCCCCACGACGTGGAGGTCGCGGCGGAGCCCGGCCCCGGGACGACGCCCGCCGTGGTCACCCGCGTGGTGCGGCTCGGCTTCGAGGTCCGCGTCGAGTTCCGGGTGCGCGGCGCGGACGCGGAGGACGTCTCCTGGGCGCAGCTGACCCGGGAGGCCGCCGGGAGGCTGGCGGTCGAGGCGGGCAGCGAGGTGCACGTGCGGCCCGCCGTCGAGGCCGCCGCCGTCCAGGCGTCGTGACGCTCACTCCTCTTCGGTGATGCGGGCGAGCTTGTCGGGGTTGGTGACGGCGTAGACGCCGCGGACTCGGTCGCCGTCCGGGTCCAGTCGGTGTCGGCGACGCTGCCCAGCATGTTGTAGACGACCGAGAACAGCAGCTCCCGGTGGTCGGCGAAGACCTGTGTCGCCGCGTCCTCGGCGGTGCCCTCGGGCATGGCTCGACCTCCCTGTGCGCTCACCCCCTCGGAGGGCCGCCCGCCTCGAAGTGTGACATCCCCAGCCGGATGTGATGTGGGCCTCACCGCGTCACACTCCCGGACCCCCGCCTCCTCCAAGGGCCGCGAAACGACCCGACTCGGAGGGCTTCATGACGCAATCCTTTCTCGCCACGGGACGCGGCAAGATCACGCTCACGCTGCTGTGCGCGATCGCGTTCCTCGACTTCATCGACGCCTCGATCGTCAACGTGGCGCTGCCCGCGATCAGCGACGCCCTCGGCTTCTCCGTCGGGGACCTGCAGTGGGTGCCGTCCGGCTACCTGCTCACCTACGGCGGGTTCATGCTGCTCGGCGGCCGGCTCGCCGACCTGCTCGGCCGCCGCCGCGTCGTCGTCGCCGGCACCGTGCTGTTCTCGCTGTCCGCGGTCGCCGGCGGGCTCGCCGCCACGCCCGGCATGCTGATCGGCGCGCGGCCAACAGCCGCGGCGAGGCGTCCCCGGTGGAGATCACGAGTGGTCCCGAGCCCGTGCCTCTCCGGTAGGCGACATCGTCCGCGCGCCGGGGGCGCGGATCAGGAAGGTGCCCGCCAGCACCAGCAGGCCGGACGCCGCCAGCACGAACTGGCCCGGCGCCAGCCCGAGCGGGGACGCGCCGGCCTCCTTCAGGAGGTCGGCCGCGCCGCCCGACAGCAGCGCCGCCAGCGCCAGCCCGAACCGCAGCACCGCGTGGAACGCGGTCAGCGCCAGGTTGCGCTCCACCCCGCTGAGCGACTCCTGGAGATAGGTGATGCCGCCGACCAGCGCGCTCGTCGCCGCGGCGCCGAACACGACCGCCCCGATGAACGACCACGTGATCGACCCCAGCCCGCCCATCAGCGCGATCACGATGCCCTGCGCGGCCGTCCCCAGCCGGACCTGCGTCATCAGGCTGCCCGCCTTGCGGTGGATCAGCAGCAGGCCCGCGAGCGCGCCCACGCCGAACAGCACCACCAGCGCACCGAACCCGACCGCGCCCGCGTCCAGCGTGTTCTTCACGAACACCACGCCGAGCGAGAACAGCGCGCCCAGCCCGAGCGCCACCACCGCGACCCCCGGCATGACGCCCCGCACCACCGGGAGCTTGAGCGCCTTGAAGAAACCGCCCTGCGACTCCCGCTCGGTGTGCTCCATCTCCGACTTCTCGACCGGGGCGGGCCCGAGGTCGGGGATCGAGCGGATGGCGAAGTACGACACGAGATACGTCACCGCGTTCAGCCAGAACACCACCACGTACCGCCAGTGGCCCTCCCAGCCGGCCATGTTCGACAGCCACAGCAGCAGCCCGAACGTCCCCGCGCCCAGCGGGATCATCCCGTAGGACGTCGCCATCGTGATGCCGTTGGCCAGCTCCAGCGTCGCCGTGTCGTGCTTGTCCTCCTCGTCCTCGATGAGGAACGGGATCGCCGCGTCCCGGGCCGGCAGGAACATCAGCCCCACGACCTCGATGAGGAACGCCCAGACGTACACCCACACCAGCCACGGGACGACCGGCAGCGCCAGCGCCATGCCCGTCCGCACCAGGTCCGACCACAGCATCACGCTGCGCCGCCGCCACCGCGTCACCACCCGCGCCGCCACCGGCGCGCCCACCGCCGACGGGAGCAGCCGCAGCACCAGCACCCCGCCCACCGCCGTCGTGGAGCCGCTCAGCTCCAGGACGAAGTACATCAGCGCGAGCGTGCCCATCCAGTCGCCGAACGAGGAGACCGTCTGACCGAGGATGAGCCGCCGGAAGTCCCGGCGGCTCAGCTGCTCCTTGAGTCCCATGCGGGCTCCATCCCCGGTCTAGCCCACGGCGACGGCGAATCGCGGTCCGGAGCGTCCGACAGCAGCCTCCCGAGCTTGGCCGCGGCCATGTCCCAGCTCCAGTTCCGGCACGTCCACTCCCGCCCCGCCGCCCCCATCGCGGCGGCCCGCTCGGGGGAGGAGAGCAGCCGGTGCAGGGTGAGCGCCAGCTCGTCCGGGCGGGTCGCGTCGACCAGCACGCCCGTCCGCCCGTCGATCAGCGCCGCCGGGCTGCCGCCCGACCGGCCGACCACCACCGGCAGCCCCGCCGCGGACGCCTCCAGCACCGACAGGCCCAGCCCCTCCGTCTGCAGCCCGTGCCGGTCGTCGCGGCACGGCAGCGCGAACACGTCGGCGGCGGCGTAGTAGCGCGGCAGGTCGGCCGCGGACACGAGCCCGGCCAGCGTGACCGCGCCCGGCGCGCACCGGTCCGCCATCTCCTGCAGCCGGTGCCGCATCGGGCCGTCCCCGACGATGACCAGCCGCGCGTCCGGCCGCCGCCGCACCACGTCGCCCCACGCCCGGACCAGCATGTCGTGGCCCTTCCGCCGGACCAGCCGGGCCACGCTGAGCACCACGGGGCCCTTGCCGAGCCCGTGCCGCCGCCGGACCGCCGAACCGTCCAGGCCCGGCCGGAACCGCACCGTGTCCACCGCGCCCGCGAGCCGCACCAGCCGCGTCCGGTCCCCGACGGCGCCCGCCACCTCCGGCAGCGTCGCCTCGCACAGGTGCGTCAGCACGTCGAACGACCGGGCCGCCGCCCGCAGCGCCGCCCGCGTCGGCGGCGCCCGGAACCACCCCAGCTCCTGCCCGTGCGCCGAGCCGACCAGCCACCGCACCCCCGCCGCCCGCATCAGCGGCGCGTACATCCCGAACGGCGCCGCCGCCGTGATCCACCCCGCCTCGATCCGGTACTGCGCCACGATCCGCCGCAACCCGCGGAACAGCAGGTACCCGCGCCGCCGCACCACCGGGAAGTCCAGCCCCGCGTCGAACTCCGCCGCCCCATCCCGCGCCGGCGCCACCACGACCACCCGGTCCGCGGGCAGCCGCCGCACCAGCTCCCACGTGAACGTCTGCACCCCGCCGGGCTCAGGTGGAAAGTGCCCGGTCAGCACCAAGGTCCGTGGGATCTCCATGCGTCAACGACTTCCCATCCAGACGTGGGCCAATCCTTGGAGGGCGGGCGGCCGCCCTGCAGTCAGCGGGCGCATGGACTGGCCGGGATGGTCGATATGACGGAAAGGTCGCCGCGGGGATCGGCGTGCGTGCCAAAATGAGGTAAAGGGCTGACGGTGAGTGAAGTGGGAGTCAAGTGCCGAGGAGCTCGCAGGAACGAGAGCACAGGCCACTACCAGAGTTGATCACGAGCCTGGCGTCGCGGGTCCACCAGGGACGCGTCCGGCTGCCGAAATTCCAGCGTGAATTCGTCTGGTCGCGAAGTCAGGTACTGGACCTGCTCGACTCGATAGCACGCAACTACCCCATCGGCAGTCTCCTGCTGTGGCGGAGCAGACTGCCGCTCGCCAGCGAGCGCAGCATCGCCGGTCTTGAGATCGACGCCTATGGCGGCAGAGAGGACACCGCCTACCTTCTCGACGGCTGCCAGCGTCTCTCAACGATCTGCGGTGCCCTCTACTGGGAGCCGGATGGCGATCCGCGCAGTTTCTGGAATCTCGCCTACGACCTGGAAGAAGAACGGTTCCTGCACCGCTGGGATCTCGATGATCCACCACCCCACCAGGTTCCTCTCCGCTTTCTTGCGGAACCCTCCGACTTCTTCCAACGGGTCATGGAACTGCCGAAGGACCACCAGCAACGGGCCCGCCTGCTGTTCGACCGTTTCACCAAGTACGAGGTCGCGGTCGTCACGCTCGAAACCACATCGATCACCGAGGTCGGACGCATCTTCGAGCGGGTCAACACCCGAGGCACGCCGCTCACCACCGTGGAGATCGTCCGCGCCGCCACCTGGCGAGGTGATTTCGATCTGCTGGACGCGATCGACCGGGTGCGTCACGCCCTCGAACGGAAGCACTACGGCAAGATCGACCGCATGCTGCTGCTCCGCTCGATCTCCGCGGCAGCGGGCCTGGGGTTCGCGGCCAAGGATATCGAGCGCCTGCCCGGCACCTCCGCTGCGACCCTGGCGTCGGCCATCGAACAGACAGAGGACGCTTCGCGCCGTGCCGTGGACTTCCTCACCACCGAGATCGGTACGCCGACTGCCGAGGCGCTTCCGTACCCGAACCAGCTCGCGGTCGTGATCGAGATCTTCCGGCTGCTCCCGAAGCCGGACGCACGACAGTTCGCCGCGATCCGCAGCTGGTTCTGGAGGACGGCGCTGACCGGGTACTACGAGGGCTGGAACGCGGGGAGGATGGCCGAGGACCTTGCCGCCGTCCGGGCTTTCGCAACCGGTGAGACCAAGACCATCGAGGTGGAGGCCGCGCCGTTGAGTTGGAGGCTCTGGCAGTCCCACCAGTACCGGCGCGACAGCGGCAGGACGAAGGCGTTCGCGCTCCTGCTGGCGGCGGCGGGGCCCCGGGACCTGCGCACGGGGCAGCGGATCGACACGGGGCGGGCCCTGGCCATGTCCAACGACATGCAGTACCACCACTTCTTCCCCAAAGCGTGGCTGATGCGCGAAGGGCACACGTTCGAGCAGGCGAACACGCTGCTCAACATCGTGATGCTGACGGCGATCAGCAATCAGGCTGTGGCGGACCAGGCACCCGCCGCCTACCTCAAGGACGAGATCGATTTCAGCGGCGAGGAGGAGATGCGCGCCCGGCTGGAGAGCCTCCTCGTCTCACCGCAGGCGTTCGACGCGGCCATGCGGGGCGACTATCAGGTGTTCCTCTCCGCGCGTGCGGAGACGCTTCTCGCCTGGGCCGAGGATCTCGTCAGGGGCGCCGAGATCGCCGGGCCTCGGGACCAGGACCCCGACCCCGAGGTGACCCGGCGGTCTCTGGAGGTCGACGTCATGGACACCGACACCGACGACTGAGCCCGCGGCGTTCTGTCGGACCCGCCTGCTCTCCTTGCCGGGGAGGTGATGCGGATGCGGGTCAAGGACTTGCCCGAGTCGGACAGGCCGCGGGAGCGCCTGCTGCGGCAGGGGCCGCGCGCCCTGTCCGACCGTGAACTGCTGGCACTGGTCCTCGGTGCTGGACTGCCTGGCTGTGACGCCATCGAAGTCGCCGCCCGGCTGATCGATGCTCAAGGATGCCTGGCGAGCCTGGCCGCAGCCGAGGCTTCCACCTTGAGCCGCCTCCCTGGGATCGGCCCCGCGAGGGCGGCGCGCGTTGCCGCAGCCTTCGAGCTGGCCCGGCGCGCGGCGAACGGTGCGGAACGCCGTAGGATCCAGGGCTCGGCCGATCTCGCCACCGTCTCAGCCCCCTACCTGCGGGGGCTGCGGCACGAGCGCGTGGTGGTGATCGCCTGTACTGCCGCCGGGCGAGTCCTGCGCGTTATCCCGCTGACCGAGGGCGCCACCGACCGGAGCCTTGTCCCCGTCCGTGACGTCCTGAGCGCCGTCCTCGGGATCGGCGGCGCCGCGTTCGGCGTTGCGCACAACCATCCCAGTGGACGCCTTGACCCCAGCCCGTCCGACCGCAGGGTGACGGGCGCGTTGCGTGACGCAGCCGAAACGGTCGGCCTGCGTTTCCTTGACCACGTCATCCTCACCGAAACCGCTTGGGCTCGGGTGTCGTGACCAGCCCGGCGAGCGGGTGGAGCCTTTTCACGAGGGCTTCGGGGGAGGCGGCCTCGATCAGGCGGTCCGGACGGCCGGGCACGTAGGCCCACCAGGAGCCGGTGTAGAGCCCGTACCAGACCTGCAGACCCGGGATCCAGCGCTTCAGGCCGGCGGCCGGATTCACCGGCTCAGTTCCCCGCCACTCGGCTGGACGGCCAGCGCCGCGCGGAGCTCGTCCTCGGAGTCGGCGATGACGGTCGGCGGCAGCGTCGAGTTCGGGTCACGCCGGACGGCGCCCCAGTACGCGCCCTCCCGGGACAGCCACACCAGCCAGGCGGGGAAGTCCCGTTCGATCTCGGCCGTTCTCGTGTTCTTCATAGGTTGACCTGCCCCTTCGCGGCTGATCCGATCGGCCGTCGTTCGATTCGCGAGGACAGGCTGCTCTCTGTTGATTACGCGGAGCTACGAAGTGGCGTTAACTGCACATCCACCCGCTGCGTCCCACGTCAACCGAACGCGCACTCCGGGATCGGTGACCAGTTCGGAGCACCGAGTGGTTCCTTGCTCGGCGAGTCGATCGAGCACAACGGCCGCGGGTCGCCGGTGTCGAGTGGGGGGCTCTGTTCGGGCCCCGCCGTTCTCGTGTTCCCCCGGTCGAAGTACCTCTCCCCACGTCGGGCAGGGGCATCACCGGATCACGAGACAGAATGAAGTTGATTGATTACTCTGAGCTATAAGTTGCCGTCAACCGCGCATCCACCCCCGTCAAGCGAGTGCCGGAGGCCCACGCCATGGCCAGCGACCAGCACGACCCCGATGCCCTGCGCGTCCACTTCGGCGAAGAACTGCGCCGGATGCGCCAGCGCGCGAAGCTCTCCCAGAACCAGCTCGCCAACGCCCTCGGCTGCACCCCGCAGTGGATATGCCAGCTCGAGAAGGCTGACAAGAGCGTCTCCGAGCAGACGGCCCTCGACCTGGACACCTACTTCAAGACGGACGGCTGGGACCAGGACGACGGCCACTTCGTGCGCATCTACAAGACCATCCGCCGCGCCGGCCGCCACCGCGTCCTACTGCCCGGTTTCGACGCTTACTTGCGCCATGAGGGCAAGGCCATCGGTATACGTGGGTTCGCGCCTCAAGTGGTCCCGGGCCTTCTCCAGACTGAGGACTACGCACGCGGGACGATGGACCTGAGCGAGCCAGCGGAGACCCTCGACGCTCGGACCGCCGGACGCATCAGCCGACAGGCGATCCTCACCCGCGAGAAGCCGCCCGAGTTGATGTGGGTCCTTGATGAGTCGGTACTTCGGCGTCCAGTCGGCGGTGACAAGACCATGGTCGAGCAGATCGACCACCTGATCGACATCGCCCAGTCGCCGCACGTCCAGTTGCGCATCATGCCGTTCAACCGAATCACGCCAGTCGCGCTGGTAGGCGGCCTGATCCTGCTCAGCTTCGAGAAGGAGGCCGATCTCCTGTACTTCGAAACAGGGAGTGTGGGGCAGTTGATTGACCGCGAGGACGTGACCTTCAGAGCCGGGGTACATTTCATAACGATGATGGGCGAAGCCCTTAGCCGGGCGGAGTCCATCGAGTTCATGAGTCAAGCCCGGGAGACCTACCTGTGATCGAGTCAGACGTCGCGACAGCATCTTGGCGGAAGAGCAGCCATAGCGGAGGAACCGGCGGCGAGTGCGTAGAGCTTGCCGCCGTGCCGGGGCATGTTCTGCTGCGGGACTCCAAGGACCCGGAGGGGCCTTGCCTCGGACTCAGTGTGACGGCAGCACGTGATCTGATGAGCCGACTGCGCGAGGTGTAGCTACGAGTCACCCGGATCGGCGAGTTCTGCGGTGGAGTTGAAGTAGCCACAGCAACGGCGGAGGTGGTGAGTGTGTCAAAATCGCGGCCGTCCCGAAGGGACTCCTGGTTGGGGACTCTAAAGATCTGGACGGTCTAATCCTCGAACTGATCCCTGACGACCGTGCTTTCTGCTCGACTGCCTCTGAGTAACTTTCAGCAGCAACCCGCCCGACGCGGCAGCCTTGGCCACCCAGACTGCCGCGTCGCAGTCTTAGAGTTCCCCGCTGAACGCCGAGTTCAGAAGGGACGTTCGAAGTGCCACTTCCATCTCTTGAACCTTCTCGGGTCGGACTTCTTCCGTAATGGCGTCAAGGACGCTGGCTACTTGTTTCTGTTTCTCTCTTGCGGGCAAGGGAACCTTCAAACCTTCAAACCTTTTGATGCTAAGAGTGCGATTGCGGTCGGCCGAGCCGGGTGAACATGCGGAAATCTGAGCGAGTCCCCGGCGGCTTAGTAGATAGTGCTTCAGGAACCTGATATTGAGGCGTTGATCTATGGCGGAGTAGAATAGGAATCGATTTGAGGCGACGCATGCCGTGTCATCTTCGGTGGCAATGGCGATAGCCCCCTCCCATGCCTTGATATTGCTCAGAGCGAGCGTACCGCTGGAAAATTTGTAATACCGAAGCTTGCTTAGTTCGCTTCCCTTGGCTGGTGGATAACGGATCGTCCCCCGGCCGAACGACCGCATACCCAAGGCTTGATATTTCTGATCGGGATCGATCTCCACGGGCGTACGAGAAGCAACGAGGTAGTCCCCAAGACGTACAGAATGAGTTTCCTGCTCGAGCGCATCCGCCACCATGGATTCGACCAGTGCGGCGCACAACCTGCTGCGGTGGTCTCTGAGCCTCCCCGCCTGATCGAGTTTTGCTAGTGCGGCGTCTAGGCGGGCGGCGATGCGGCACTGCTCATCCAGGTCTGGCAGTGGGATTTTGATTGATAGTAGGCGATCAGCGCCAACTCGTTCCCTTCGGGCACCGATTCCCTTTGATTGGCCGCGAAGTCGATCCCAAAATTCTGGCCAGATGCAGATATTGGCGAGATAACGTGGGTCGGCTTGGGTTGTATCGATTGCGAACGTTGGAAATTCAGGAGATAGGTACCATCCGTCGAAATCGGCTGGTATGAGCGATATGGCCCCCTCGAAAGCTTTGAGGCGACTCATGACCAATCGGTTGCTGGTTAGTCTATTGAGCTTTTTGTAGCTCGTTTCGTTACCCTTGATTGGTGTGCGCTTGAACAGCCCCCTACCAAACCCGTAGACGCCTGCGATTGGATATGTTTGATCGTCCTTTACGAGCTCCTCGGAATTCTCGAGTCGGATGACTTCGCCGAGTGGCCTTTGAGGGAGAGGCATCAGATCTCCTTCAGTTCGTTCTGAAGAGATGTGAGCAAAGTGAGGATCTCTTTCTCGGTCGAAATCAGCTCGCTGAGCAACTCGGTGGGCGGGCGGTGGGCTAGTTCATCCTCGTCAGCCGGGTTCGTGAGGTTGAGGTTGTAGTCGTTGGCGACGATGTCGGCGATGGGGACGCACCAGGCGTGATCGGTCTCCACGCGGTGGGTGCGCTCCTTGCCGCCCCACCACTCGGCGCATTCGGCGAACTCCTCGTAGCGCATGGGCCTGGTCTTTGCGTAGCCCTTGCGGCCTTCAGGCGGTTCGATCTGGTAAAACCAGGTCTCCTTGGTGGGACCTGTCTTGTCGAAGAACAGGAGGTTCGCCGGGATCTGGGTGTAGGGAGCGAAGACGCCTTGGGGAAGGCGGACGATGGTGTGCAGGTTGCACTCGTCCATCAGCTTCTTCTTGATCTTTACGCCGATGCCCTCGCCGAAGAGGGCACCGTTCGGGAGGACGATGGCGCAGCGGCCGTCCGGCTTGAGTTTCCTGATGACCTCGTGAAGGAACAGCCAGGCCGTCTCGCGGGTCTGGTACCCCTTCGGGAAAGCCTTCGCGATCGAGTCCTCTTCCTCGCCCCCGAAGGGCGGGTTGGTGAGGATCACGTCCACGCGGCTGCTCGGTCCGGACTCGTTGAGCATGTGCCTTAGGGCATTCGTGTGCAGGATGTTCGGCTCGGTGATGCCGTGCAGGATCAGGTTCATCATGCACAGCAGGTAGGGGAGGGGCTTCTTCTCGATGCCGCGCAGGTCGCGCCAGAGTTTCTCCTGCTGGAGGATTCCGAGCTTCGGGCCACTGGTCAGCTCGGTGTACGCCTCGACGAGGAAGCCGCCGGTGCCGCAGGCGGGGTCCAGGATCGTCTCGCCCAGTTCCAGGAAGGTCTGCTCGACCATGAACCTGATGACGGGACGCGGGGTGTAGAACTCGCCGGAGTCGCCGGCTGCGTCCCGCACCTCCTTCAGCAACGACTCGTACAGGTACGCCATCGTGTGGATGTCGTCGCTGGAGGTGAAGTCGATCTTCTTGATCTGGTTGAGCAGGTCGCGGAGCAGGTAGCCGGACGCCATGCGGTTCTGGACGCCCTCGAACACCTGGCCCAGGACGTTGCGCGGGTCGCCTGGGCGGTCGCTCTTCAGGTCGCTCAGGTAGGGGAGCAGATCGTCATTGACGAACTTGAGGAGGTCTTCTCCTGTGAAGCTCTCGTCATTGGCCCAGGTGCTCCACTGGAACCTGTGCTCAATGGCGGGCCGGAAATCGTCGTCCCAGGCTTCGCGCTGCTTCTCCAGGGCGTCGAAGGCGCGCAGGAAGAGCAGCCAGGACAGCAGGGGAAGCCGGTCCAGGTCGCCGTTCAGGCCTGCGTCCTTGCGCATGATGTCGCGGGCCGACTTGATGACGGAACCGAGCCGCGCGCGGGAACTGGTGTCCTCGGTCTTCTTCTTGGCTGGGGGCATGGCGGGTCAGACTTCCGTTTCCGTGGTGAGGGCTTGCGCCCAGAACTTGCGGACCAGATCGAGCGCTACGGCGAGGTCCGGATCGCTGAGCGTCCGGTCTTCGGCGAGTTTCGGGTACTCGTTCGCCCAGGCGGGCGGCGGGTCGGGGATCGCCGGCGGAACCGGGTGGGTCGCGCGGGCGGTGAACACATGGTTCACGACGTCGAGCAGGGACGCGTCCGGTGGGAGACCGTCCTCGATCAGCAGGACCATGTCCACGAGGTCCTTCACCCGCGTGTTCGGACGGTCGCCGTAGTCGCGGGTGAGGGCATGCAGCTTCTCCGCGAAGTGCTGGCGGCGGTCCACCGACTCGATGGTGCGCGGGGGCACATCGGCGAACGCGAGGAAGCCGGGCAGCGTGACGTGCTCGGTCGCCGCGAGTTCCTCGCCGCGCAGCACGACGTCCAGCCTGACGGAGGCGAACGTCTTGCCGGCGAGCGTGCAGTTGATGGAGAAGCGCCACCCGGGACGCCCCGCCGCATCCGGCTCCAGAGCCGTGGGCGGCCCGACGGAGAACACGAAGCGGTCGCCGTCGACGTCCACAGCGAGTGTCTCGATCAGCTCCTCGCGGAGGTCGTCGCCATCGCACGGCCCGTCCGGCAGCGCCAGGTCGATGTCCTTCGTCGCGCGTGCGCGAGCGCCCAGGCGGAATTCAAGGGAGGCGCCCCCTTTGAGTACCCACCCCCGTTCCGCGGCGGACAGCCGGGCGGCGATCCGGTCGAACACCACGACGCGCCGCAGGCGGCTGAGGTCCGTGCCGGACTCGTCCGCACGCTGCTTGAGCCGGGCCTCGAGGGCGCGCCGCAGATCTATCGCGGCGGCGTAGCGGTTCATGACCTCTCCGCCTGAAGGGCTCGCTGCACGGCAAGCTCCGCGCGCGCGCCCAGGTGTTGCGCGGCCCGCAGGAGCTGCCTCTTGGTGGCGGCTCCCCGGTCGAGAAGTTCGGCCACGGCCGAGTCGATCGCGTCCTGGTCGAGCCCGTCGGCCGCGGACTCGGCGATGGCGCGGACGGGTGCGGTCACCCGGAAACCCTCATGCTCTTCGATCTCCTCGGGGGAGAGGCCGGCGTGGTGGACGACCACCGCGGGATCGCGCTGCCGGAAGCCCGGCGGGACGGTCAGGTGGATCTCGGCGGGGTTGGCGATGCCGAGGTCGTGGACGCCGAGCGCGGTACTGTGCGACACCACCGCCAGGTCGCGGCTCCAGAGCGTCCAGCGGACGAGGTGATCGTGCTCGCCGGCCGGCAGGTCGGCGAACTCACGGAAGCGGTAGACGCCCCGGTCGACGCGCATCCAGTTGCCGCGCTGCACGTGGAAGTACTGCGACTGGTAGGAGTAGCCGTCCTCGAGCGCTTGGGCAGCGGTGAAGTAACCGCGCTGGCGTGCCGCCCGGCGCCACAGCCGGGCGCGAGGCTCGTCGTCCCGCTGCCGCATGCGGGCAACTCTAGCGTTGTTGCACCTTCAAGTCACTTTTAGTTTGGTGCAGTGTGCCTGCTTCAAACTAAAAGAGAGTTTGAGTCTCATGAGGCTTCGTAGACCAGCGTGTTCAGCTCGTCCAGCGCCGTGCGCAGCCGATCACCGCCGCCGAAGCGCTCGCCGATCTCCAGGACGTTGCCGAACTCGGTGCTGTAGGCGTCCGAACGCAGCGCTCGGATCTCCAGCTCCTCGGCCCCGCGTGCTGCGTACTGGTCCAGAACCTTATCGAGCACCTCCCGGGCCTGGGGGGCGAACGAGTCGAGGAAGTCGCGGTGCCGGACCGCCACCCGGCGCGCTCGCTCCGACCGCGACAGGAGGGGGATCTCCCACGCCAGGTACAGCAGCAGGTCGATCGTGTCTGCGTCCGGCCGCCCCGCCCACTCCGCGAGGTCCTCTGGGACGATGTGGCTCTCGGCCAGCAACTTGCGGAGCTCCTGCCTGCTCTTTGCGTGCGCCCAGCGCCCCAGGAGCTGATGCGGCTCCAGGTTCAGCTTGATGACCTGGCCCCGGACGAATTGCTCGTACTCGATCAGCCGCAGGCCGCCGCGGGCACTGGTGTCCGACACGTAGAAGGCACTGCCCCACTGGGTGACCTGGACGCCGTCGACATAGAACCTGTTCGGACTGGCAAGGATGTCCTCCACCTCGTCCGGGTCGGTGACGAACGGCGGCAGGGTCCCGCCGTCCTGCTGCTCGTACTCGTCTTCGGGCTCGCCGACCATCTCGTCATCGCTCGGAACGTCCTCGTTGACCGAATCGGTGATGTTGCCGTCGGTGTCGGTCTCGTCCCGTACCACGCGCATCGGCGGGCCGTCGAAGCCGGGATCGTTGAACAGGCGGGTCGCCTCGACGAAGTCGATGATGTCGAAGGAGAACTTGCCGGCCTCGGGGAACAGCCGGGTGCCGCGCCCGATGATCTGCTTGAACTCCGGCATCGACCTGATCACGCGGAAGAGCACGATGTTGCGGAGCGTGGGGATGTCCACACCTGTGGAGAGCAGCCGGGACGTGACCGCGATGACGGGGACGTCGGTGTCCTCCCGGCGGAACTCGTCCAGACGCTCCCTGCCCGCGTCCCCGTCAGCCGCGGTGATCCGGCACACGTAGCTGTCACCGTACCGGCGCACCAGGTCGGCATTGGCGTTGTGCAGGGCCTTCGTCATGCGGAACGCGTGGTCGCTGTTCGCGCAGAACACGATCGTCTTCCCCATCCGGTCGGTGCGGTGCAGGAAGTCGGTCAGATACCGGGCGGCCTCCTCGGTCCGGTCGAGGATCGCGAGGACCCGCTCGTACTCCTTGGGGCCGTAGAGTTTGTCCGGTATCTCCCGCCCGAGGAGGTCCTTCTGGCCGGGGGTGGGACGCCAGCCCGTCATGTCGACGTTGAGCCGTACCTTCCGGACCCGGTAGGGGGCCAGGAACCCGTCCTCGATGCCGCGCGCCAGCGAATACTCGTACAGCGGCTCACCGAAGTAGCCGTAGGTGTCGGCGTCCCTGCTGCTGACCGGCGTCGCGGTCAGGCCGATCTGCACGGCGGGGGAGTAGTAGTCGAGGATCGCCCGCCACTTCGAATCGTCGCCCGCGCTGCCCCGGTGGCATTCGTCGACGATGACGAGATCGAAGTAGTCGCGATCGAACTGGCGGTAGAGGCTCGCCTCGTCGCCGCTGCTGTCGAGTGACTGGTAGAGCGCGAGATAGATGTACCGGCCCGTCTTGGCGTCGCCGCCGCCGAGCTTGTGCACGGCTTCGCCGAACATCGGCACGAAGTAGTCGTCCTTGGGCTGGTCGATAAGGATGCTGCGGTCGGCGAGGTAGAGGACTCTGGGCCTGCGGTTCTCCGGCCAGCCGGCGTTCCAGAGCTTGGCGACGATCTGCGAGGCGACAAGGGTCTTGCCCGTACCGGTGGCCAGCACCAGCAGCATCCGCTTCCGGCCGGAGGCGATGGCCTGGACCGTCCGGTTGATCGCGACGTTCTGGTAGTAGCGCGGTTCCTTGGGCGTGCCGTCCCAGTTGCGGAGCTTCGGATTGAGCGGCGCCGAGGCCAGCTCGGCCCGACGCTCGTCGGTGAGTTCCCGTTCCCGCCGGTACCGGGACCACAGCTCTTGCGGCGAGGGAAACTCCGGGATTTCCGCCAGGCGACCGGTCCGGGCGTCGAGTTCCAGAATGCGATGCCCGTTCGTCGTGTAGGCGAAAGGCACGTCCAGCAGACGGCCATACCGTTTGACCTGCTCGAAGCCGTCCGCCGGATCTCTGCGTGACCGCTTCGCCTCGATGACGGCGATCGGCAGCCCGTCGGAGTACGACAGCACATAGTCGGCCTTCAGTGGCCGTTCTTGCAGATGGCGGCGGGCGGTCGCGCGGATGCGGCCCCGGTTGATCGGATACTGGGCGCGGATCTGGTCTTGCTGCCAGCCGGCCTGTTCCAGGGCGGGGAGCACGAAGCGGCGGCAGGTCTCGTCCTCAAGGGGGTCCTGGAATCTGGACGTCACCGCACCATTGTTACTTGAGGCGGCCGACATTCTCGGGCCGATCGGTCTTTCGCCCGCAGCGCTGGCCCTTCCCGGCCGTTGGCTACTTGACGATGACGGCGTCGTTGGGGGCGTCCTTGTCTTCGGTCCAGCCGTCGTGGCCGGCGTCGGAGCGCCAGTGCTTGCCGGCGTAGCGGACCTCGGTGAGGCCGTAAGGCTGGGCGTGTGTGACGGCCCAAGCGGCTACCGCCCAGCCTTCGCGGGTGCTGGACGCCTTCACCGAGTTCCAGGAGGCGGGGTCGGACTTGGCGCCCTTGGTCAGCGGGCTCGGGCCGCCGACCTGGAGGCGGCTGCCGAAGGCGCGGCGCATCTCGCGGATCGCCTCCGGGCGGCGGGACGCGGTGCGCTTGTCGGGCGGGAACCAGCAGCGGGCCGCGGCCGGCTCGCGGCCGGTGAACGCCGCGGCGAGCAGCTTGCCGTCCGGTTCGTGCTGGGCGTAGGCGGTGCCGTCCGCGCTGCGCTGCACCTTCTGCGCCGCGTCGTGCAGGTCGCGGTCCAGGTAGTCGTTCACCTTGACCAGGGCGTCGAAGAACTTGCTGGTCGACAGGACGGGGTCGCGGAGCTTGTCCGGGGCGCCCCAGCCCTGGGAGGGGCGCTGCTGGAACATGCCCACCGAGTCGCGGTCGCCGCCCGGCAGGTTGCGGATGTGGGACTCCTGGATCGCGGTCGCGTAGGCGATCACCGCGGCGCGCTCGGGCAGCCGCTTGCGGAACGCGACCGCGGCGATGGTCGCGGCGTTCGCGCCCTGCTCCAGATCGAGCGGCATCGTGCCCTGGGCCGTGCGCGCCTCGCAGCCCGACCCGTGCAGATACGGGCGGGCCCGGTCGAACAGCGCGAACCCCCCGACTGCCAGCAGCATCACGACGACGGCCAGGCCCACCGCCCAGCGCAGGCCGCGGCGGCGCCCGCCGCCGTCCGCCCCTTCGTCGGGGCGCGTCCTCAACCTCGCCCAAACAGCCACGCGAAGAAGGTACCGGGAGTTGGGGCCCACTAAGCTCATGAGGCATGACCGAAACGTTCACCAGCCCGATCTCCGGCGTGATCGACGAGCTGTGGGAGCGGCGCGCCGACCTCAGCCCGGACGACGCCGACGCCCGCGCCGCCATCGTGGCCGCCGTCGACCAGATCGACACGGGCGAGGCCCGCGTCGCCCGCATCGACCCCGCGACCGACGACGTCGTCGTCGACGAGCGGGCCAAGCGGGCGATCCTGCTGAGCTTCAAGGTCCTCGGCATGGCGCGCGCGCAGGTGGGCGACTTCCGGTACCACGACCGCATCCCGCTGAAGAGCCGGCTGGACGGCGTCCGTGTGGTGCCCGGCGCCATCGCCCGCTGGGGCGCCTACCTCGCGCCCGGCGTGGTGCTGATGCCGTCGTTCACCAACATCGGCGCCTATGTGGATTCCGGCACGATGGTCGACACGTGGGCGACCGTGGGGTCGTGCGCGCAGATCGGCAAGAACGTCCACCTGTCGGGCGGGGTGGGGATCGGCGGCGTGCTGGAGCCGCCGAACGCCAAGCCCGTCGTCATCGAGGACGAGGCCATGATCGGCAGCCGCTCGATGATCGTCGAGGGCGCGCGGGTCGGGAAGGGCGCCGTCGTCGGCTCCGGCACGAACCTGTCGGCGTCCATGCCGGTCATCGACGTCGAGACCGGCGAGGAGATCAGCCGCGGCCGCATCCCCGACTGGTGCGTCGCCGTCGGCGGCACCCGCTACAAGGAGTTCAAGGGCGGGACGTTCGGGCTGCCGGCCGTGCTGATCCTGAAGCGGCTGGAGGAGGGGCAGCGGCATGACAAGGCGTCCCTCAACGACATCCTGAGGGACCACGGCATCAACACCTGACGCGCGCTCAGCCGAGAGGCGTTTCGGTGATCTTGAGGGGCCGCCCGGTGAGGACGGCGGCGGAGGCGGCGTAGCCGGGGCCGGGGGTCAGGTCGGCGAGGCGGACGGGGGAGACGGCCGCGTCGTCGTTCCAGGCGATGACCTCCGGCGGGTCGTCGGGCGCCGACACGTGGATGGCCGTCATGGGGGCGGCCAGGCCGTGGCCGGTGGCCTTCAGCAGGGCCTCCTTGCGCGACCAGTAGGCGTGGAAGCCGCGCCTGCGGTCGGCCATGGCGGCGAGGGCCGCGCGTTCGGCGGCGTTCAGGACCATCTCGGCGAGGCGGTCGATGTCGCGGTCGCTCTCCCGCTCCACGTCCACGCCGACCTCGGCGCCCTCCGCCAGGACGAGGACGACGCGGTCGCCGGAGTGGGAGAGCGAGAAGTCGAGGCCGCTGCCGGGGAGCCGGGGCTTGCCGTGCGCGGCGCCGCAGTGCGGGCAGTCGGTGGTGAACCGGATGCCCTCCGGTGGCCGCCCGGTCGCCTCGGCGAGGGCCGTGCGGGCGAGGAAGCGGCCGGTGACGAAGCGGGCCTTGTCCTCGGCGCGCATGAACCGGTCGTAGCGGTCGCGCTCCCCGTCGTCCAGCAGGGCGCGCATCGGCGGCTCGTCCATGGGAACCGCCCAGCGGACGGCGCACTCCAGCATCTCCACGAACGTGATGATAGGACTTTGGCATGGGGCTTGATCTGTTCTCGGACGTCGTGGAGCTGACGGCGGCGATCGTCGACGTCGAGTCGGTCAGCGGGGCGGAGAAGCCCCTCGCCGACGCCGTCGAGGAGGCGCTGCGGGCGCTCCCGCACCTGGCGGTGGAGCGCGTCGGGAACAACGTCGTCGCCCGTACCGGGTTGGGACGGGACGAGCGGGTCGTGCTGGCCGGGCACCTCGACACCGTCCCGCTGAACGGCAACCTTCCGTCGCGGATGGAGGGCGGCCGGCTCTACGGGTGCGGCACCACCGACATGAAGAGCGGTGTCGCGGTCGCGCTGCGGCTCGCCGCGACCGTGCCCGAGCCGGACCGCGACGTCACGTACGTCTTCTACGAGTGCGAGGAGATCGAGGCCGAGCACAACGGGCTGCGGAAGCTGGCCGCGGCGCGGCCCGAGCTGATCGCCGGCGACTTCGCCGTGCTGATGGAGCCGACGGGCGCGCAGATCGAGGGCGGCTGCCAGGGGACGATGCGGGTCGAGGTCGCGGTGAAGGGGGAGCGGGCGCACAGCGCGCGCGCCTGGATGGGGTCCAACGCGATCCACTCCGCCGGGAGGGTCCTCGACGTGCTGCGCGCGTACGAGCCGGCGCGGCCGGTCGTGGACGGCCTCGAATACCACGAGGGCCTGAACGCGGTGTTCATCTCCGGCGGCGTCGCCGGGAACGTCATCCCCGACGAATGCATCGTCACCGTGAACTACCGGTTCGCGCCCGACAAGTCCGTCGCCGACGCGGAGGCGTACCTCCGGGAGCTCTTCGCCGGCTTCGAGGTGACGGTCACCGACGCCGCGTCCGCCGCCCGGCCCGGCCTGACGCACCCGGCCGCCGCCGCGTTCGTCGCCGCCAGCGGGGCCGAGGTCCGCGCCAAACTGGGCTGGACGGACGTCGCGCGCTTCGCCGAGCTGGGCGTCCCGGCCGTC
Organism: Spirillospora sp. NPDC127506; assembly: GCF_040302145.1. NCBI lineage: Bacteria > Bacillati > Actinomycetota > Actinomycetes > Streptosporangiales > Thermomonosporaceae > Spirillospora > Spirillospora sp. NPDC127506. Next base: position 165,098 of record NZ_JBEORG010000003.1, on the reverse strand, counting down.
AACTACGGGCCGGGCGAACCGACCCTCGCCCACACGCGGGACGAGTACGTCGAGACGGCGCTCATCACCGAGTGCGAGCAACGTATGCGCATGTGGCTGGCCGGTCCCGTTACCGTGGCCCCATGACATTGCATCCTGATTCCCCGTCGCGCCGGCAGGGCCCGGCCACGCTGCGGGGACGGGCCGTCCCCCCGACCACCACCGACCAGCGGCTGCTGGACAGCCGCGGCCCGGTCGACTGGGTCCACGCCGACCCGTGGCGCGTGCTGCGGATCCAGGCGGAGTTCGTGGAGGGCTTCGGCCTGCTCGCCGAGCTGCCGAAGGCGGTCAGCGTGTTCGGCAGCGCCCGCACCAAGCCCGACTCCCCCGAGTACAAGCTCGCCGTCGACATCGGCGCCCGGTTGCACGAGGCCGGGTACGCCGTCGTCACCGGCGGCGGCCCGGGCATCATGGAGGCCGCCAACCGGGGCTGCGACGAGAGCGGCGGCCTGTCCGTCGGCCTCGGCATCGAGCTGCCGTTCGAGCAGAAGCTCAACGACCACGTCGACATCGGCATCGAGTTCCGCTACTTCTTCGTCCGCAAGACGATGTTCGTGAAGTACTCGCAGGCCTTCGTGGTGCTGCCGGGCGGCTTCGGCACCCTGGACGAGCTGTTCGAGGCGATCACCCTCGTCCAGACCAGGAAGATCACCCGCTTCCCGATCGTGCTGGTCGGCACGGAGTTCTGGGGCGGCCTGCTCGACTGGATCAAGACGGCCATGCTGCCGAGCGGCAAGATCTCCCCGCAGGACATCGACCTCGTCCGCCTCACCGACGACCCGGAGGAGGTCGTCCGGATCATCGTCGAGAGCCACACCCGCGCCGAGCAGGAGATCGTCGAGGCCCGGGCCCAGGCCGAGACCAGGGAGGCGGCCGCCGACTGACCCGCGGTGCGCACCGGTCTCGCTCAGCGGGGGAATCGAAGCGGCCGGACGGGGAACAGCGGTTCCGTGGGCCCGGCCGGCCGCCGCCCTCGCCGGCGGGCGGGTCCCGGACGGGGCCGGGGAACCTGCTGGAGCGCGACGCGACCGCCGGGTGGGGCCCGCTCGGCCGCGAAGGGGGACGACCCGCATGAGCGAGCACGCTTCCGAGGACGCCATCGATCTGCTGGTCCGGCAGCACGCCGAGATCCGGCGCCTGTTCGACGAGGTCGAGGCCGCGGCGGGCGACGAGCGGAAGGCCGCGTTCGACCGGCTGCGCCGCCTCCTCGCCGTGCACGAGACCGCGGAGGAGGAGATCGTCCACCCGTACGCCCGCCGCCACCTCGACGACGGCGACACGGTGGTGGACGCCCGCCTCAGCGAGGAGAACCAGGCCAAGCAGATCCTCTCGGACACCGAGTACCTCGGCACGGACGACACCGAGTTCCTCCGGTGGCTCGGCGACCTGCGCATCGCCGTCCTGGACCACGCCCGGCACGAGGAGGAAGAGGAGTTCCCGCGCATCCGGGAGCTGGCCGGCGAGCAGGAGCGCCGCCGCATGGCGGGCGCGGTCAGGGCGGCCGAGACCGTGGCCCCCACCCACCCGCACGTCGGTTTCGAGACCGCGCCCGCCAACATGATGGCGGGCCCGTTCGCCGCCGTGGCGGACCGCGCCCGCGACGCCATCCGCAAGGCCGCCGGCCACGGGGACTGAGGGCCGTGTGAGCGGGCCCTGGGCGGGTAGGGCCGCGCTGAATGGTTGGGAAAGGGGGACCGATCATGACTGAGCGGATGCCCGGCGGAAGCGCCGACGAGGGCGTGCGGGAGCCGGAGGAGCAGGCGGCCGGCGGGCCGCGGGCCGCGGCGGAAGAGCTGCGTCCGGAGGAGTTCCATCCGGATTCGCCCGAGGGGCGCGGTGGCCGGATGGAGGATCTCAGCCCCGACGACTTCGAATAGCGGGAGCGGGTGCCGCACCGGCGTGCGCATCGCGCCGCGGGACGGTGACGCCTCGCTGCTCGCGCTCACGCCGGTGGCCGGTCCGGCCGCGACCGATGAAGTGGTCGAATCCGGGGGCGTCCGCCTCTTTCTGGAGTTCTCCACCGCGGCGGTCCTGCGCGACAAAGTGCTGGACGCGCGGATGGAACGACCGGGGTTCGGTCGGTTTTCTCATCAGCGCGCCGGCGTGCGAGAAGCACCGGGGGTGAAAGAGGCGGCCGCCGTTTCGTCAGCGCGTCGGATTCACATGCCGCGGCGCGGCGGGACCGGGCGGCCACGCCGGCGGTCTATCGACCGATCTGGTGTGCGATGGAGGCTGCGGTCTGACCGTTATCGTGTGAATGTCCAGATTCGGACTAATTGCGGACGCCACCGCGGCCGGAAGTATGATAGTCGCCGCCGGTGCGGCCGCCGCCGCGGCGGACAGGCCGACCGCGCTCTTGGCCATGTCGCCGTGGAACAGCGCGCACAGGCTCAGCAGCGGAATGGCGGACAGCTCCAGGAGCCGGGTCGTCGAGCGGCCCCTTTTGGCGCTCTCCCGGAGCATTCGCGCCGCTCGCGACACCTGCCCGCGGCGCAGGTCCCGGTTGAGGACGATGATCGTGCGGCCGCTGTGCTCGCGCAGGTAGCCGAGCAGCCGGCTCGGCATCCTGGCCCGCGCGAACGGGCCGATCCGGCCGCGCGGCGCGGCCGCCGTCTGCAGATGCCGCCATACTTCGCCGGCCTCGTCGTCGTCCTCCTCCTCGTCGTCCTTTTCGTCGTGGGTTCCGCTGATGAGAATGAGCGTCGGTTTCTCGGGCATGAGCGGTACCGTGAGACACTGCCAGCCCCGCGCCGACCGGAACGCCTGTTCCAGGTCGAGGGGAGGGTTCCACTGCCGTGCCACCGCCAGCTGGGTGCGCAGTTTCGCGTTCTCGCGGGTCAGACGTTCGATGGTCTCTTTGAGGCGCTGTTCATCAGGAAAATCCATGACGTCTCCCGATCGCGTCATCCGCGTTCGTCCGCGCCCCCGGCAGTACGACCGCTCAGACAGAAACTGGGTTGCAGATTCGCCTGCTACCCAGTAGCCGACGCTATATGTTGTCGGCCTTCTGTCGAGAGTCCGGCTGCTCAAGAGACTTCGGCGCCGGACGCATGCGCTTAAGCAAGACGCCGGTCACGGCCGCCCATTTGTCCTCGTCATCGGCGAGGGATTCCGGAGCGTCCCAGATGAAGCGCAGGAACGGGTCGCCCACCACCTCTTCCGGATAGTTGCCGTCATTGCCGTCCTCGGCGGCCGGCGCGGGTGCGGCGGGGGCCGGGGCGGGGGCGTCCACGCAGACGGGGTCGCCGCCCTCGAGGATCGCGCGGAAGCTGCCGCGCCGCCAGCCGAGCCGGTCCTCCAAGGGGATGATGACGCGGTCGGTGTAGTCCCTCCCGCGGCCGGTTTCGATCTTGTTCACCACGGACAGCGAGGGACCGCCCTCCGCGGCGAGGCTCGCCTGGGAGCCGAAGCCCAGCTCGATCCGGCGCTGCCGGACGATCTGGCCCAGCCTGCGCCAGGCCTCCGGCGGATGGCCGGAGTCGTTCCTGTCGTCGAGGTCGTCCAACGTGATCAGGCTCCTTCTGTGTCGCGGGGTGACGGCCTGACACAGCGTGTAAGTCTAGCGGAGCAAAACGGACTTTGACGAGTCGTAACGCGTTTTCGATGCCTGGCATCGGAGGGCTGCACAACGGAGTGCATCGAACAACACATGACATGGTTAAAACGCGCTTTCAAGCTGCACGACGCACTGAGATGCGTTACGCTTCCGGTCATGTCAAGCTCTCCAGGCAGCGAGATCCCCGTCGAACGGCTTCTGTACACACCGCAGGAGGCCGCTGAGATCACGTCGTTCACCCGTGACTGGCTCGTCCGGGCAGCGAGCCGGGGAGAGATACCGCATCGCCGCTACGGCAAGCGCCTGTTCCGGTTCGCCCACGAGGACCTCGAGGCGATCAAGGACATGGGCGCCTGCCCGGTCGAGCCGGCCGATCGCTGGGATCGGTCGAACTGATCTCCCACGGGTGCCGACACCCGTACGCCGCCCCGCGAGAAGGAAAGTCACATGAGCACCGCACCACCCTCTTCCCATGCCTCGCCCGTCGCCGCCCTCCCCGGAGGCGTCCGATGAGCTGGCTCAGTCAGGGCACCATCAACGACCTGTCCGCGTCCGTCGCCGAGCACGAGGTCGCCATCGAACGGGCCCACGAGGAACTCGAGAACCACCGCAAGGCGGCGTTCGAGATCATGGAGGTCCTGCACCGGCACCAGGGGCTGGCCGCCGAGGCGAAGTTCCTGCTGACGATCGCGCACGGCGCCGCCCCCATCCCGTCCCCGGGCGAGATCCGCGAGGTCGCCGACGACGGCCTCGGCCTGGCGATCGGCAGCATCCGGATGGCGCTGCCGCCGGACGCGTCCGCCGCCCAGTTCGGCCAGCTCGCCGAGTCGATGCGCGCGCTGTACGCGGCCGCGCACGTCGTCGCCCTGCACGCGGACGAGCGGGCGCGCACCGGCGCCCCGCCGCCGCTCGCGCCGGAGCAGGAGGCCCCGGTCGGCGTGCCGCGCGCCTTCGCGTCCCTGATGGGCTGCCAGGTCTGCGTGGACAACGCCGACGGCAGCCGCGACATCGGCCTGCTCAGCTCCGTCGAGGGCGGGCAGCTCACCCTCCTCGACGAGGACGGCGTCCCGGTCGCGTGGCCGCTGCTGGACGAGGTCCTCGCGGTCCGGGCCTGGCCGCCCGCCGACGAGGCGGACGCGCAGGAGGCCGGCGCGAACGGCACCGGCGCGAACGGCACCGGCGCGAAGGACGGGGGCGCGAAGAAGGCCGGCGCGAAGGACGCGGGAGCGAAGAAGGGCGGCGCCCGGGACGCGCGCCCGGACGAGACGCTCACGGACGTCACGGGCGCCGACCTCACGGGCACCGGCGCGGGCGCACGGGACGCGGCCGCCGAGGAGACCCCCGAGGAGGCGCCGTCCGGGCGGCGCGAGCCGGCGCGGGCGCAGTCGCGCGCCGGGGGCGTGGTGTCCCTCGTGCGGCGGAGCGGACGGTCCAAGAGCGCCGCCGGAATGTGAGGTGACGCGGTGAGTGGGGCACAAGCGTGGGCGGCGGTCCTGGTCGCGGCCGTGCTGGTCGGGGCGGCGACGCTGGCCGTCCAGCGCCGCAGGCACCTGGCCTGGAAGGCGTCGGAGACGCTGGCGCAGCTCGGCAGGGCGGAGAAGGCCGTCCGGCTCATCGCCTCGCAGCGCGACGAGGCGGTCGCGGCGCAGAACCGGGCGGAGGCGCTCGGCACGGCCGCCCTCCGCGAACACCGCTCGCTGACCGAAGCCTGCTACGACCTGGCGAAGCGCTGGGAGTCGCTGCCCCGCGACGACACCGGCGCCTACGCCGAGCAGCTCCGCCGCGTCGTCCGGCTGCACAGCTGGGACCTGCGGTGAGCCGCCGCTGAGAACGACGTCGTCCCCCGATGTGGGGGAGAGGGGGACGACCTTCGGGGGCGGGTCTCGGATGGGGGAGGAGATCCGCCGTCGCCGGCGGCCACGCCGGCCACCCGGGCGTGGCCGCCGGCCTTACATACCCCCCGACCTCCCATGGAGCGAGAGATGACCTTGCACGAACCCGAGATCGCGCCCGTCCCCGGGCGCTCGCGGGTGTGGACGGACCTGGCGCTCATCGTGTGCGTCATAGCGCTGGCCCTGCTCGGCGCGATCGTGATCGGTGTCGAGATGTCCCGGCTGGCCGCGTCGCCGGGCCCCTGCCTCGCACCGCGCTGACACCCGGCACGGCTGATACCGGCACAGAGAGAAACGAACGGTGGATTCAATGAGTCAAGACGTGATGGGGACGACGGCCGCGGCATCGGAGTACGCCGCGCCGATCCAGTGGGCGCCGTGGCTGCAGCGCGGGCTCGGCGGCAAGCACCGCCGGCCGCGCCGCACCGTCGTGCAGCTGATCAAGGGCATGCCCCCGTTCCCGCGCCGCACGCTGAAGTACGAGGGCCCGGGGATGCCGATCATGCACGGCATGGACGTCGAGCAGTGGCAGCGGCAGGCGTGCAAGCGCGGCTACACGCTGCGCGTCGACGGCTGGTTCGGGCCGCGGTCGAGCAAGGTCGCCAGGTCGCTGCAGCAGCGCGCCGGCCTGACCGACGACGGCGAGATCGACGCCGCGACGTGGGCGGCGACCTGGCAGTGACCCCCGCGCACGCGGCCCGCCGTCCGTTCCCCGGGTGGGCCGCCCGTCCCGCGGGGTAGGCCGCCCGTCCCGCGGGCGGCCCGCCGATCCCGGCCGGTCGTTCGTTTCGGCCCTTCGTTCCGCGGTAGTAGGGGCCGTGGAAGGGAGGGGCCGATGCGAGCGGGGACCGAGGTGGAAGTCGAGAACGTCGCGGTCCACGCCTTCGAGGTCCCGACTGACGGACCGGACGGGACGGAGGAGGACGGCACCCTCCGGTGGGACTCGACCACCATGGTCCTCGCCGAGGCGCACGCCGGCGGGAGGACCGGGATCGGCTACACCTACGGGGACGTCTCGCTGGCGGCGTTCATCGAGTCGAAGCTCGCGCCGGTCGCCCAGGGCTCCGATGCCCTCTCCCCGGCCGCTGCGTGGGACCGGATGTTCGCCGCGATCCGCAACGCGGGGCGTCCCGGCGCGGGAGCGATGGCGGTGTCCGCCGTGGACATCGCGCTGTGGGACCTGAAGGCGCGCCTCCTCGGCCTGCCCCTGTTCGCGGTGCTGCCGGCCTTCCACGACCGGGTGCCCGTCTACGGCAGCGGCGGCTTCACGAACTACCCCCTGGACCGGCTCGCCTCCCAGCTCGGCGGCTGGGTCGAGCAGGGCATCCCCCGGGTCAAGCTGAAGATCTCCCGCCGGCCGGACGAGGACCCGCGGCGGCTCACCGCCGCCCGGGAGGCGATCGGCGCCGGCCCGCAGCTGTTCACCGACGCCAACGGGGCGCTGACCCGCAAGGAGGCCCTCTACTGGGCGCGGCGCCTCGCCGACGAGTGGGACGTCCGCTGGTTCGAGGAGCCGGTCCCGTCCGACGACACCGCCGGGCTGCGCCTCGTCCGCGAGGAGGGGCCGGGGAGGACCGAGGTCGCCGCGGGAGAGTACGGGTACGTGCTGAAGGACTTCGCCGACCTGCTGGAGGGGCCGTCGGTCGACTGCCTGCAGGCCGACGTCACCCGCTGCGGCGGCGTCACCGGCCTCCTGCAGGTCGCCGGGCTGTCGGCGGCGCGGCAGGCCGACCTGTCGGCGCACTGCGCGCCCGCGGTGTCCGCGCACGCCTTCTGCGCGGTGAGGCGGCTCCGCCACCTGGAGTACTTCCACGACCACGTCCGGGTGGAGCACCTGCTGTTCGACGGGAACCTCAGCCCGGCCGGCGGCGTGCTCCGCCCGGCGGCCGACCGTCCCGGCCTGGGCCTGGACGTCAAGTGGGGCGACGCGGAGCCGTACCGGGTGCACGGCGCCCGCCCGGCCTAGCGGCCCGCCCCGGCGGGTCGGCGAACGACGACGATAGGGGACGACGTACATGGCGAAGACGCATGTGGCCGAGACGCGGCAGGTGCCGGCGAAGACGGCTCCCTCGGTTCCCGGGCCGCCGCGCGGCCGGCAGGTGATCGAGGTCCGGAAGCTGGCCCGCGCCCTGGAGAAGGCCGTCGACGGGGAGGTCCGCTTCGACAGCGGGTCGAGGGCCATGTACGCCAACGACGCGTCGAACTTCCGGCAGGTGCCGATCGGCGTGGTCGTCCCGAAGACGCTGGAGGACGTGGTCGCCGTCCACCGGGTCTGCGAGGAGTACGGCGCGCCGGTGCTGAACCGGGGCGGCGGGACGAGCCTGTCGGGCGAGACCGTCAACTACGCCGTCGTCATCGACCACTCCAAGTACCTGACCCGGATCGGCGAGTTCGACGTGGAGAACCGGCGCGTCACGTGCGAGCCCGGCGTCATCAACGAGGAGCTCAACAAGCACACGGGCGAGAAGAACCTGGTGTTCGGGCCGGACCCGTCCTCGCACTCCCGCTGCGTGATCGGCGGGAACATCGGCAACAACTCGTGCGGGATCCACTCCGTCCAGTCGCAGCTGTACGGGCCGGGGCCGCGCACGTCCGACAACGTCCACGCCCTGGAGGTCGTCACCTACGGCGGCGACCGCTTCTGGGTCGGGGTGGACGAGGAGGAGGACCTCGACGACATCATCGCCGCGGGCGGGCGCAAGGGCGAGATCTACGCGGCGCTGCGCGACCTGCGGGACCGGTACGCCGGCGCCATCCGCGCGGGGTTCCCGTCCGTGGCGGAGATGCCGCGGCGGGTGTCCGGGTTCAACCTCGACGAGCTGCTGCCCGAGAAGGGGTTCAACGTCGCCCGCGCCCTGTGCGGCACGGAGGGCACCTGCGCGACCGCGCTGCAGGCGGTGCTGCTGCTCACCCCCGCGATGCTGCAGCGCACGCTGGTCGTCGTCGAGTACCCGGACGTGGCGGACGCCGCCGAGCACGCCCAGGAGATCATCGAGAGGTTCCGGCCGATCGGGCTGGAGGCGCTCGACCACCAGCTCATCGAGGACCAGGAGCTCCAGCGCAAGAACGTCTCCGACATCGAGGAGCTGCCCCGCGGCGCGGAGGGCGGCGCGTGGCTGCTCGTCCAGTTCGGCGCCGACACCAAGGAGGAGTCCGTCGGCCGGGCGGCGGCGTTCGCCGGCTGGCTGAGGGACGAGAAGGGCTACGCGCCCGACCGGATCGTCACCGCCGAGAGCGAGCAGGAGGGCGGCTGGAGCCAGGACCTGTGGGCGATCCGCGAGGCCGGTCTCGGCTCCACCGCGTTCCCGCCGGGAGGGGACCACTGGCCCGGCTGGGAGGACTCGGCCGTCCCGCCGTCCAAGACGGGCCCCTACATCCGCGCGCTGCGCCGCGTGATGGCGAAGCACGGCATCGACGGCGCCATGTACGGGCACCTCGGGCAGGGCTGCATCCACTCGCGGATGAGCTTCGAGCTGCGCAGTGCCGAGGGCGTCGCCCGCTACCGGAGGTTCATGGAGGACGCCGCAGATCTGGTCGTCTCCTACGGCGGGTCGCTGTCGGGCGAGCACGGCGACGGCCAGCAGCGCGGCGAGCTGCTGGAACGCCAGTACGGCCCGGAGCTGATCCGGGCGATGCGCGAGTTCAAGCGCATCTGGGACCCCGAGGGCAAGATGAACCCCGGCAAGGTCATCGACGCCTACCGGCTGGACGAGGACCTGCGGCTCGGCACCGGCTACAACCCTCCCCGCCCCGCCGTGAAGTTCGCCTACAAGCAGGACGGCGGCGACTTCGCGCACGCCGCGCTGCGCTGCGTCGGGGTCGGGGAGTGCCGCGTCCCGCACGCCGAGAACACCATGTGCCCGAGCTACCAGGTGACCCGCGAGGAGAAGCACACCACGCGCGGGCGGGCCCGGCTGCTGTTCGAGATGCTGCAGGGCGAGGTCATCACCGACGGCTGGCAGTCCAAGGAGGTCGCCGAGTCGCTCGACCTGTGCCTGGCCTGCAAGGGCTGCACGAACGACTGCCCGGTCAACGTCGACATCCCGACGTACAAGTCCGAGTTCCTCTACCACCACTACAAGTCGGTGCGGCGGTGGCGGCCCCGGTACGCGTACGCGTTCGGGTTCATCGACCAGGCCGCGCGGGTCGCGTCCCGGCTGCCGGAGATCGCGAACTTCGCGACGCACACGCCCGGCCTCGCCCGGCTGGCGAAGCTCGCCGCGGGCATCGACCGCAGGCGCCCGCTGCCCAGGTTCGCGCCGATGACGCTGCAGCGGTGGTTCCGCGAGCGCGGCGGGACGGCGAACCCGCACGGGCGGCCCGTCGTCCTGTTCCCCGACACGTTCAACAACCACTTCCACACCGACGTCGGCGTGGCGTGCGTCGAGGCGATCGAGGCCGCGGGCTGGAAGGTGGTCATGCCGGAGGCGCACGTGTGCTGCGGCCGGCCGCTCTACGACTACGGCTTCCTCGACATGGCCGAGCGCTACCTGCACAACGTGCTGGACGTCCTGCGCCCCCATGTCCGGGCCGGGACGCCGGTCGTCGGCATGGAGCCGAGCTGCCTCGCCGTGTTCAAGGACGAGCTGACCAAGCTGCTGCCCCACGACGACGACGCCGCGCGGCTCGCGCGGCAGGCGCACCACTTCGCCGAGTTCTTCCAGACCTACGACATCAGCCCGCCGCGGATGCCCGGCGGCGGCAAGGCGCTGCTGTGGGGGCACTGCCACCACCGCGCCACCGGCGGCACCGACCCCGAGCAGAGCCTCCTGGAGCGGATGGGTCTTGAGACCGAGAGCCTCAAGGGCGGCTGCTGCGGCCTCGCCGGCTCCTGGGGGTTCGAGAACGGCAAGTACGACATCTCGATGGACTGCGGGGAGCAGGCGCTGCTGCCCGCCGTCCGGGACGCCGCCGGCGGCACGGCCATCGTCGCCGACGGCTTCTCCTGCAAGACCCAGATCGAGGACGCCGGGACGGGGCGGCGCGCACTGCACGTCGCGGAGCTCATGCGGCTCGCCCGGGAGAGCGGCGGCCCGGTCGAGGGCAGGCCGGAGGAGGCGCGCCGGGCGAGCAGGCCCGCGCCGCCGCTGTCCCGGCGCGCCGCCCGCGTCGGCGCCGCCGCAGCGGCGGGCGCGGCCGCGGCGGCGGGCGTCGGGCTGGCCCTGCGGCGTCCGGCGGCGAGGCGCCGGTGACCTTCGCGAGGCTCGCGGCGATCCTGCCCGGGATCGCCGCGCTGCTCGGCATCGGCGGCGCCGGCCCCGTCGGCGGCCGCCTTCGCCGGACCGCCGGAGAAAAAGGCTGAGCCGCGCGTGAGCGCCGCCCTCCGGCGCTAGGTGCGGCCGGCACGTAGTGGCCGGGCGCACTTACCGGATCTGTCACCGGTTGCTATACAGAGAGTGGCCGGCTCCCGCATCGGTTTCACGGCAGAAAGGCCGTGCGGGTGAAAGGCTCCACGCTTTTCGCATGCCGCGGGGGAGGTTCATTCACGTGACCGGCTTCGAGCACGCGCGGGCGGTCGCCGACGCGGTCCTCTACGAGGGATACCTGCTCTATCCGTACCGGCGCTCGTCCGGCAAGAACCGCGTGCGCTGGCAGTTCGGCGTGCTCGTCCCGCCCGCGTGGGCGCGGGAGCACGGCCTGGACGACACCGGCGTCGCGGGCTCGGCCGAGGCGGCGTGGCAGCGGACCGAATGCCTCATCGAGGCGCGGCCCGACACCGTCGTCCATTTCCGTGTCCGTTTTCTCCAGTTGCAGAGAAAGGGCGTGGAGAAGCGGCTCCCCGGCGGCCGCCACGAACCGGTCGATTCACTCGACGCGGGGGAGCGCGCGGAATTCTCCTTCGACGAGGCCGTGCCGCAGGAATTCGACCTCCAGTTCCGCCTCGGGGACGTGCTCCGGGACGAGGAGAGGTTCACCGTCCACGTCCCGGGAGGCGAGGAGGCCGAGCCCGTCCTGGACGAGGCGGGCGGCGCGGCCGGCCGGGTGGTCCGGCGGCGGTGGCCGCTGACGGCGTCCGTCACCGTGTCGGCGGAGCGCTGCGACGCCGCGCGCCCGCTCGACCGGATCCGGGTGCGGATCGACAACGCCGGCACCGGCACGCCGGGCTCCGCGTCCCGCGACGAGGCGCTGCGCTGCTCGCTGCTCGCCTGCCACGTGCTGCTCCGGACGGACGGCGGCGCCTTCGTCTCGCTGCTCGACCCGCCAGAGTGGGCGCGGCGGGCGGCCGGCGAGTGCGCGAACGTCCACGTCTTCCCCGTCCTGGCCGGGCCGGAGGGCGAGCGGCACACGGTGCTGTCCTCGCCGATCCTGCTGTACGACCACCCGCGCGTCGCCCCGGAGAGCCCCGGCGACCTGCACGACGCGACGGAGATCGACGAGATCCTGTCGCTGCGGACGCTGACGCTGACCGACGCCGAGAAGCGGGAGGCGCGCGGCACCGACGCGCGGGCCGCCGCGATCCTGGACCGGACCGAGTCGATGCCGCGGGAGGTGTTCTCCCGCCTGCACGGCGCGATCCGCTCCCGGGAGCCGGTTCCCGGCGCGGCGTCCGGCAGAGTGGTGGTGGCGGGCGTCGACGTGGGGCGGGGAAGCCGGGTCCGGCTGCGGCCCCGGACGCGCGGCACCGACCCCCAGGACCGGTTCCTGGACGGCCGGACCGCCCGCGTCGAGGCCGTCCTCACCGACGTGGACGACGCCGCGCACCTGGCCGTCACCGTCGAGGACGATCCGGCGGCCGAGCTCAACCAGTGGTACGGCCGGTTCCGCTACTTCGCCCCCGACGAGGTCGAGCCCCTCACCGCGCGGGACGCCGCCGGGGAGGCGCCATGAGCCCGCGGGTGCTGGTGGCCGGGATCGGCAACGTCTTCCTCGGCGACGACGGGTTCGGCGTCGAGGTGGTCCGGCGGATGGCCGCGGCCGGCCTCCCGGAGAACGTGGACGTCGCCGACTACGGCATCCGCGGCGTCCACCTGGCCTACGAGCTGCTGAACGGCCGGTACGGCGTCCTGATCATGGTGGACGCGGTGCCGGTGGAGGGGGAGCCCGGCACCCTCGCCGTCATCGAGGTGGACGCGGCGGCCGTGGACGGCATCGTCGCCGGCCTCGACCCGTCCGATCCGCTGGCCCCGCCCGCCGTGGACGGCCACGGCATGCACCCGATGGCCGTCCTCCGGCTGCTGCGGCAGCTCGGCGGCGAGGTGGGGCGCGTCCTCGTGGTGGGCTGCCGGCCCGCCGCCGTCGACGAGCGCATGGAGCTGTCCGAGCCCGTGCGCGCCGTGCTGGACGAGGCGGTCGCGCTGGTGACGGACCTGGCCCGGGACGAGGCGAGCACGGAAGTGGAGCGGGCGCATGCATGAGCTGGGGATGTGCGAGGCCATCGTCGAGGCGGCGCTGCGGCGGGCGGACGGCCGCCCGGTCCGGGGGATGAGGGTCCGCGTCGGCGGCCACCCGGTCGACCGCGGGGTGATCGAGCAGGGCGTCCGGGTGGCGGCGCTGGGCACCCTCGCCGAAGGCGCCGGCATCGACCTGGTGCTGGAGCCGCTGTCGGTGCGCTGCGCGCGCTGCGGCGCGGAGACGCCGGTGGACTCGGCCCTGGCGCTCGCGGCCTGCCCGGCCTGCGGCGCCGTGGACGTGCGGACCGCCGGCCACGAGGACGTCGTCCTGGAGTCGATCACCGTTGACGCCCCCGCAGACGAGGAGGTAACGCCATGACCGAGGCGAAGGGCTTCGACGAGATCCACATCCTGTGGATCTCCGAGGGCATGAGCTGCGACGGCGACACCGTGTCGGTGACGGCGTCGGCCCAGCCGGCGATCGAGGACGTGGTCACCGGGCTCATCCCGGGCCTGCCGAAGGTGCACCTGCACAACAAGGTCCTGTCGCCGACCCTCGGCGGCGAGGAGTTCCTCGCGCCGTTCCGGGCGGCGGCGCGCGGCGAGCTGGAGCCGTTCATCTTCGTGCTGGAGGGCTCGGTCCCCAACGAGAAGATCAACGGGGACGGCTACTGGTCGTCGTTCGGCAACGACCCGGACACCGGCGAGCCGCTCACGCTGAACTGGTGGATCGACCGGCTGGCGCCGAAGGCGTGGGCGGTCGTCGCGGCCGGCACGTGCGCCACCTACGGCGGCATCCACGCGATGGCGGGCAACCCGACCGGCTGCATGGGCCTCGCGGACTACCTCGGCTGGGACTTCAGGTCGGCGGGCGCGCTGCCGATCGTGAACGTCCCCGGCTGCCCGGTGCAGCCCGAGAACTTCATGGAGACCCTGACCTGGGTCCTGTACCACGCGGCCGGGGCGGCGCCGCCGCCGCCGCTGGACGACAAGCTGCGCCCGCAATGGATGTTCGGCAAGACGGTGCACGAGGGCTGCGACCGCGCCGCCTACTACGAGCAGGCCGACTTCGCCCAGGACTACAACTCGCCGAAGTGCCAGGTGAAGGTCGGCTGCTGGGGCCCGGTCGTCAACTGCAACGTGCCGAAGCGCGGCTGGATGGGCGGCATCGGCGGCTGCCCGAACGTGGGCGGCATCTGCATCGGCTGCACGATGCCGGGCTTCCCGGACAAGTTCATGCCGTTCATGGACGCCCCGCCCGGCGGCACCCTCTCCTCGATGATGATCAAGCCCTACGGGGCGTTCATCCGCCGGATGCGCGGGATCACCAACGCCACGGTGAACGAGGAGCCGAAGTGGCACCACGACCGCGAGCTGCTGACCAGCGGCTACAACCCGCGCTGGCGGCCGTAGCGGAAGGGTCCGGGCCGCGGAACACGACCACAGCGAGAGGACGGCACGAATGGCAACGACCGAGCAGATGCCCGCCGGCGCGCAGCCGGGGCAGCTCGTGGAGATGTCGTGGGACCCGATCACCCGCATCATCGGCAACCTCGGCATCTACACCAAGATCGATTTCGCGAACCGCAGGGTCGCCGAGTGCCACAGCACGTCGTCGCTGTTCCGCGGCTACTCGGTGTTCATGAAGGGCAAGGACCCGCGGGACGCCGGGTTCATCACCAGCCGCATCTGCGGCATCTGCGGCGACAACCACACCACCTGCTCGGTGTACGCGCAGAACATGGCGTACGGCATCAAGAACCCGCCGCTCGCCGAGTGGATCCTCAACCTCGGCGAGGCCGCCGAGTACATGTTCGACCACACGATCTTCCAGGACAACCTCGTCTTCGTGGACTTCTGCGAGGCGATGGTGAAGGACACGAACCCGAGCGTCCTGAAGAGGGCGCGGAACACGCAGGCGCCGAACGCCGGAGTCCACGGGTACCGGACGATCGCCGACATCATGGAGGCGTTCAACCCGTTCGAGGGCGCCGTGTACAAGGAGGCGCTCCAGGTCAGCCGCACCACGCGGGAGATGTTCTGCCTGATGGAGGGCAGGCACGTGCACCCGTCGACCGTCTATCCGGGCGGTGTCGGGACGATGCCGAGCCCCACGCTGTTCACCGACTACCTGTCGCGGCTGATGCGCATCGTCGACTTCGTCAAGAAGGCCGTCGCGATGAACGACGACGTCTTCGACTTCTTCTACGAGGCGCTGCCCGGATACGAGGAGGTCGGACGGCGGCGCGTCCTGCTCGGGTGCTGGGGCGCGTTCCAGGACCCGGACGTCTGCGACTACAAGTACGAGAACATGAACCGCTGGGGCAAGGCGATGTACGTCACCCCCGGCATCGTCGTCGACGGCAAGCTCCTCACGACCGACCTCGTCGACATCAACCTCGGCATCCGCATCCTGCTGGGCAGCTCCTACTACGACGACTGGGTGAACGAGGAGCCGTTCGTCACCCACGACCCGCTCGGCAACCCCGTCGACATGCGGCACCCGTGGAACCAGACCACGCTGCCCGTCCCGCAGAAGCGCGACTTCGACGACAAGTACAGCTGGGTGATGAGCCCCCGCTGGTTCAACCCGGACACGCGGGAGCACCTGGCGCTGGACACCGGCGGCGGCCCGTTCGCGCGGCTCTACACGACGGCGCTGGCGAACATCGTCGACACCCCGTACGTGAAGTCGACCGGCTCCAGCGTGAAGATCTCGCTGCCGAAGGGCGAGCAGCTGCCGGAGACGACGCTCGAATGGCGGATCCCGCAGTGGTCCAACGCCATCGAGCGCGACCGCGCCCGGGTCTACTTCGTGGCGTACGCGGCGGCGATGGCGGTGTACTTCCTGGAGAAGGGCCTCGGCCTCGTCCGGGAAGGCGACACCAGGATCTTCGACGACTTCGAGGTGCCGGACGAGGGCATCGGATGCGGCTTCCACGAGGCGGTGCGCGGCGTGCTGTCCCACCACCTCGTCATCAAGGACAAGAAGATCGCGAACTACCACCCGTACCCGCCGACGCCGTGGAACGGCAGCCCGCGCGACAGCTACGGCACGCCCGGCCCGTACGAGGACGCCGTCCAGGACATGCCGATCTTCGAGGAGAACGGCCCGGACGACTTCCGGGGCGTCGACATCATGCGCGCCGTGCGCAGCTTCGACCCCTGCCTGCCGTGCGGCGTGCACATGTACCTCGGCAAGGGCCGCGAGCTGAAGAAGCTGCACTCGCCGATGTTCGGGGCGACCCATGGCTGACCCGGCCGACCCGGCTGCCCCGGCTGCGCCGGAAGACGGCGTGCGCGCCGGCGGGACGGACGGCGGGCGGGACGGCCCGCGGCGGCTCGGCGCGGCGGCGGTCGCCGACCGGCTGGCCGGGCTCGACGCGGCGCTCGGCACGCTGGAGCGCACGCCCGGCGCGACCGCCGGGACGGCCATGTCCGCCGTCGCCATGCTCACCGAGGTGTACGGGGAGGCGCTCGCCCGGGTCATGGACCGCGCCCCGGGCCGGCTAGCCGAGAAGATCATGGACGACGAGCTACTCGGCCATCTGCTGATCCTCCACGGCCTCCACCCGGAGCCCGCCGAGCAGCGGATCGTCCGGGCCCTGGACGCCATGGCGCGGCGGGGAGCCGCCGCCGAGTTCGCCGGGATGGACGGGGCGATCGTCCGCGTCCGGCTGGCGGGCGGCGGCTGCGGCTGCGGGGCCGGGCAGGTGAGGGAGGCCGTCCGGGAGGCCGTGCTCGCCGCGGCCCCGGACGCGGCGGAGGTCGAGTTCGTCGAGCCGGCGCGCGCCCGGCCCGCCGCCTTCGTCCCGGTCGACGCGCTCATGCGGCGCCCGGTCCCGGCGGGGGACGGCACGCCATGACGGCGGGGGCCTTCGAACGCCTGGTGCAGCGGGTGTCCGCCGGGGGACCGGACGCGGCCGACGCGTGCGGGCTGTGCTCCGCCCCCGCCGGCGACGACCACGCCCACGTCCTCGACGAGCGGAGCGGGGAGCCGCTGTGCGCCTGCCGCGCCTGCGCCCTGCTGTTCGAGAAGGACGGCGCGGGGCAGGGCCACTACCGGCTCGTCCCCGACCGCCGGATCAGGCTCGCCGGCGTCCGGACCGCCGGCCTCGGCGTCCCGGTCGGGCTCGCCTTCTTCGTCGTCCAGCCGGACGGCGCCGTGGCGGCCCGCTACCCGAGCCCGGCCGGCGCGACCGCGTGGACCGTGGACCCGGACGCCTGGGCGGCCGCGACGGCGGGCTGCCCGGAGCTGGCGACGCTGCGCCCCGGGGCCGAGGCGCTCCTCGTCAGCACCGTCAAGGGCGCCGACGAGCAGTGGCTGGTGCCGATCGACGACTGCTACCGGCTCGTCGCCGCCGTCCGCGAGGCGTGGACGGGCCTGTCCGGGGGAGACCGCGTCTGGACGGAGATCGAGGCGTTCTTCGGCCGCCTCGACGCCGCCGAGAAGAGCCGGGAGGGATGACCATGGCCGAGATCCGCGTGGGGAAGCCCGACGTGAAGCCCGACACGCCCTCGCATGTGAAGGGCGTCCGCCAGGGCAACCGGTCGGGCGCCTACGGGCACGAGGCCGGACACCACATGGACGGCACCGCCGACGCGCGGCGGTCGACCGGGATCCGCCCGCGGAAGCGGAACCCGATCCTGCCCGTCATGCCGAACCTGCCGCCCGGCTGACGCCGGCGCGGTGCACCGAAAAGGGGGGAACACGGTGAAGAGAAGGATGAAGGCGGAGAAGCAGCGCCGGGGCCTGTGGATGGCGCTGGGCTCGATGGCCGCCGCCGGGACGATCGCGCTGCTCTGGAAGGAGTTCCCGGCGATGGTCCGCTACTACAGGATCGAGCGCATGTGACCGGGACCGCGCACGTGACCGGGACCGCGCACGCGACCGGGAAGGACGGTACGGCGGATGTGCCTCGGCATCCCGGGTGAGATCGTCGAGCTGCCGGCCGGGCGCGGCGACCTCGCGAAGGTGGAGGTCGCCGGCGTCCGGCGGGCGGTGAACATCGGCCTGCTCGGGCGGGACGCGCTCGCCCCCGGCGACTGGGTGCTGGTGCACGTCGGGTTCGCCATGTCGAAGATCGACGAGGCGGAGGCGGCGGCCACCCTGGAGCTGCTGCGGGGCTTCGGCCGGGCCTACACCGACGAGCTGGACGCGCTCGCCGGATCCGACATCACCTGACGGAGGGAAGGGCGGGCATGCGGTTCGTCGACGAGTACCGCGACGCCGACCGGGCCCAGGCGCTGGCCGCGCGGATCGCCGCGCTGTGCGAGCCCGGGCGGCACTACAAGTTCATGGAGGTGTGCGGCGGCCACACCCACACCATCTACAAGCACGGCCTGGAGGACTACCTGCCGGAGAGCATCTCGCTCGTCCACGGCCCGGGATGCCCGGTCTGCGTCATCCCGATGGGGCGGGTGGACGACGCGATCCACATCGCGAGCCACCCCGACGTGATCCTGGCGTCGTTCGGCGACATGATGCGCGTGCCCGGCGGCACGGGCTCGTTCTTCGACGCCAAGGCGGCGGGCGCCGACATCCGGATGGTGTACTCGCCGCTGGACGCCCTGAAGATCGCCCGGCAGAACCCGGACAAACGGGTGGTCTTCATGGCGATCGGGTTCGAGACGACCGCCCCGTCCACGGCGATGACCGTGCTGCGCGCGGCGGCCGAGGGCGTCGGGAACTTCTCGGTCTTCTGCAACCACGTGACGATCCTGCCGGGCATCAAGGCGATCCTGGACTCGCCCGATCTGCGCCTCGACGGCTTCCTCGGACCCGGGCACGTGTCGACGGTGATCGGCTGCCGCCCGTACTCGTTCATCCCGGACCGCTACGGCAAGCCGCTGGTCTGCGCGGGCTTCGAGCCCCTCGACATCCTGCAGGCGGTCCACATGCTGCTGCGGCAGCTCGCCGACGGCCGCTGCGAGGTCGAGAACCAGTACACGCGGGTCGTCCCCTGGGACGGGAACGCCAAGGCGCTCCAGGCGATCAACCAGGTGATGGAGCTGCGGCCGCACTTCGAATGGCGCGGCCTCGGGTTCATCTCCCATTCGGCGCTGCGGGTCCGCGAGGAGTACGCCGTCCACGACGCCGAGCGGGTCTTCGACATGCCGGGCGTCCGGGTGGCCGACCCGAAGGCGTGCCAGTGCGGCGAGGTCCTCAAGGGCGTCATCAAGCCGTGGGAGTGCAAGGTCTTCGGCACCGCGTGCACCCCGGAGACGCCGATCGGGACGTGCATGGTCTCGTCCGAAGGGGCGTGCGCGGCCTACTACAACTACGGCCGGTTCACCCGGGAGCGCGTGAAGGAGGCGACGCTCAGCTGACCGGCCCCCGGCCGGCGGCGCCGCCGCGCCGCGCGGCGAGCGTCACAGCTCCCCGCGCAGCGCGGACTGCGTCAGCTCCCACAGCACGTGGTACACCGTCGTCTGCGCCTCCTGGATCCGGTGGACGGACGCGGACGGCACGACGAACAGGTGGCGCACCCGGCCGGCCTCGGCCATCCGGCCGCCGTCGTAGCCCGCGAACCCCACGGTCAGCATGCCCAGCCGGTTCGCCTCGTCGAGGCCGCGCAGCAGGTTCTCCGAGCCGCCGCTGGTGGACAGCGCCATCGCGACGTCGTTCCGCGTTCCGAGCGCGGCGATCTGCCGGGCGAACACGACCTCGAACCCCACGTCGTTGGACAGCGCGGTCACCGACGCGACGTCGTGCGGCAGGGACAGCGCCGGCAGCGGCCGGGCCGGCGGGGGCGGGCTCGCGTGCAGTTCGGCGACCTGCCGCGCGTCGGTGCTGCTGCCGCCGTTGCCGAAGCAGAGCAGCCGCCCGCCGTCCGCGAACCGGGCGGCCGCGTCCCGCGCGCACCGCACCAGCCGGTCCCCGAGCGGCCCGGCGAGCGACGCGCGCAGCGCGACGATCTCGGCGGCCTTCTCCTCGGTCGACGCCCGGACGTCGGCGAGCACCGACTCGACGTCGGCCCCGTCCGCGTAGAGGAACGGATACAGCGACTCGACGCTCATGACCGCTCCCTCACGACGGCGATGGCCTCTCCGGCGTGGACGAGGACGACGTCGCCCGGCCCGGCGTCCACGAGCGCGACGCTGACCTCCTCCGGCCCGTTGCCGGTCTCGACGACGGCGAGCCCGCCGTCCCCGACCTCCCGCACCCGCGCCTGGACGCCCGCGTCCGAGCAGGTGATGCAGACCTCGTCGTGGCACGGCTCCGTCATCGGGCGGCCTCCCCTTCGAGCGTCCCCGGCTGGTCGAAGAACACGTGGACCAGCTCCCACAGGATGTGGTAGGCGGTGACGTGCACCTCCTTCACCACGCGCGGGTCGCCGGACCGCGCGATCAGGACGTGCCGGGCGGCGCCGCTCGCGGCGATGGCGCCGCCGTCCCCGCCCAGCAGCGCGACGGTCTCCATCCCGGTCGCGCGCGCCTCCCGCAGCGCCTCCAGCACGTCCGCGCAGTGCCCGTCGGCGGAGATGCCGAGCGCGATGTCGTCCGGCCGCCCGAACAGCCGCGTCCGCTCGGCGAACGCGCCGGGCAGGCACATCGCCGGCAGCGCGCGCTTCCCGACGACGACCGGGTGCGTGAACTCGACGGCGACGTGCTCGGCGTCCGCCGCCGCGCCGCCGGCGCCGAACACCAGGAGCTTCCCGCCGCGGTGGAAGCGCACCGCCATGTCCCGGCAGGCGCGCGCGATCAGTTCGGCGTCCCCGCCCAGCGCGCGCCCCGGGCCGGTCCGGCGGTCGAACGCGGCCTGGACCGCCGCGGCCGCTGCTGCTGCCATGTCCGCTCCTCACGGTCGGGCGGCCCCTCGCTCCACAGGGCCAGGAAGGAATCGAGGACGCCGCCGAAGCGGGCCAGGCTCGCCACGCGGGCGCGGAGGTCGGCGAGGCCCTCGGGCGTCAGCTCGTACCGGCGCCGGGCGGGCCCCGCGTCCGACGGCGTCCAGCGGGACGTCAGCAGCCGCTCCCGTTCCAGGTTGCGCAGCACCCGGTAGGCGTGTCCCGGCTCGACGCCCGTCACGCCCATCGCCGCGAGCCTCTCGATGAGGTCGTAGCCGTGGCCGGGCCGCTGGTGGATGAGGAGCAGGAGGAACGGCTGGAGCATGCTGCGGGTCTCGCTGCCGCACACGGGTCCCCCTCGCGCCTCGCCATCGGTTCCGCGGCGTATCGCCGGGCGGGATACGCCTAGCCGCGATGTGGCCGAAGTAACGCGGCAATACCAAAAGATGACCTCTTCAACGCCTGTTCTCTGGACGGTGGGAACTGTTCATTGCGGAGGTGGAGCGTGGACAGGAACGCGAGACTCAGGGCCTGCGCGCTGGCGGTTGCGGGGACGCTGGCGCTCGCAGGGTGCAGCGGCGGGGACGCCGAGAACGCCGCGTCGACGGCGGGGGTGCGGACGTCGGCGCCGGTCTCCGGATCGGGGCTGGAGCTGGAGAAGCAGTACGAGAAGGTCGTGGACGCCGTGCTGCCGTCGGTGGTGAAGATCCAGACCGACCGGGGGGAGGGCTCCGGCGTCGTCTACGACGGGCAGGGCCACATCGTCACGAACGCGCACGTGGTCGCGGGGGCGAGGAAGATCCAGGTGACGTCCTCCGGCGGGGGCGCGACGCTGGACGCCGACCTGGTGGGCGCGTTCGCGGCCGACGACCTCGCCGTCGTCAAGGTGAGCGGCGGCAACCTCAAGCCGGCGTCGTGGGGCGACTCGGGCAAGGCCCGGGTCGGGCAGATCGTCCTCGCGATGGGGAACCCGCTGGGGCTGGCCGGGAGCGTGACGAACGGGATCGTCTCGGCGCTGCACCGGACGGTCTCGACCAAGGGCGAGGGCGACTTCCAGGGGTCGACGATCGCCGACGCCATCCAGACGAGCGCGGCGATCAACCCGGGCAACAGCGGCGGCGCCCTCGTCACGCTGGACGGGCAGGTCATCGGCATCCCCACCGCCGCAGCGTCCGACCCGTCGGTCGGCGGGCAGGCCGCCGGCATCGGGTTCGCGACGCCGAGCAACACCGTCAAGCTGATCGTGCCGCAGCTCGTGCGGAGCGGGAAGGTGTCGAACTCCGGCCGGGCGGCGCTCGGCGTGACCGTCCGCACGATCGTCGACCCGCAGAGCGGGCGGCGGACGGCGGTCGCCGTCGTGGACGTCCAGAACGGCGGCGGCGCCGCCAAGGCGGGCATCCAGCCGGGCGACCTGATCCTTGCGGTCAACGGCACCGCGACGCCCGACCAGACGGCGCTGTCGTCGGTGCTCGCGAACCTCAAGCCGGGCGACGCGGCGAAGGTCGACCTCCAGAAGCCGGACGGCTCGAAGAAGACCGTCCAGGTGACGCTCGGGGAACTGCCCGGCGGCTGACCCCGGCCCCTCGGCCCCTGCCCGTCGGCCCCTGCCCGTCGGCCCCTGCTCGTTGACGGGGTGCGGCTCCCTTGACGATGGCCTGTACAAGAGTACAGTGTGCGGCTGTACAGGTTACTGAACATCGGTACAGGGGGTTGGGATGCCGGCCGAGCGAGCCGAGGATCTGACCGGGCGGGCCCGGATCAGGGACGCGGCGCTGCTGCAGTTCGCCGAGCACGGCGTGAAGGGCGCGACGATCCGCGGCATCGCCAAGGCCGCCGGGGTCTCGCCCGCCCTGGTGCAGCACCACTTCGGGACGAAGGAGGGGCTGCGCCAGGCGTGCGACCGGTACGTCATCGAGGTCATCCGCGAGACCAAGCGGGAGGCCCTCGGCGGCGGGATGGCCGACCCCGGCTTCCTGACGATCGCGATGCGGACGGCGCTGCCGGTCCAGCGCTACCTGGCCCGCGCCCTGACCGACGGCTCCGCGGCCGCGAACACGCTCTTCGACGACGCGGTGGCGTTCAGCGAGGAGCTCCTGGAGCGCGGGGCCCCCGGGATGGCCAGGCCCCGCACCGAGGACCTGCACGCCTACGCCACCGTGCTGACCGCGATGAGCGTCGGCATGGTCGTCCTGCACGACCACATCTCCCGTGCCCTCGGCGCCGACACGTTCACGGCGGAGGGCTACCCCCGGATGGCGCTCGCGACGCTGGAGATCCTCACCGACGACCTGCTGTCGCCGGAGCTGGTCGAGCAGACGCGCGCCGCCCTCAAGAACATGCCCGCCGCCGGCGGGCAGGTCCCCCACAAGGAGAACCGGTGACCGCGAACACGCCTCCGATATCCGTATCCGGCCTGGTCAAGAGCTTCGGCCGGACGCGCGCGCTGGACGGCCTCGACCTGACCGTCCAGGCCGGCGAGGTGCACGGCTTCCTCGGCCCGAACGGCAGCGGGAAGTCGACCACGATCAGGGTGCTGCTCGGCCTGCTGCGCGCCGACGCCGGCACCGTCCGGCTGCTCGGCGGCGATCCCTGGCGGGACGCGACCGAGCTGCACCGCAGGCTGGCCTACGTCCCGGGCGACGTGACGCTGTGGCCGAACCTGTCCGGCGGCGAGGTCATCGACCTGCTCGGCCGGATGCGCGGCGGCATGGACCCGCGCCGCAAGGCCGAGCTGCTCGACCGGTTCGAGCTGGACCCGCGCAAGAAGGGCCGCGCCTACTCCAAGGGCAACCGGCAGAAGGTGGGGCTGGTCGCGGCGCTCGCGTCCGACGCCGAGCTGCTGCTCCTCGACGAGCCCACCTCCGGCCTCGACCCGCTCATGGAGGAGGTCTTCCAGGAGTGCGTCCGGGAGGAGCGGCGCGCGGGCCGGACCGTCCTGCTGTCCAGCCACATCCTGTCCGAGGTCGAGGCGCTCTGCGACCGGGTGACGATCATCCGGAACGGCGTCGCGGTCGAGTCGGGGACGCTGGACGACCTGCGGCACCTGACCCGCACCTCGATCCACGCCGAGCTGGCCGCGCCGCTGGACGGCCACGCCCTGCCCGGCGCCCACGACGTCGAGGCCGACGGCACCACCGTCAAGTTCGAGGTGGACACTCCGCAGCTCGACGCCGCGCTCCGCGCGCTCACCGAGATCGGCGTGCGGAGCCTGGTCAGCCGCCCGCCGACGCTGGAGGAGCTGTTCCTGCGCCACTACAAGGACGAGCTGCAGGAGGCGGCGCGATGAGCGAGGCGGACCTGGGGGCGGCGGAGGCCGCGCCCCCGCGGAGGGCGCGGCTGAGCGCGCTGACCGGGACCGGCGGGCTGGCCCGGCTGATCCTGCGCCGCGACCGGTTCCTGCTGCCCGCCTGGGTCATCTGGCTCGCGGTGATCCCGCTCGGGTTCGTCGGCGCCACCGACAGCCTCTACCCGGAGGCCGCCGACCGGCTCCAGTACGCCCACACGACCGGGAACAACCCGACCTTCCTGGCCCTCTACGGGCCGCTGTACGGCACCGGCCTCGGCGGCATCATCGCGCAGCGCTCCGGCTTCATCCCGGTGGTGATCGGGCTGATCAGCGCGCTCACCGTCATCCGGCACACCCGCACGGAGGAGGAGGCGGGCCGGCGCGAGCTGCTCGGCGCGACCGTCACCGGACGCGGCGCCGGGCTCGCCGCCGCGCTCGTCGTGACGATGGCGGCGAACCTCGTCCTCGCGGCCCTGCTCACCGCCGGGATGGCCGCCCAGGGCCTCCCGTTCGCCGGGTCGCTGGCCTTCGGCCTGCAGATGGCCGCGGCGGGCTGGGTCTTCGCGGCCGTCGCGGGCGTCACCGCGCAGCTCAGCGAGGGCGCGGGCGCCGCGCGCGGAACGGCGATCGCGGCGCTCGGCGGGGCGTTCGCGGTCCGGATGGCCGCCGACGTCGGCGGCGCGGGCAACGCCCTGTCGTGGCTCGGCTGGGCGACCCCGCTCGGCTGGATCAACCGGATCCGCGCCTACGGCGGCGAACGCTGGTGGACGCTCGCGCTGGCGGCCGCGCTCACCGCGGCGCTGGTCGCCGCGGCCGGGGTGCTGTCGGCGCGCCGGGACGTGGGCGCGGGCGTGCTGCCGCCGAGGCTCGGGCCGGCCGGCGCGCCGGCCCGGCTGTCCGGCCCGTTCGGGCTCGCCTGGCGGCTGCAGAGCCGCCCGCTCTACGGCTGGCTGGCCGGGTTCGCCGCGCTCGGCGTCGTGTACGGCGCCGTCGCGGGCGGCGTCCGGGACATGGTGGAGGACAACCCGGACCTGGCCGAGATCTTCACGCGGATCGGCGGGCAGGAGGGCATCACCGACGCCTACTTCGCAGCCGTGATGGCCATGCTCGGCCTGATCGGGTCGGCCTACGCGGTGGCGGCCGTGCTGCGGCTGCGCACCGAGGAGACCGGGCAGCGCGCGGAGCCGCTGCTCGCCACCGCGACCGGGCGGCTGCGCTGGGCGTCCAGCCATCTGCTGTTCGCCCTGCTCGGCCCGGCGGCGCTGCTCGGCGTCGCGGGGTTCGCCGCCGGGCTGGCGCACGGCCTGGACACGGGCGATCCCGGCCGGGCGGTGCCGCGCGTCCTCGGCGCCGCGCTGGCGCAGCTGCCCGCCGTCTGGCTCGTCGCCGCGCTCGCGCTCGCGCTGTTCGGCCTGGTCCCCGGGCTGACCGCGGCCGGGGCCTGGGCCGGGGTGGCGCTCTGCGCGCTGGTCACGCTGTTCGGCGCCGCGCTCGGCCTGGAGCAGTGGGCCATGGACGTCTCGCCGTTCACCCACATCCCCAAGATCGGGGAGGACTTCACCGCCGTGCCCCTGGCCTGGCTGGTCCTGCTCGCCGCCGGCCTGTCCGCGCTCGGCCTCGCGGGCTGGCGGCGCCGGGACCTCGCGTCGCACTGAACGGCCCGCGCCGAGCGGTTAGATTGGCCTGGTGACTTCGCCCAAGCCCCTCGCCGTCTGCGTGTTCTGCTCGTCCAGCAGCAAGATCGACCCCGTGTACCGCGACCTCGCCGCCGAGGTCGGCGCCGAGCTGGCCAGGCGCGGGCACAGCCTGGTCAGCGGCGGCGCCCAGGTGTCGTGCATGGGCGCCGTCGCCCGCGCCGCGCGGGCCGGCGGCGCCCGCACCGTCGGGGTGATCCCGGAGGGCCTGGTCAGCGTCGAGATCTCCGACGAGGACAACGACGAGCTGATCGTCACGCCGGACATGCGCACCCGCAAGGGCGAGATGGACCGGCGCAGCGACGCGTTCCTCATCCTGCCCGGCGGCATCGGCACGCTGGAGGAGCTGTTCGAGGTGTGGACGGCCCGGGTCCTCGCGATGCACGAGAAGCCCGTCGTCATCCTCGACCCGACCGGCGTGTACGAGCCGCTGCGCGAGCTGATGAAGGGGCTCACCGAGCAGGGCTTCGCCCGCCCCCGGATCTGGGACGCCATCGGCTGGACGGCGACCGTCGCCGAGGCGTTCGACCTCCTGGAGCTGGCGCAGCCCCGCATCGAGTTCTCCCCGGAGGACTACGCCGAGGCGGAGCTCTGACGCGCCCCTAGGCGTCGTGCCTGCGGCCCGGCATGTTCTCGTACATGTCGGTGAGCTTCTGCCGGAAGCCGCGGGCCGCCATGCCGAGCCGCTGCGGGTCCTTGAGGCCGGCCTTGACCGCCTTCTTCGCCTGGTCCTTCATGATGTGCGGCGGGATCGGGGCGATCTCGTCGTCCACCACGAACTCCAGCACGACGGGCCGGTCGGCGGCCAGCGCCTCCTTCCACGCGTCGGCGACCTTCTCCGGGTCGTCGCAGTAGACGCCCTTGAGGCCGCACAGCTCCGCGTACTTGGCGTACTCGAAGTCCGGGATGCTCTGCGAGCCCTTGAACTTCGGGTCGCCGCCCATCGCGCGCTGCTCCCAGGTGACCTGGTTGAGGTCCTGGTTGTTGAACACTGCGAAGACGAGCGGCGGGGAGCCGCCCAGCCGGTCGGCGTACCGCTTGACGGTCAGCATCTCGTTCATGCCGTTCATCTGGAACGCGCCGTCGCCGACGAAGCAGATCACCGGGCGGTCCGGGAACGCGAACCGCGCCGCGATCGCGTAGGGGACGCCGGGGCCCATCGTGGCGAGCGTCCCGGACAGCGACGCCTGCATCCCGTCGCGGAGCTTGATGTGCCGGGCCCACCAGTTGGTGGCCGACCCGGAGTCGGCGGTGAGGACGGCGCCGTCCGGCAGCAGCGGCGACACCTCGTGCGCGACCGCCTGCGGGTTGATCTTGCCCTCGAAGCTCTGCGCGGCGCGCTTGGCCATCACCGCGTTCCAGGTGCGGACGTTCTCCTCGATCTCCTCGCGCCAGGACCGGTCCTCCTTGCGCTCCAGGAGCGGGATCAGCTCCCGGAGCGTCTCCTTGGCGTCCCCGACGACGTGCGCGTCCATCGGGTACCGGATGCCGATCATGCGGCCGTCGATGTCGATCTCGACGCCCTTGCAGCTGCCCTCGTCCGGCAGCCACTCGGCGTACGGGAAGCTCGTGCCGATCATGAACAGCACGTCGCAGTTCATGATCATCTCATCGCTGGCCTTGGAGCCGAGCAGCCCGATCGGGCCGGTGACGAACGGCAGGTCGTCCGGCAGCACCTCGCGGCCGAGCAGCGCCTTGGCGACGCCGGCGCCGAGCAGCTCGGCCGTCTCGATCAGCTCCGCCTGCGCGTTCGCCGCGCCCTGGCCGACCAGCATCGCGACCTTCCGCCCCTCGTTGAGGATCTGCGCCGCCTTGTGCAGCTCCTCCTTGTCCGGCAGGACGCGCGGCCGGCTCCACCCGACGCTGGAGTACACCGAGCCGTGCTCCTTGGGCGGCGACGGCACCGCCTCCGACTCCTGGACGTCCTCCGGAATGATGATCGTCGCGACGCCGCGGGTGGTGAGCGCCGTCTTGAACGCCCGGTCGATGATGTGCCGCATCTGCCCCGGCGCCATCACCACCTGGCAGTACTCCGACACGTCGGAGAACAGGTTCTCCAGGTTCACCTCCTGCTGGTAGTGGGTGCCCTGGGAGAGCCGCTTCTGCTGCCCGATGATCGCGACGACCGGCTGGTGGTCCAGCTTGGCGTCGTACAGCCCGTTCAGCAGGTGGATCGCGCCCGGACCCGACGTCGCCGTGCAGACGCCGACCTCGCCGGTGAACTTCGCGTGCGCGCACGCCATGAACGCGGCCATCTCCTCGTGCCGCGTCTGGATGAACTCGGGCTCGCCCTCGGCGCGGTCGAACGCGCCGAGCAGCCCGTTGATGCCGTCGCCCGGATACCCGTAGACCCGCTCGACGCCCCATTCGGTCAGCCGGTGGAGGGCATAGTCGGCAACTTGCTGCGCCATTGGTGTCTCCTCTGTAGTGATGTCGTCGTGCCCGTCAGCGGCGCAGCAGCCTCACCGCGCCCGCGGCCGCTCCGGCGGCTCCGGCCGTCGCGGCCCCCACCAGGTACTTGTGCCGCCCCGCCCACATCTGCGGGCTCGCCCCGTGCGCCCTGTCGTCGAACCGGCCGTGGCTGCCGCGGTCCTCGCCGGGCTCGTCGTCGGCGGGCTCCCACAGGTTCGCCGGACGGTCCGGCCGGGCGTCCTGCCCCGTCTGCTGGGACGAGTAGCCGGTCCGCGCCAGGTAGCGGTCGAGCAGACCGGCCGCGAGCCGGTTGCCGAGGATCGTCCCGACCGAGCTCGCGCCGATCCAGTACTCGCGCCGCGCCGGATGCTCGGCGGCGTACAGCAGCGCCTCCGCGGCGATCTCCGGCTGGTAGATCGGCGGCACCGGCTGCGGCCGCTTCGGCAGCCGCGACAGCACCCAGTCGAACTGCGGGGTGTTGACCGCCGGCATCTGCACCATCGTGACCTTCACGCCGCTGCCCTCGTGCATCAGCTCCGTCCGCAGCGACTCGTGGAAGCCCTTGATGGCGTGCTTGGCGCCGCAGTAGGCGCTCTGCAGCGGGATGCCCCGGTAGGCCATCGCCGAGCCGCACTGGACGATCACGCCGCGGTCGCGCGGCATCATCCGCCGGAGCGCGCTGCGGGTGCCGTTGACGTAGCCGAGGTAGGCGACCTCGGTGGTGCGCTCGAACTCCTCCGGCTCGATCTCCCAGAACGGCGCGAGCACCGAAGAGAAGGCGACGTTCACCCACACGCCGATCGGGCCGAGCTCCTCCTCGGCCCGCCGCGCGGCCTCCTCCACCCGGTCGCGGTCGGCCATGTCGACGCCGATGGGGAGCGCGCGCCCGCCGGCGGCCGCGACGTCGGCGGCGGCGCCGTCCAGCCCCGCCCCGCCGCGCGCCAGCAGCGCGATCTTCGCGCCGCGCCGGGCGAACGCCGTCGCGGCCGCCCGGCCGATGCCGCCGCTCGCGCCGGTGAGCACGACGACGGTGTCCTCGTCGACCTTGTGTTTCATGAAGCCCCCACAGCGGGTGGAATCGGCACAGAGACCCACTGCCCGCGACATGGGACCTATAACGCGGCGGAGGCCCCGTGCCGCACGTGCGCGACGGTCCGCGGGGCGCCGCCGGGCCGGCAGTCAGGTTGGGATGACTTCAGGTCAGAACGTCTAGATGTAAGAACAAAGTATTGACTGCCGGTTCGGCGCGGGCTACAAATGTGCCGCAAGCCACTGAAGATGACGAGCAGGTGAACGGCCGGTGTCGCCACCGGTCCGTCCGTCGGACTCGCCATCCGATCGGACAGGCCGTGGGAGGCACCATGCGGGTCGGACTGTTGGGCGCGGGACGGATCGGGGCGTGGCACGCGCGCCACCTGGGCGGTCATCCCCAGGTCGACACGCTGCTGATCGGCGACGCCGACGTCCGCCGCGCCGCGGCCCTCGCGGGGCCGATGGGCGCCGGCGCCGGCGACCCGGACACGGTGCTCGGCGCCGGGCTCGACGCGGTCGTCATCGCCACCCCGACCGCCACGCACGCCGAGCTGCTCGGCCGGGCCTGCGACGCGGGCGTCCCCGCGTTCTGCGAGAAGCCCGTCGCCTCGGACCTGCGCACGACGCTGGAGGTCCGCGACCGCGCGGCCGAGACCGGCGTCCCCGTGCACGTCGGCTTCCAGCGCCGGTTCGACGCCGGATACGCGGCGGCCCGGCAGGCCGTGCGGGACGGCCGCCTCGGCGCCCTGCACCGCGTCCACCTCGTCACCGCCGACCCGTCGCCGCCGCCCGCGGAGTACATCCGCTCGTCCGGCGGGATCTTCCGCGACTGCCACATCCACGACTTCGACATCCTGCGCTGGGTCACGGGCCGGGAGATCGAGTCGGTGACCGCCGTCGGCGCCAACCGCGGCGACGCCTACTTCGCGGACGCCGGCGACGTGGACAACAGCGCCGCGGTCCTCACCATGGACGACGGGACGATCGCCACCGTGCAGGGCTCGCGGTACAACGGAGCCGGATACGACGTCCGCATGGAGCTGGCCGGCACCGCCGGGACCTGGGTGGTCGGGCTGGACGAGCGCGCGCCGCTGCGGTCCGCCGAACCCGGCGTCGACTGGCCCTCCGGGGACCCGTGGACGGAGTTCCAGGAGCGCTTCGACCCCGCGTACGCGTGCGAGATTGGAACGTTCCTAGAGGTGGCCAAGGGCAACCTGCCGAGCCCGTGCACGGTGGAGGAGGCGCTGGAGGCGTTCCTCGTCGCCGAGGCCGCCGCGCTGTCGCTGCGCGAGGGCCGCCGGGTCGAGCTCGCGGAACTGCGATGATCTGGGCGGTGGCGTTCGCCGCGGTGGCGCTGGCCTTCGTCTGGGTCACCGGGGTCAACGACGGCGCGGCCCTGCTCGGGCTGAGCGGCCGCTACCCCCGCTCGTCCGGGCCGCTGCTGATGGGCCTCGCGCTGCTGCCGCTGGTGCTCGTCCCGCAGTGGACGGTCGCGGTCGCGCGGACGTTCACCGAAGGGCTCACCGACCTCGGCGACCGGCGCGGCGCGCTCGCGTTCCTGGCCGGCGTGACGGTCGCGCTCGTCGTCGTCGCGGCCCTGTCCCGGCGCGGGCTGCCGACCAGCCTGACCCTGGCGATCGTCGGCGGCATCGGCGGCGCCGGGCTCGGCACCGGCCTGGAGGTCTCCTGGCGCGGGCTCGCCACCGTCCTGCTCATCGGCGCGGCGGCCCCGCTCGCCGGCATCTCGGTCGGCTACGGGCTCGGGCTCGCGTCCCGGCGGATCCCGTCCTTCACCGGCATGCCCGGCGCCGTGCGGACCGCGCACGTCCTCGCCTACAGCGCCCAGTGCGCCGCCTACGCCGCCAACGACGGGCAGAAGATGCTCGCGGTCGTCAGCGTGGCGCGGCACGTCGTCTCCACGCGGCGGCTCGGCGCGATCGGACCCGTCCAGCCCACCCCCGTCGTGCTCGTCGCGATCGCGGTCGTGTTCTGCGCCGGCGCGCTCAGCGCCGTGCACCGGGTGGGGGAGCGGCTCGGCCGCGGGCTCGTGCTCGCCCGGCCGCTGCACATCGTGTCCACCGAGGCGGCGGCCGCCGCGTCCGTCGCGGCCAGCTCGATCGCCGGCGCGCCGGTCAGCATGACGCAGTCCGTCACCGCCGGGGTCGTCGGCGTCGCCGCCAGCGAGGGCGCCGCGCGGGTGCGCTGGCAGAACGTCCTCGGCATCGGCGCGGCCTGGCTGTTCACCCTCCCGCTGGCGTTCGCCGCCGGCGCGCTCGCCGGGCTGGCGGTGAGGGCGCTGTGAGCGCCGCCGCGCGGCCCGCCCGCCGGCTGCGGCTCGTCTGGGACGACCTGCGCGGCCGCTCCGGCGACCGGGTCGTCGGGCAGGTCGCCCGGCAGGTCCGCGCCGCCCGCGACGGCGCCGAGCTGGCCCGCGAGCTGGCCGCCGGCCGGGTCACGTCCGCCGCGGCCCGCGCCCGGATGGCCGAGATCGAGCACGCCGGCGACGCCGAGCGGGCCGCGCTCGCCGCGATGCTGCGCGGCGTCCTCGCCACCCCCATCGACCGGGAGGACCTCTACCGGCTCTCCCGCTCCGTCGACGACGTCCTGGACAACCTCCGCGACTTCGTCCGCGAGGCCGACATGTTCGGGCCGCCCGAGCTCGGCTTCGCCGCCGCGCCGCTGGACGCGGTGCTGGAGGGGCTGACCGCCCTCGACGCCGCCGTCCGGAAGGTCCTCGCCGAGCCCGCCGCGGTCACCATCGCGGCGCTGGGCGCCCGCAAGGCCGGCAACCGCGTCCGGGAGAACCGGCAGGCCGCGCTCGCGCGGCTGTTCGCCGGGCCGCTCGACATCGACGTCCTGCGCAGGCGGGAGCTGCTCGACCGGCTCGACGCGGTGGGGCGGCGCTTAGGCGAGGCGGCCGACGCGCTGTCCGACGCGATGCTCAAACGCAGTCACTGATCCTTCATCCACCCCATCGAGCCGCAGGTCGGGGGCCCGCCGGCGTAGACCAAGGAGAGAAACACCATGATCCGCACCACCCCGACAGGGCGCCGGGCACGGACCGGCGTCGCCGTGCTCGCCGTGCTCGCCGCCGCCGCGGCGGGCGCCTGCGCGCCGTCCACCAGCGGCCAGGAGGGGGCGGGGGAGCCGCTCCCCTCCGCGACCGTCGAGGACGCCGCCTCGTTCGACCTGGACGCGCTGATCGCCGCCGCGAAGAAGGAGGGCAGCGTCCTCGTCCACGACGGCAGCGGCGACGTCAAGGACATGGCGAAGGAGTTCGAGGCGAAGTACGGGATCAAGGCCGAGGGCGTGAAGTCCAAGTCCGCCGCGACCGCGGAGAAGATGACGCGGGAGGCGCAGGCCAAGAACGTCACCATCGACGTCAGCCTGTTCGAGGACGGCCCGATGCTCGTCTCGCAGCTCCTCCCGCAGAAGATCGTCAAGACGTGGATCCCGCCGGACCTCGCCCCGGACATCGACGAGAAGGACCGCAACCCCCTGGTGATGATCTCCAAGGGGTACGTGTTCCTGTACAACCCGAAGCTCAACCCCGGCGGCTGCCCGGTGAAGAACGTCTGGGAGCTCACCGAACCCAAGTGGAAGGGGAAGGTGATGATGCAGGATCCGCTCGGCAAGGGGATCTTCATCCAGTGGTTCACCCAGATGTCGGAGAAGGGCGCGGACCAGCTCGCCGCCGCCTACGAGAAGCTCGGCAAGGGCAAGCTCCAGAGCGGCGAGAAGGATCCCGTCCACGCGTGGGTGAAGGGGCTCGCGAAGAACGACCCGGTCCTCACCGGTGAGGACGAGGACGTCGCCGCCGGCGTCTCCGCCCCCAACCAGAAGGAATCGAAGATCGGCCTGCTGTCCACGGCCAAGTTCCGCGACAACGAAGAGAAGAAGTACAACATGCGGGTCTGCGAGGGCCTGCAGCCGTGGTCCGGCTTCATGTACCCGAAGTACGCGGTGATCGCGACGGGTTCCGAGCACCCGAACGCCGCCAAGCTGTTCGTCCACTTCGCGTTGACGAAGGAGGGCTTCGACCTGGAGGCCGGGAGCGGCGGCGTGTCCGGCAACAAGAAGGTCGGGCAGAGCCCGAACACGCCTCCGGGGCTGACGAACTGGGCCGAGCAGCTGTACCGGTTCTCGCCCGAGTCGCTGACCGCCGACTTCCGCGCCCGCCAGGAGATGCAGGACTTCTGGCGCGTCAACCACTCCTGACCAGCGAACCCCGGCGGGCCGCGGCGCGGCCCGCCGGGCACCACCCCCGGAGGAACCTTCCATGGCGGTCGCCGCCCCCGCACGGCCGGCGTCACGCGGCCGGCGCGTGCTGTACCGGTCCCGCGTCCTTCTGCGTGACCCCACCGTGCTGCTCGGCCTCGTGCTGAGCGCCGCCCTGCTCTACCTCGTCGTCGCCCCGCTCGTCTCGGTCATCTCGGACGCCGGACGCGTCCAGTACGGCGACGACGCCCGCACCGGCCAGGAGGCCGGGTCGTGGACGAGCTACTACCTGTGGCGGGTGTTCCGCTCACCCGTCAGCAGGCTGCTGTTCTGGGAGCCGCTGCTCCACACCCTCACGGTCGCGGTCGGCGTCATCGTGTTCGCCCTCGTCGTCGGCGGGTCGATGGCGTGGCTCGTGACCCGCACGAACGTCCCCGGGCGCAAGTTCCTGGCCGGCGCGCTCGTCGTGCCGTACATGCTGCCGTCCTGGACGTTCGCGCTGGCGTGGCTGTCCCTGTTCAAGAACGAGCGGTCCGGCGGGCAGGTCGGCTACCTGCAGGGTGCCGGCGTCCACACCCCCGACTGGCTCGCCTACGGGCCGGTGCCGATCATCGTGACGCTCGGCCTGCACTACTACCCGTTCGTGCTGCTGCTGTTCGGCAACGCGCTGCGCCGCATCGACTCCCAGCTGGAGGACTCGGCGCGCATCCTCGGCGCCGGCGGCCGGACGGTCGTCCGCCGGATCACGCTGCCGCTGATGCTGCCCGCGCTGTCGTCGGCGGTGCTGCTCGTCCTCGGCCGCGTCCTCGGCACGTTCGGCACCCCCTACATCCTCGGGCTGCCCAGCGACTACCAGGTGCTGTCCACCGGCCTCTACCACGCGATCCGCGACCGCAGCACCGGCGTGGCCTCGACGATCGCCGGGGTCATCGTACTGATCGGCGTCCTCGTCGTGGTCGCCGACACCCGGCTCGTGCGCAGGCAGAACCGGTTCGTCACGGTCGGCGGGAAGGGCGCCATGGACCGGCGCGGCGACCTGCGCCGCTGGCGCTGGCCCGCGTTCGCCGCCGGCATGGGCGTGTTCGCCGCCGGCGTCGTCGTCCCCGTGCTGACGCTGCTGCTGTCGACCGTCACCCGGACCCCTGGCGTCTTCAGCGCCGACAACTTCACCCTGGAGTACTGGTTCGGCGCCCACATCGACGGCGCCGTCGGGTTCCCGCACGGGGTACTGCGCGGCGGCCAGCTGTGGGAGGCCGCCTGGAACAGCCTGCGCATCGTCGGCATCGCCGCGCTCGTCTGCGGCGTCGCCGGGCTGCTGATCGGATACGTGGTGGTGCGCGGCGCCGGGAGCCGGGTCTCCGGCTTCCTGCGGCAGGTGTCGTTCCTGCCGTACCTGGTGCCCGGCATCGCGTTCGCCGCCGCCTCGCTGTCGCTGTTCGCCGTCCAGCGCGGCCCGGTCCCCGCCCTGTACGGGACGATCACGCTGCTGATCCTGGTGATGGTGGTGACGCACCTGCCGTACTCGTCCCGGTCCGGGATCTCGGCGATGATGCAGCTCGGCCGGGAGCCGGAGGAGGCCGCGCAGATCAGCGGGGCCCGCTGGGGCACCCGGATGACGCGGATCATCATGCCGATCCAGCGGGGCGCGCTCGTCACCGGCGTGGTGCTGCCGTTCATCTCCGGGCTGAAGGAGCTCAGCATCGTGATCATGCTGACGACGGCCGGCACCCAACTCCTGACGACGCTGTCCATCGGGCTCGTGGAGTACGGCTACACCCAGCTCGCCAACGGCGTCGTGCTCATCATCGCCCTTCTCTCGTTCACCATGACCTACCTGGCCCAGCGGCTCACCAAGAGCAGCCTGGCCTCGGGCATCGGAGGTTGATCAATGCCGGCCATCACCCTCAGCGGAGTGGTCAAGACCTATCCCGGCGGGACGCGCCCGGCGGTGCGGGACCTGGACCTCACCGTCCCGGACGGCTCGTTCACCTGCCTGCTCGGCCCGTCCGGCTGCGGCAAGACGACCACCCTGCGCATGATCGCCGGGCTGGAGCAGCCGTCCCGCGGCGAGATCGCCGTGGGAGACCGGGTACTGGACTCGGTGGAACGCGGAATCTACGTCCCCCCGGAGAAGCGCGACATGGGCCTGGTCTTCCAGAACTACGCGCTCTGGCCGCACCTCACGGTCCGGGGCAACACCGAGTTCGGGCTGCGGATGCGCAAGGTCCCGGCCGCCGAGCGCAGGGCCCGCGCCGCGGCGGCGCTGGAGAAGGTGCATGTCGCCGACTGCATGGACCGGTACCCGTCCCAGCTGTCGGGCGGCCAGCAGCAGCGCGTGGCGCTCGCCCGCATGCTCGCCGTCGACCCGGCCGTCCTGCTGCTGGACGAGCCGCTGTCCAACCTGGACGCGCGGCTGCGCCTGGAGATGCGCACCGAGCTGAAGCGCATCCACGACGAGACCGGCGCGACCGTCGTGTTCGTCACGCATGATCAGATGGAGGCCATGACGATGGCCACGCACATCGCGGTCATGTCGGAGGGGGAGCTGCAGCAGGTGGCGCCGCCGATGGAGATGTACGAGCGGCCCGGCAACCGGTTCGTCGCCGAGTTCGTGGGCAGCCCGCCGATGAACATCGTCGACACCGGCGACCCGGAGCCGGGCGGGCTCGCCGCGTCGCTGCTGCGCTATGTCGAGAAGCGCGCCGCCGGGACGCCCGGCTGCGTGGGCGTCCGGCCGGAGTCGCTGAAGCTGGCGCACTCGCCGGACGACGTGCCGGACACCGCCTGGTCGGACGAGGCGGTCGTCGAGGCCGTCCTGCCGACCGGGTCGAGCTGGACGGTGCAGCTGCGCGTCCGCGACACCGAGATGTTCGCCGTCGCCCACGAGGACCCGGAGGCCGCGCCCGGCGACCGGTTCCGCTGCTGGGCGCGGCCCCGGCGGCTGCACCTGTTCGCCGGGGACGGCGCCCGGATGGGCGCCTGGGACGAGGCCGCCGCGCCGGCCGGGAAGGCGGTCTCGTGAACGGGCCGCTGCGCAGGCCGCGGGCGCTGCTGCTGGACTTCGGCGGCGTGCTGGTCGAGACGTCCAGGCGCGAGGGCTGGGCGGCGGTGTTCGCGAAGGAGGTGCACGACGCGCTCACCCGCGCCGGCTGCCACGAGCTCGACGCCGCCGCGGTCGAGACCGACCTCAAGGCGGGCGTGGCGGCCGACCGGTGCTGGAAGGACGCCATGTCCCGCCCGTACGCGCCGCCGGAGATGACGCACGCCGCGTTCTGGGGCGACTACGTGGCCGCCGACTGGCCCGCGCCCGCCCGGCAGCTCGTCGTCGCGCACGCCACCCCGCTGTGCAAGCGGATGGGGGAGCTGCGGCAGGACCGCCGCACCCGCCCCGGCATCCCCGAGCTGCTGGACGCCGCGGCCGGGTACGGCGTCCCGTGCGCGGTCGTCAGCAACTCGCTGTCGGGGGCCGTGCACCGCGACTACACCGCGGCGACGGGGCTGGCGGAGAAACTGGCCCTGGAGGTCTACAGCGACGAGGTGGGCGTCCGCAAACCCAACCCGGAGATGATCTGGATCGCGACACGCGCGCTCGGCGTCGAGCCGGCGGACGCGTGGTACGTCGGGGACAACTTCGACCGGGACGTGGTGTGCGGGCATCGCGCGGGCGTCGGCGGAAACATCCTCATGGTCGCCAAGGGCACCTACGACGTCCCGTACGAGGTCCGCAACCGCCCGGACGCCGTCGTCGCGGACGGGCACGGGCTGCTCGAACTTCTCACCGAAGCCGTCCGGCTCGGGAACGACACGGAAACAGAACCACAAGGAGACGCATGAACGTCGATGTCCCCGCCTCGCGGGAACTGGCCGGAATCGCCGAGCTCGCCGCTCGCGCCACGGGGGACCGGCTGCGGTCGGCGTTCCGCTCCCGTCCCGAGGTCGACACCAAGCGCGACATGCACGACCCCGTCACCGAGCACGACCGCGCGGCGGAGGAGATCATCCGGGAAGTGCTCGCGAAGGAGACCCCGGGCAGCGTCGTCGTGGGCGAGGAGGGCGGCGCGCAGGGCGGCGCGCAGGACGGCGGACGGGAGGCGGACGACCGGATCCGCTGGTACGTGGACCCCATCGACGGCACCGCGAACTTCGCCGTCGGCCTGCCGTTCTTCTGCGTGTCCGTCGGCGCCGTCGCCGGCGGCGAGGTCGTCGCGGGCGCGGTGTACGACCCGGTGCGGGACGAGATGTTCAGCGCGTCCCTCGGCGGCGCGACCTGCAACGGGACGCGCATCGAGAGCCGGGGCGCCTCGCGCGACGCGACCGCCGTCATCGCCACGTCCTATCCCAACGCGCGCGAGCTGAACGCCGACCGGGAGGAGGCGCTGCGCCGCTTCGCCCTGATGGTCGACTCGTTCGCCACGCTGCGGCGCCCCGGCAGCGCCGCGCTCACCCTCGCGCACGTCGCCGCCGGCTGGACCGACGTCGCCTTCGACCCGTCCATCAACGCGTGGGACGTCACCGCCGCCCTGCTGCTGGTGCGGCAGGCCGGCGGGACGTACCTGCCGCTCGGCGGCGAGCCGGGCGCGCCCGACCACGAGGCCCCCGGCTACCTGGCGTGCGTCGCCGGGTTCGACCTCGACGGCTCGGTCATGCGCGAGGTGTCCGCCTCATGAGCACCGCCGGCGTGCGGACGGTCGACTGGATCGTCACCGACCTGGACGGCACCCTCGTCGGCCGCGATCTGCGGATCGTCGAGCCGAGCCTGGCGGCGCTGCGCCGGTTCATCCGCGCGGGCGGCACCGTGGTGATCGCCACCGGCCGCAGCGAGGAGGCCGCGCTCCCGTACTACCGGGCGCTCGGCCTCACCACCCCGGCGATCCTCTACAACGGGGCGCGCGTGGTCGATCTCAGCACGGGAGCCGTCCTGCACCGGCGGTCCCTCAGCGCGGCGGTCTGGGCGGAGCTGACCATGCTCTTCCCCTCGCTGCCCGGCGGCGTGTGGCCCGCGGTGTTCAGCCGCGGCCGCGCCCATGTCGTGGACTCCTCTCCCGCGCTGCGCCGCTACGCCGAACGGGACGGCATCCGGCTCCACGGGATCGGCGCGTGGGGCGACCTGCCGTTCGACGACATCATCAAGGTCATGCTGGTCTGCGACGGCCCCGAGCTGATGGACCCCGCCGAGGAGATGGTCTCGGCGGCCGTCGCCGGGGCGACGCTCGTGCGGTCGGAGAGCACCTACCTGGAGGTGCTCCCCACGGGCGCCACCAAGGGCGCCGCCCTGCGCGAGCTGGCCGCCGCGCGCGGCGTGGCGCTGAGCGACATCGCGGCGATCGGCGACAACCCCAACGACCTCGACATGATCCAGGCCGCCGGGCTGGGCGCCGCGGTCGGCGACGGCGCCGAGCGGGTCCGCGCCGCCGCCGACGTCGTGGTCACCGCGTGCGCCGACGGCGCGGTGGCCGACCTGGTCGACCGCGTCCTGCCGTGATCCTGACCGTCGTCGGCTGCGCGGGCAGCGTCCCGGGGCCGGACGCCGCGTGCTCCTGCCACCTCCTGGAGCACGGCGGCTTCCGGCTGCTCCTGGACGCCGGGACCGGTGCGGCCGGCCCCCTGCAGCGCTACGCCGACCCGCGCGCGATCGGCGCCGTGGTCATCAGCCACGGCCACCGCGACCACTGCGCGGACCTCGTCCCCCTCGCCTACGTGCGCGACCGCCGCGGCCCGTCGGAGCCGCTGCCCGTGCTCGCGCCCGCCGGTACGTCCGGCCGTGCGGGCGTCCCGTCCTCCTATGCCGGCGCGCTGAGCTGGCGGGAGCCCGCGGACGGCCCTGCCGGGTTCGGCCCGTTCACGGTGGAGACCGCCCCGGTGCGCCACTCGGTGCCGGCGCTGGCCGTCCGCGTGACGGCCGGCTCCCGCTCCCTCACCTACTCCGGCGACTCGGGCGAATGCGATGAGCTGCTGGAGCTGGCCCGCGGTACCGACGTCCTGCTCTGCGAGGCCGCGGCCTCGGTCGACACGCCCGGCGCCGCCGAGACGCACCTGACCCCCGCGCAGGCGGGAACCCTGGCCAAGGAGGCCGGTGCCGCGCACCTCGTCCTCACCCATCTCCGCCCGTGGGCCGACCCGGCCGCCGCGCTGTACGAGGCGAGGCAGTTCTACGACGGCCCGCTCACGCTGGCGACCTCCGGCCTCCGCCTCATCGTGTGACCGGCGCCATGTGGAGGCGCTTCAGGAAGGGGCGGGGGCCGTGGTGGCGCGGACCTCCAGGCGCGGGGGGACGGTGAGGCGCTGCGGTTTCGTGGAGGGGCCGTCCTTGAGGCGGGACAGCAGGGCCGCCATCGCCAGGCGGCCCAGCTCGGCGGGCGGCGGGGCGATGGTCGTCACCTGCGCCGCCCCGGCCCCCGGCGGAGCGCCGTGGACGATCAGCGAGACGTCCTCGGGGACGCGCCGCCCGGCGCGCAGCAGGGCGGTGAGGGCGGCGGTGCCGGTGGTGTCGCCGAGGGCGAGGACGGCGGTCGCGGTGCGGGGGATCTCGTCCGGGCCGGTCACGGCGGCCAGGCCGGCGGCCGCGCAGGCGCGGCGCAGCGGAGAGGGACGGTCGCCCAGGTCCAGGCAGGCGATGCGGCGGTGGCCGAGATCCGCCAGATGCGCGGCCGCCAGCTCCACCGCCGCCGCGTCGTCGCCCGTCACGCAGTCGACCCGGGCGGAGCGGAGGGTGCGGCCGACCACCGTCACCGGGCAGCCGGCGGCGGCGCGCTCGACGTCGGCGGCGGCCATGCGCGGACCGGCCAGGATCACGCCCTCCGGGCGCAGGTCGAGCAGGTCGTCCAGGGCGGCCCGCTCGCGGGCGGGGCCGGTGCGGCCGGTGGTCAGCAGGAGGCGCAGGTCGCCCCTCGCGGCCTCGTCGGCGAGGCCGTCGTGGATCGCGGCGTACCGGGGGTCGTGGAGGTCGGAGAGGAGGACGCCGACGATGCCGGTCCGGCCGGCGGCGAGGCCGCGCGCCATCATGTTGGGCCGGTAGCCCAGCTCGCGGGCCGCCTCCAGGACGGCCTTGCGGCGCTGCTCGGCGACCTTGGGGGAGCCGCGCATCACCAGCGACACCAGGGCCCGGGACACGCCGGCGCGCGCGGCGACGTCCTCCAGTGTCGGGTGGGCCATCCGGCGTCCTCCAGGGGTCGGGTCGCCGCCGCCGCGGGCGGGCCCGCGGCGGCGGCTCGGGCTCGGGGTTCTAGTCTCGCGGATCCCAGTCGCCCGGCGTGACGTCCAGGCCGAGCGGGTCGGCGACGTCCTTCCAGTCCACGAACTTGAAGTTCGTGTTCTCGCGGACCTCGCCGTCCTCGCCCACCTCGTCGGGGGCGTTGACGCCGTCGTGCACGACCAGGAGGCCGTTGCGGAAGCGCCCGACGGGCGCGCTGGTCACCATCGCGCCGTCGCAGACCTCGGAGCCGTCCACCGTCGTGCCGGGGGCGACGCGGAAGCGGCCGATGTAGTGGGTCGGGTCCTCGCGGTCGTAGACGACGAACGTGTTGTCGCCCTGGCTGGAGGCGATCAGGTAGCCGTCACCGCCGTCCTGCCGGTAGATGGTGAGGCCCTCGGCGTCGGCGGTGATGTGCTCGCCGCCCACGCCGGGGTCGGGTCCGGTCGGCTCGCACTCGTCGGTCTCGGGGTTGTAGGCGGCGGGGACGCCGTACTCCTTGACCCGGTCGATGAGCCGCGGCGCGCCCTTCAGCGGGATGCGCCAGATGCCGACGTCCTCCTGCGCGGCGTACAGCACCCTGTGCTCGGGGTCGGCCACCATGCCCTCGACCTGCGGGCCCTCGCCGGGGTCCTCGCAGGGCGTCCAGGTGCCGCCGGGCACCGGGAACGAGGTGGGCAGGTCGAGGTCGCGGACGTGCCGGTAGGTGATCGTGCCCGC
This sequence comes from Spirillospora sp. NPDC127506, assembly GCF_040302145.1. Lineage (NCBI taxonomy): Bacteria > Bacillati > Actinomycetota > Actinomycetes > Streptosporangiales > Thermomonosporaceae > Spirillospora > Spirillospora sp. NPDC127506. Next base: position 123,939 of record NZ_JBEORG010000003.1, on the reverse strand, counting down.
GCGGGTCGCCTCCAGCCGGACGAGGCCGAGCCGCGAGGTGTGCCGCCGGCTGAGGGCGACGTAGCCGCCGCCGCGGGAGTCGCTCCACGTCGCGAGGCCGTAGGCGGTCTCCTGGTCGTTGACCTGGTCGAGGGAGGACGAGAAGACGAGCGGCGCGGACGGGTCGGTGACGTCGGTGAGCGGGGCCCGGTGGTGCTCGGCCCGGCCGGGGTGGATGACGTAGGTGCGGACGGTGTCGCGGCCGCGGTCGGACACGACGGCCAGGTCGACCTTGTGGCGGCCGAGGCGGAAGCCGTAGATCAGGTCGACGTTGTTGAACCGGCCGGGCTCGTCGCCGGGCCGGGGCGGGGCGGGGGCCGCGAACCGCTGGATCTCGCGGCCGGCGGTGTCGTACACCGCGAGGCCGCCCTCCTTCAGCGTGGCGATGACGAGGTCGCCGTGCCGGTCGTCCGGGTGGCTCCAGATGGCCGGGTCGTCGGCGTTGGCGTAGCCGCCGGCCTCGTCGTCGAAGTTGGCGGGGGTCTCCAGCACGGCCCGGACCTGGGCCGGATCGTCGCCATCGGCCGCGGCCGGGACGGCGGGCAGCACGGCCGCGGCGAGCGCCGCCGCGGTCGCGGCGGCGGCCAGGCGGACGCCCTCGGGGGTGGGTCTCAGGTGCATCGGGTCCTCCAGATGCGCGGTGCGGACGCCTGCACGGTAAGCGTTAGAGCGCTCTAATTCAATAGAGCGCTCTAATTGATCAAGAGGATTCCGCGCCGCGCCGGGCGGGCCGTTCCCGGCCGGCTACCGCTCGACCAGGGTGAGCGAGAACGAGTAGCGGTCGGCGCGGTAGACGTGGCAGCCGTACTCGATCGCGGCGCCCTTGTCGTCGTAGGCGGTGCGGTTCATGGTCAGCAGCGGGACGCCGCGCCGCTCGTCCAGCAGCCGGGCCTCGGCCGCCGTCGCGCCGCGCGCGCCGATCGTCTGGTTCGCGATGCGCAGGTTGATGCCGGTGGCGCGGAGCAGCTCGTACAGGCCGTGCTCGGCGAGGTCGGCCTCGGTCACCTTGATCAGGTCGAGCGGCAGGTAGTTCGTGAGCAGCGCGAGCGGCTCCTCGCCGGTGCAGCGGATGCGGCGCATCCGGGTGACCTCGGTGCCGGGCGGTACGCCCAGCTCCTTGGCCACCGCGTCCGCGGCGGGCACCGGCCCGAGGTCGAGGACCCGGGTGCGCGGCTCGCGGCCGGCCGCCGCCAGGTCGTCGTGCAGGCTGGTCAGCTCGATCGGGCGGCGGATCTCCGACTGCACCACCTGCGTGCCGACGCCCCGCTTTCGCACCAGGAGCCCCCGGTCGACCAGGTGCTGGATCGCCTGCCGGACGGTCGGGCGGGACAGCCCGCACCGGTCGGCCAGCTCGACCTCGTTCTCCAGCCTGGTGCCCGGGGTCAGCTCGCCCGCCCGGATCGCGGCCTCCAGCTGCTGCGCGAGCTGGTAGTACAGCGGCACGGGGCTGCTGCGGTCGACGGACACGCGCGGTCGGTACACCCATCGCCTCCTCACGTCCGGGACGATCGTACCTCGGTTTGTGTGTTTAACTTATTACCTCATAATGTCCTAACAAACTATTGACATCTCCGCGTGGGCTTGAGCAGACTCGGCGGAGCCGGTGCCACGCCCGGCCGGAGCACGTCCGGTGGAGAGATGGTGAGTCGATGATCAAGGACCGTGTCGCGGGAGCCCCGATCTCGTGGGGGGTGTGCGAGGTGCCGGGCTGGGGCCGCCAGCTGGCGCCCGCGCGGGTGCTGGCGGAGATGCGCGACCTCGGGCTCGCCGCCACCGAGTTCGGGCCGGACGGCTTCCTGCCGGCCGGGGCCGCCGAGCGCGCCGCGCTGCTGGCCGCGCACGGGCTCCGCGCGGTGGGCGGGTTCGCGCCGGTCGTGCTGCACGACCCGGACCGCGACCCGCTCCCCGAGGTGCGCCGGATCCTGGCCGGGTTCGGCGTGGAACGCTCCAATGAGCGGCTCACGCTGGTCCTCGCGGCCGTGCACGGGCTGGACGGCTACGACGCCCGCCCCGCGCTCGGCGCGGACGGCTGGACGGCGCTGCTCGGCAACCTCGACCGCATCGCCGCGGCCGCGGCCGAGGCCGGCGTCCGCGCGGTGCTGCACCCGCACGTCGGCACGATGGTGGAACGGTCCGACGAGGTGCGGCGCGTCCTCGACGGCTCGGGCGTCCCGCTCTGCCTCGACACCGGGCACCTCCTGATCGGCGGCACGGACCCCGCCGAACTCGCCGCCCGCGCCCCCGGCCGGATCGCGCACGTCCATCTCAAGGACGCCGACGCCTCGCTCGCCGAGGCCGTCCGGGCGGGCGCGACCCCGTACACCGACGCCGTCCGGGACGGCGTCTACCGCCCGCTCGGCGCGGGCGACATCGACATCGCCGGCATCATCGCCTCCCTCGAAGGCGCCGGCTACGACGGCTGGTACGTCCTGGAGCAGGACACGATCGTCGACGCGGAGCCCGCGCCCGGCGGCGGCCCCCTCACCGACGTGCGGGCCTGCGTCGACTTCCTCGCCGGGATCGCGGCATGACCCGGTTCGAGGTCCTCACCATGGGCCGCGTCGGCGTCGACCTCTACCCGCTCCAGTCCGGCGTGGGGCTGGACGAGGTCGAGACGTTCGCCCGGTTCCTCGGCGGCAGCGCCACGAACGTCGCGGTCGCCGCCGCCCGGCTCGGCCGCCGCGCCGCCGTGATCACCCGCACCGGCGCCGACCCGTTCGGCCGGTTCGTCCGCCGCGCCCTCGCCGGCTACGGGGTGGACGCCCGGTTCGTCGCCGACGTGCCCGGCCTGCCGACGCCCGTCACCTTCTGCGAGCTGTTCCCGCCCGACGACTTCCCGCTGTACTTCTACCGCCATCCGAAGGCGCCCGACCTGGAGATCCGCGCCGGGGAGCTGGACATGCCCGCCATCGAGGCGGCCGGTGTGCTCTGGACGACCGTGACCGGCCTGTGCGCCGAACCGTCCCGCACGGCGACGCTCGCCGCCCTCGGCGCCCGCCGTCGCGCCGACCTCACCGTCCTCGACCTGGACTACCGGCCCGTGTTCTGGGAGTCCCCGGACGAGGCGCGCCGCTGGGCGGGCGAGGCGCTCGAACACGCCACGGTCGCCGTCGGCAACCTGGCGGAGTGCGAGGTCGCGGTGGGGGAGCGCGACCCGCTGCGGGCGGCCCGCGCGCTGCTCGACCGGGGCGTCCGCCTCGCCGTCGTCAAGCGCGGACCGGACGGCGTCCTCGCGCTCGACGCCGACGGGCGGGCGGCGGAGTCGCCGCCGGTGCCGGTCGAGGTCGTCAACGGCCTCGGCGCCGGCGACGCGTTCGGGGGCGCCCTCTGCCACGGCCTGCTCGCCGGATGGGACCTCTCCCGCGCGATCGGGTTCGCCAACCGGGCCGGCGCGATCGTCGCGTCCCGGCTGGCCTGCTCGGCCGCCATGCCCACCCCCGCCGAGGTCGCCGGGGCCGCCGAGCCGGCGGTGACGCCGTGACCCTCGGCACCCAGACCCCGCCCGGGCCGTCGCGGGCCGGGCGGTTCGCGGCGCTCGCCGAGACCCGCGCCGTGCACCCCGAGGCCATCGCCGCGGCCGCCGCCCGCCGCACCCGCCGCCCGTCCCTGCTCGGCCCGGCCGGGCGGCTCATGCTGATCGCCGCCGACCATCCCGCGCGCGGCGCCCTCGCCGCCGGCGGCGACCCGCTCGCCATGGCCGACCGCGGCGACCTGCTCGACCGGCTGTGCACGGCGCTGGAGCGGCCCGGCGTGGACGGCGTCCTCGCCACCCCCGACGTCGTCGAGGACCTGCTGCTCCTCGGCGCCCTCGACGACCGGATCGTGATCGGCTCGATGAACCGGGGCGGCCTCGCCGGCGCGTCCTTCGAGATCGACGACCGCTTCACCGCCTACAGCGCCGACGCCATCGCCGCGTCCCGCCTCGACGGCGGCAAGGTGCTGCTGCGCGTCGACGACGGCGACCCGGCGACCCCGCGCACGCTGGAGGGCTGCGCCCGCGCGGTGTCGGAGCTCGCCGGGCACGGCCTGATGGCCATGGTGGAGCCGTTCATCTCCCGCCGGGTGGACGGGCGGGTCCGCAACGACCTCAGCCCGGAGGCGATGATCCGCGCGATCTCGATCGCGTCCGGCCTGGGGACGACCTCGGCGCGCACCTGGCTGAAGGTCCCGGTCGTCCCGGACATGGAGCGCGTCATGGCCGCCTCGACCCTGCCCGCCCTCCTGCTCGGCGGCGAGGTCGCCGACGACCCGCGCGCCGCCCGGGACGGCTGGCGCCGCGCGATGCGGCTGCCCACCGTCCGGGGCCTGGTCGTGGGCCGGTCCCTTCTCTACCCCGCGGACGGCGATGTGGCCGGAGCCGTGGACGCTGCAGTGGAGGTCATGTGAGCACGAGACTGACGGTGGGCCAGGCGGTCGTCCGCTTCCTGGCCGCGCAGTACAGCGAGCGGGACGGCGAGGAGCGGCGGTTCTTCGCCGGCTGCTTCGGGATCTTCGGGCACGGGAACGTCGCCGGGCTGGGGCAGGCGCTCCTGGAGCACGCCGACGCTCTCCCGTACTACATGTCGCGCAACGAGCAGGCGATGGTGCACGCCGCGTCGGGCTACGCGCGGATGAACGACCGCCTGTCGACGTTCGCCTGCACGACGTCCATCGGGCCGGGCGCCACCAACATGGTGACCGGCGCGGCGCTGGCGACCGTCAACCGGCTGCCGGTGCTGCTGCTGCCGGGCGACATCTTCGCCACCCGCGCGGCCAACCCGGTGCTTCAGGAGCTGGAGGACGCCCGCTCCTACGACGTGTCGGTCAACGACTGCTTCAAGCCGGTGTCGAAGTACTGGGACCGCGTCAACCGCCCCGAGCAGCTGCCGAGCGCGCTCCTTGCGGCCATGCGCGTCCTCACCGACCCGGCCGAGACCGGCGCCGTCACCCTCGCCCTGCCCCAGGACGTCCAGGCGGAGGCGTTCGACTGGCCGGACGAGCTGTTCGACCGGCGCGTGTGGCGCGTCCCGCGGCCCGTGCCCGAGCCCGCCGCGCTGGAGGAGGCCGCCGCGCTCCTCCGGACCGCCGAGCGCCCGCTGATCGTGGCGGGCGGCGGCGTCATCTACTCGGGGGCCGCCGGCGCCCTGCGCGCCTTCGCCGAACGCACCGGCGTCCCGGTCGCCGAGACGCAGGCGGGGAAGGGCTCGCTGCCCTGGGACCACGAATGCTCGGTGGGCGCGATCGGCGCGACCGGCACGACGGCCGCGAACGCGCTCGCCCGCGAGGCCGACGTCGTGCTCGGCGTCGGCACCCGCTACAGCGACTTCACCACCGCGTCCCACAGCCTGTTCGCCGACCCGGCCGTCCGGTTCGTCAACGTCAACGTCGCGCGCCCCGACGCCGTCAAGCTCGCCGGGACGCCGGTCGTCGCGGACGCCAGGGAGGCGCTGCGGGCCCTCGGCGAGGCCCTCGGCGGCCACCGCGTCCCCGACGCGCACCGGGAGCGGGCGCGGGAACTGGCCGGGCGGTGGAACGCCGTCGTCGACGCCGCGTTCGCGGAGCGGCGGGACGGGCTGCCCGCGCAGGCGGAGGTCATCGGGGCCGTCAACGAGGTGTCGGGGCCGCGGGACGTGGTGGTGTGCGCGGCCGGGTCCATGCCCGGCGACCTGCACAAGCTCTGGCGTACCCGCGACCCCAAGGGCTACCACGTCGAGTACGGCTACTCCTGCATGGGCTACGAGATCGCCGGCGGCCTCGGCGTGAAGATGGCCGCCCCCGACCGCGAGGTGTTCGTCCTCGTCGGCGACGGCTCGTACCTGATGATGGCCCAGGAGCTGGCCACGGCGGTCGCCGAGGGCGTCAAGCTGGTCGTCGTCCTCGTCCAGAACCACGGCTACGCGTCCATCGGCAACCTGTCCGAGAGCGTCGGAGCGGAGCGGTTCGGCACCCGCTACCGCGCCCGGACCCGCACCGGCCTGGACGGCGACACCCTCCCCGTCGACCTCGCCGCGAACGCCGCCAGCCTCGGCGCGGACGTCCTGCGCGCGGACGGCGCCGACGCGCTCCGGGACGCGCTGCGCACGGCCGCCGCCTCGCCCCGCACCACCGTCGTCCACGTGGAGACCGACCCGCTCGCCCCCGCCCCGGACAGCGAGGCGTGGTGGGACGTGCCCGTCGCGGAGGTGTCGGCGCTGGCGTCCACCGCGCAGGCCCGCGCCCGCTACGACGACGACAAGAAGGCCCAGCGCCGCTACCTGTGAAAGGAATCTCCATGCGCTCGATTCAGCATCGGATCGGCGGCGTGCCGGTCGGCGGGAGCGCCGCGGCGCCCGTGCACGACCCCGCGACCGGGCGGCAGGCCGCCGAGGTCGTGGTAGGGGGCCGGGCGGACGCCGACGCCGCCGTGGGCGCCGCCGCGCGGGCGTTCGAGTCCTGGCGGGACGTGTCGCTGACCCGGCGGGCGCGCGTCATGTTCGCGCTGCGCGACCTGCTGGTGAAGCACGAGGACGAACTGGCCCGGCTGATCACCGCCGAGCACGGCAAGGTCCTGGACGACGCGCGCGGCGAGGTCGTCCGCGGCCGGGAGGTCGTCGAGTTCGCCTGCGGCATCCCGCAGGCGCTCAAGGGCGAGTACTCCGACCAGGTGTCGTCGGACGTCGACGCGTACTCGTTCCGGCAGCCGCTCGGCGTGTGCGCGGGCATCGTGCCGTTCAACTTCCCGGTGATGGTGCCGCTGTGGATGCACCCGATCGCGATCGCCTGCGGGAACGCGTTCGTGCTCAAGCCGAGCGAGCGCGTCCCGTCCGCGTCCAACCTGGTCGCCGACCTGTACGCCGACGCCGGCCTGCCGGATGGGGTGTTCAACGTCCTGCACGGCGACGCCGGGACCGCCGACGCGCTGATCACCCACCCGGGTGTGGCGGCGGTGTCGTTCGTCGGGTCCACGCCCGTCGCCCGGCACGTCCACGAGGCGGCGAGCGCCGCCGGCAAGCGGGTGCAGGCCCTCGGCGGCGCCAAGAACCACGCGGTCGTCATGCCCGACGCCGACCTCGACCTGGCCGCCGACCAGATCACCGCGGCGGCGTACGGCTCCGCCGGGCAGCGCTGCATGGCGATCTCCGTGGTGGTCGCCGTCGGCGGCGCCGCCGACCCGCTCGTCGAGCGGCTCGCCGACCGGGCCCGCGCGATCAGGGTCGGGCCGGGCGCCGACCCGTCCAGCGAGATGGGGCCGCTGATCAGCGAGGCCGCGCTGGAACGCGTGAGCGGGCACGTCGAGGCGGCGGCGCGGGCCGGCGCCAAGGTCGTCGTGGACGGCCGCGGCCTCCCCGGCCCCGGCTTCTTCCTGGGCCCCTGCCTGCTCGACGGCGTCGCCACCGACATGCCCGCCTACCGGGAGGAGCTCTTCGGCCCCGTCCTGGCGGTGCTGCGCGCGCGGACTCTCGACGAGGCGATCGCGCTGGTCAACGCCAACCCCTACGGCAACGGGACGGCGATCTTCACCTCGTCCGGCGCGGCGGCGCGGCGGTACCAGCGGTCCGTGCACGTCGGGATGATCGGGGTGAACGTGCCGATCCCGGTGCCGATGGCGTTCTACTCGTTCGGCGGATGGAAGGCGTCGCTGTTCGGCGACACCCACGTCCACGGGCCGGAGGGCGTCCGGTTCTACACCCGGGCGAAGGCCGTCACGTCCCGCTGGCCCGAGCCCGCCGCGGCCGCCGAGGCGCCCGCGATGGCCTTCCCCACGGCCCGCTGACCCGGCCCCGGCGCCGCCCGGGACGCTAGGCGAGCCCCCGCCTGGCGACGGCCGGAGGGCGGGTGCCCTCGATGGAGGCCACCATGTCGAGCACCTGGCGCATCCCGTCCGCCTGCGACTCCGGCACGCGGAAGTACACCGCCCCCAGCCACGCGTAGACGGACGCCGCGGCGAGCAGCCCGGGATCGGGCTCCCGCGCGTCCGTCTCCAGCGTGACCAGCACGGCGGCCCCGGAGGCGGCGAGCCGCTCCACCCGGCTCGCCGGGGGCGCCGTGCCCGCGTCCGCGGCGCCGTCCGGAACCGGCGCGTCCGGTGGAAGGACCATCCGCTCTTGCATGCCCATGCCGCCAAGCGTGGCACGATCGGAGACCGGGGATCGTCCTCCAAGGAGACGCGGGAAGATCGGAGCATGATGGTGACCGTGGTGCTCGTCCTCGCCGGCGTGGCCGTGCTGGGCGCCGTCGTCGTCCTCGCCATGGGCCGGGGCGGCGAGCTGTCCGAGACCCATCCCGACTACCCCCGGCTCCGGGTGGACGCCGAGGGCCGTCCCGTCGTGGGGCCGGACGGGGCCGGGATCCGCCTCCCCGCGACGATCTGGGGGTACCAGATGCAGGTGACCGACGAGGCCGTCCGCCGCCTGACCGCGGCCCTGCACGAGCGGGACGCCCGCGTCGCCGACCTCGAACGCCAGCTGCACGACCTGCGCCGGCGCGTCGAGGAGCCGCCGGTCGGCGCGCTGCACGGCCTGGAGGAGCCCGGCGGCGGCGCCCTGCTCCGCAAGGAGACCGTGCCGGTGGAGGACGAGGCCCGCCGCGACGAGGAGCACCGGTGAGCCGGGTCGCCGTCCACGCGGAGGCCGTGTCCCGCGCCCCCGCCGAGCGCGTCTTCGAGCTGCTGACCGACTGGCCCCGGCACGCCGAGTGGATGCCGTTCACCACCGCGGAGGGCGGCCGCAAGGTCGGCGACGAGCTCCGCGCCCGGACGGGGATCGGCCCGGTCGGCTTCGTCGACACCATGATCATCACGGACTGGCGGGACGGGCGCCGCGTCGCCGTCCGGCACACCGGCCGCGTGGTGCGCGGCGAGGCGTGGTTCAAGGTCGTCCCCGAGGGGGACGGCAGCCGGGTCGTCTGGGCGGAGCTCATCGACCTCCCCCTCGGCCTCCTGGGCCGCGCCGGATGGCTGGCCGCCGGCCCGGTCGTGAAGGCGTTCCTGGCCCTCGGCCTGCGCCGCCTCGCCGCTTTGTCGGAGGCATGAGGTAGAACGGCCGGGTGAGCACCGCGATCCTGGGCGAGGACGGGCTGAGGCGCTGCCCGTGGGGCGTGTCGACGCCCGACTACACCGCCTACCACGACGACGAGTGGGGCCGCCCCGTCCGCGACGACCGGGGGATCTACGAGAAGCTGTGCCTGGAGGCGTTCCAGTCCGGCCTCTCCTGGCTGACGATCCTCCGCAAGCGCGAGAGCTTCCGCGCCGCCTTCCACGGCTTCGACCCCGAGAAGGTCGCCGCGTTCGGCCCCGGCGACGTCGAGCGCCTGATGGCCGACGCCACCATCGTGCGGAACCGGGCGAAGATCGAGGCGGCGATCGCCAACGCCCGCGCCGCCCTCGACCTCCCCGGCGGCCTCGCCGCGACCGCCTGGCGCTACGCCGACCCCGACTCCCCGGCCTACGCCGACACCGCCGACGTCCCCGCCCACACCGACGCGTCGAAGGCCCTCTCCAAAGAGCTGAAGAGGCACGGCTTCCGGTTCGTGGGCCCCACCACGGCGTACGCCCTCATGCAGGCGTGCGGCCTGGTGAACGACCACCTCACCGGCTGCGCCTTCCGGGCCGCCGCCCAGGAGGCCGGCCGGCGGGCGGGCGGCTGACGCCGCGGGCCGCGCGCCCGACCGGTCACTCGGCCCTGGTGGCTTCGAGGATGGGGACGGCGGCGGCCCGGCGGGACGGCAGGGCGGAGGTCGCGGCGGTGACGACCGCGGCGCCGGCGATGACCGCCGGGAACAGCCACCAGGGCGGGTCCGGGGCCAGGAACGAGCTGCCCGTCGCGACGTGCATCAGGTACACGGTGCCCAGCGACATGCCGATGCCGAGGAGGCCGCCGAGCAGCACGACGGTGGCGGCCTCCCACCGGACGATCGACTTGATCTGCGCCATCGTCGCGCCGACCGCGCCGAGCAGGCCGAACTCGCGGGTGCGCTCCCCGACGCTCATCGAGACCGTCGTCGCCATGCCGAACAGGGCCAGGACGAGAGCCATGCCGATGAAGCCGTAGATGACCCGCATCCCCTTCATCATCGCGCCGGCCGTCGCCCGCACATAGCCGGGCCTGTCGACCACCTCGATGCCCGTGATGCCGGCGAACGCCCGGGAGAGCGCCTCCTCCGAGCCGCCCCGGACGAGGACGACCTGGGTGGTGGCGTCCGGGTCGAGCCGGTCCATGGTCGCGGACGAGACGACCGCCTGGTCGGCGAACAGGTGGGACGGGTCGTGGTAGGCGGCCGCGACCCTGAGCGGGATCCGGCCCTGGGCGCCGCGGACCACGATCCGCTGCCCCTTCTTGATCTTCTGCCCCTTCATGATCGCGGACGTGAGGGCGATCTCGCCGTCGCGGAGGCGGGGCAGGTGCCCGCCCAGCTTGAGGACGGACGGCAGCGTCGCCTGGTCGGCGCCCGTCACGGTCAGGTAGACCGGCTCCGGGGGCTCCTCCGGCGACGGGCGCTCGGGCGGGGGATCGACGAGCTTGATGTCCGACACCGTGAGCGCCGCCGCGGCGGATACGCCGGGCACCGCGGCGGCCTTCGCCGCCGCGTCGCGGGGGAGCGGCGCCGGTCCGTTCGAGGTCGTCCCGGTCGCGGTGACCGCGTGCTCGGCGAGCATCACCCGGTTCCCGGTCGCGTCGAACCGCGCGTCCACCGACAGGACGGTCAGCGCGGTCGCGCCGACCAGCGCGACGCCGAGCATGAGCGACGAGGCGGCCGACGACACCCGGCGCGGGCTGCGGGTGATGGTGGCGCGGGCCAGCCGGCCCGCCTCGCCGCTGACGGCCGTCCCGACGCGCCCGACCAGGCCGCCGAGCGGGCCGACGAAGAACGGGGCGAGGACGGCGAGCGCGGCCGCCGTCGTCATGCAGCCCATGAGGATCATCACGCAGACGCCGACGGTGCGGTCGGGGCCGGGCGGCTCCTCGTGCCTGATCCCGAAGACGCCGCCGAAGAAGATCCACGCGCAGGCGAAGACCGCGAACGCGCCCAGCAGGCGCGGCCCGCGGCGGCCCGGCGTGTCGGCGCTCGCGGCCCGCAGCGCCTGCATCGGCGAGATGCGCGCGGCGCGGCGCGCGGCCCGCCACGCGGCGAGCTGGGTGACGAGGATCCCGGCCGCGGCGGGCGCGGCGAGCGCGATCCAGCCGAACTGCGCGTCGGCGGCGGAGATGTCGAAGCCGTCCTCGGCGAACAGCCGGGTGAGCAGCCCCGACACCGGGTAGCCGAGCAGCACGCCGCCGGCCGAGGCCACGGCGCCGAGGGCGAGGGCCTCCCACCGGATCAGCCGCTTGATCTGCCGGGGCGTCGCGCCGATCGCGCTGAGCAGCGCCAGCCGCCGGGTCCGCTGCCGGACGAGCGTGCCGAACGTGTTGGCGACGACGAACAGCCCGACGAACACCGCCACGGACGAGAGCGTCCCGATGGCCCCGCCGATCGAGGCCCCGGCGCCCTCCAGGTCGGCCGACTGGGCGTTCCGCACGCCGGCGGCGGTGCGGACGGTGACGTCCTGGCCGAGGTCGCGGGCCAGGTCGGCGCGGAGCCGCCGCGCCTGGACGCCCGGCGCCGCCTTCACCCACACGCTCTGCCACGTCCCGCCGGGCAGGCCCGCGGCCCGCTGGACGGTCGCGGGCGCCGCCAGCAGCAGATCGCCGCTCGCGACGGCGCTGTGCCCCTGCACCGTGACGATCCCGACGATCTTGAGGGTGCGGTTCTGCTTCGGCAGCGTGACCCTCAGCGGGTCGCCGACGTCCAGCTTCCCGGCCCGCGCCACGTGCCGGGTGACCGCGACCTCGTCGTCGGCCGCCGGGGCGCGCCCCGACTCCAGGTGGTAGGGGTTCAGCCGGGCGTCGGAGGGCCACGGCCGCAGCGTGGTCCCCGCCCCGGCCGGGGGCAGGACGAGCTTGCCGTCGGAGCCGTTCGCGGAGACCGGGACCATCGCGTCCCCGGCGACCGCCGCGACCCCCGGCCGCCCCGCCACCGACCCCAGCGCCACCTGGCCGTCCGGGGCCGCGTAGGGGTCGTCGGCGTCGACCGAGCCGCCCTGGACGAGCACGTCGGCGCGGGAGTACTCGCTGGCGTCGCTGCCCGACACGGCCTCCTGCGCCCGCAGCGTGAACTGCAGCGAGCCCGCGATCAGCCCGATCGAGAACACCGCCGCCAGCAGCGTGGCCGCCAGCCGCATCCAGCCCTCGGCGAACGAGCGGCGCGCGATGAGCCACACGGCGTCAGCCCTCCATCCGGCGCATCACGGCGTGCACCTGGTCGATGGCGGGGGAGAGCAGCTCGTGCACGATCATGCCGTCGGCGAGGAACAGCACCCGGTCGGCGTGCGCCGCGGCGCCCGGGTCGTGCGTCACCATGATCACGGTCTGGCCGTAGGCGTCCACCGCGCGGCGCAGGAACCCCAGCACCTCGGCGCCGGACCGGGAGTCGAGGTTGCCGGTTGGCTCGTCGGCGAACAGCACCTCCGGCCGGGTCAGCAGCGCCCGCGCCACCGCGACCCGCTGCTGCTGCCCGCCGGACAGCTCGCTCGGCCGGTGCGACAGCCGCTCCCGCAGCCCCAGCGCGTCCACGATCGTGTCGAACCACTGCCGGTCGGCGCGCCGGTTCCCGAGCCGCCCGGTCAGCCGGATGTTCTCCTCCGCCGTCAGCATCGGCAGCAGGTTGAACGACTGGAACACGAACCCGAGCCGGTCGCGGCGCAGCTTCGTCAGCCGGGTCCGGGACAGCCCGGTGATGTCGACGCCGCCGATCAGCACCGACCCGGACGAGACGGTGTCCAGCCCGGCCATGCAGTGCAGGAACGTCGACTTCCCGGACCCGGACGGCCCCATGATCGCGGTGAACCGGCCGCGCGGGAACGCCGCCGAGACGCCGCGCAGCGCGGTCACCGCGTGCTCGCCCGTCCCGTAGGACTTGACGACGCCGCGGGCGACGGCGGCGTGGTCGTGGACCTGCCCGGCGGGGGGTGCAGCGGTTGTCTGGGTCATGCCTCAAGCAAACCGCCGGCGCCCACCCGGCCGCATTGGCGCAGACTCCCCGGCCGCTACGGGGGGAAGCCCCACCACCGGCCTACCGCTGCCCCTGCCGCCGGCCCCGCCGCGGGGCCGCCGTCAGCGGCCTTCGAACACCGGCTCCTGCTTCTTCAGGAACGCCTCGGTCGCGTTCTTGTGGTCGCTGGTCTCGGCGCACTCGTCCTGCAGCTCGGCCTCCCGCTCCAGCGCGGACGCCAGGTCGTGCGTCGCCGCGTGGTCGAGCGCCGCCTTCACCGCGCCGTAGGAGACCGTCGGGCCGGCCGCGAGCCGCCGCGCCAGCTCCACCGCGGCCGGGGCCAGCTCGTCGGCCGGGACGACCCGGTTCACCAGGCCCAGCTCCAGCGCCCGCTCGGCCTTCACCGGCTCGCCGAGCAGCAGCAGCTCCGCGGCCTTCGCGCGGCCGACGAGGCGCTGCAGCGTCCACGACATGCCGCTGTCGGGCGCGAGCCCGATCCCGGTGAACGCCGTCGCGAACCGGGCCCTGTCGGACGCGACGATCAGGTCGCAGGCGAACGCCAGCGACGCGCCCGCCCCCGCCGCCACGCCGTTCACCGCCGCGACCACCGGCTTCCGCATCCCGGCGAGGGCCAGCACGGTCGGGTTGTAGTGCCCGCGGACGGTGCCGTCCAGGCCCTTCCCGGCGGCGAGGTTGGCGGCGTGCTCCCGCAGGTCCTGGCCCGCGCAGAAGGCCCGGCCCGCACCGGTCAGGATCACCGCGCGGGCGGCCGGATCGGCGGCGGCGCGCACCACCGTCGCGCGCAGCAGCTCCTTCATCTCGGCGGTCAGCGAGTTCATCCCGTCCGGGCGGTTCAGTGTGATCGTCCCCACACCGTCGGTCACGTCGTACAGCACGGTCTCAGACATCGTCGTCCTCCTCGTTTCGCCCGCAGATCCTCCCATCTTCCGATCTGGAGGCTGATCGTTACCACTTCGCGCCCGGAAGACGAGATAATGGACCACTACTGATGACGCGGATGCGACACGCGGCCACGCGGCCAAGGGTGTGCGAGGCCGCGGCCCTACGCAGGAAGGGGATGCACGCATGGCGGCGATGAAGCCGCGGACGGGAGACGGTCCGCTCGAAGTGACCAAGGAGGGGCGCGGGATCGTCATGCGGGTTCCCCTCGAAGGCGGCGGCCGCCTCGTGGTCGAACTCTCCGCCGACGAGGCCAAGGAGCTCGGCGACGCGCTCAAGGACGTCGTGGGCTGACGGCTCCACCGCTCCCGGCCTGTTGGTGACGGTCCCGGCGACGCCGCCGGGGCCCTTGCCATTTCCGCACGTCCTTCACGCGCGCGGCGGCACCGCGCGCGCGGTGCGCGCACGGCGCCCGCACCGGCTCCTACCTGGGGGGATCATCGGCATGCCCATCGAGACCCGCGTCCACGGCGCCGCCGGCACCGTGTCGCAGACCGCGGCCGACCTGGGGGCGGAGGCGATGGCGGTCCCCGTCCGCACCGGCCCCGTCGCGCCCGCGGCGGAGGCCGCCGCCGGGCTGCCCTTCACGCTGGACGAGCTGCTGGAGCTGCACGAGGCCAAGGGGGAGCCGGGGGAGATCACCGCGACCCAGGTCCGCGTCGGCGACCGGATCCGCGAGCTGCTGCTGTACGGGGTGGGCGACGCGGCCCCGGCCGACCTGCGCAGGGCCGGCGCCGCGCTGGCCCGCCGCGGCAGGGGCCGGACGGCGCTCGTCGCGGGCGTCCCCGACGGCGATCTCGCCGCGTTCGTCGAGGGCGCGCTGCTCGCGTCCTACGAGTTCAAGATCGGCGCCGCGCCCGCCAAGAAGGCGCTCGGCGCCCTCGCCGTGCTGACCGAGGCCGGGCCGGAGGCCGCCGCCCCGGCCATCGAGCGGGGCACCGCGCGGGCGCGGGCCACCGCGCTCGCCCGTGATCTCGCCAACACCCCCTCCGCCGAGAAGGACCCGTCCTGGCTCGCCGCCAGGGCCGAGCAGGTCGCCGCCGAGGCGGGCCTCGACGTCCGGGTGCGCGGCGAGAAGGAGCTGGCCGAGGGCGGTTTCGGCGGGCTGCTCGCCGTCGGCGGCGGATCCGCGCGCCCGCCCCGCCTCATCGAGCTCTCCTACCGGCCGGACGAGCCGGACGAGCAGGCCGGCCGGCACGTCGTGCTGGTCGGCAAGGGCATCACCTTCGACAGCGGCGGCCTGTCGCTGAAGCCCAACGAGGGCATGAAGACGATGAAGACCGACATGGCCGGCGGCGCCGCGGTCATCGCCGCCATGAGCGCGCTGCGCGGCCTCGGCGTCCGCGCCCGCGTCACCGGCCTGGTCGCGGCGGCGGAGAACATGCCGTCCGGGTCGTCGATGCGCCCCGGCGACGTGATCGGCCACTTCGGCGGGACGACCTCGGAGGTGCTGAACACCGACGCCGAGGGGCGGCTCGTCCTCGCCGACGCGCTGGCCTACGCCGACGCCGAGCTCGCCCCCGACGCGATCGTCGACGTCGCCACCCTCACCGGCGCCGCGAAGGTCGCGCTCGGCCTGCGGCACGCGGCGCTGTTCGCCACCGACGACGCCCTCGCCGACGCGCTCACCCGCGCCGGCGCGGCGGCCGGCGAGCCGGTGTGGCGGCTCCCGCTCACCGGCGACTACCGCGCCGCGATCGACTCCGACGTCGCCGACGTCGCCAACATCGGGCGCGGCGGCTACGGCGCCGGCTCCATCACGGCGGCGCTGTTCCTGCGCGAGTTCACCGGCGGCCGCCCCTGGGCGCACCTCGACATCGCCGGGCCGGGCCGCGCGGCCTCCGCCGACGCCGAGCTCACCCGCGGCGCGACCGGCTTCGGCGTCCGGCTGCTGCTGGACTGGCTGGCCGCCTGACCGCCCGGCCGCCCGGCGGTCACTTCGTGCGGCGGTCGATCACCGGGACGCCGCGGCGCCGCCGGGCCTCCTTGACGATCTCCGGGAGCGTCGCGTCCCAGCCCGGCTCCACCGCGAAGCACCACGGGACGGCCGGCGCCGTGGACGGGACGTCGCGCATCGTCAGCGCCACCAGCCGCGGCCGCTCCGCCGTCCGCGCCATCTCCGCCAGCTCCGGGGCCGGCAGGAACACCAGGTAGTCCTGCTCGCCGCGCCGGGTGCCGGCCATCCCGCGGCGCAGCGCCGCGATCCCGGCCACCTCGTCCCACGGCAGCGTGCGCCCCGACGAGCGCGGCAGCGGCCAGCGCGCCGGGCGGCGCACCCCGTCGCCGTCCAGCACCAGGACGGGGCGGCGCGCCAGCATCCCGCCCGCCGACAGCAGCAGGCCCGCCCCGAACAGGACGAGCCCCGCGACCCCGAGCACCATGAACGTGACGCTCCCCACACCGGCGCCGCGCACCACGCCGCTCGTGATGAACCCCACGGACGCCAGGAACAGGATGAGGAACGCCACCGCCTGCCAGACCCCGCGCCAGGTCACCCGGTTCCGCACCGCGAACGGCTCGCGCGTCCCGGCCGTCTCCATCGGCTCGCTCAGGCGCGCTTGACGGCGCACAGCAGCCCGTCGCCGACCGGGATCAGCAGCGGGACGAGCCGGTCGTCGTCCCGGATCATCCGGTGCACCTCGCGGATCGCCTCGGTGTCCGGGTCGCGGTGCGCGGGGTCGGCGACCCGGTCGTGCCACAGCGCGTTGTCGAACGCGACCACGCCGCCGGGACGCAGCAGCCGCAGCGCGTCCGTCAGGTACTCGGGGTACTCCCGCTTGTCGGCGTCGCAGAACACCATGTCGTAGGCGCCGTCGGTGAGCCGCGGCAGCACCTCCAGCGCCGGCCCGCTGATCATCCGGGTGCGGAAGCCGGACAGCCCCGCCTCCCGGTAGGCGAGCTTGGCCAGCCGCTGGTTCTCGGGCTCGATGTCCACGCTCGTCAGCACCGCGTCCTTCGGCATGCCGCGCATCAGCCACACGCCGGACACGCCGCACCCGGAGCCGACCTCCACCACCGTCCGGGCGCCGATCAGGGTCGCGAGGAAGCGCAGCGCCGCACCGCCGGCGGGGCCGATCGGGGTCGCGCCGACCTCCTGGCCGCGCCGCCTGGCGGCGAGCAGCGCCTCGTCTTCGGGGAGGTAATCCTCCACATAGGCCCGGGTGGCCTGAATGGCGTCGATGGCTGCCTCCTCGCGGGACCCCCGCATGCCTCATGCTGGAAAGACCATATCGTTGACAGGGAACCGTCCGGCGTTTCAGCGCGTTGTATGGAGTGAAAGCGGGAGTACGCACACAGCAGGCCAGAGACAGCGTTGGTTCACGAACCGCCCCAGCCCAGGCGAGACCGTGCCGTTCCAAGGCGAGACCTTGGCTCACGAGAGAGGAACAGCCCGGCACCATGGGAGTCGCAGCACTGAGTTTCAGAAGCGCTGTGGGGGTCGGCGCCCGGCAGGGGCTGGGGAACGCCGCTCGCACCCGCGAGAACGCACCCGAGGCGGAGTGGGCGCCGCCGTCCTGGGACGAGGTCGTGCGCGAGCACTCCGCGCGCGTCTACCGGCTCGCCTACCGGCTGACCGGTAACCAGCACGACGCCGAGGACCTCACCCAGGAGGTCTTCGTCCGCGTGTTCCGATCGCTGTCGAACTACACGCCCGGAACGTTCGAGGGCTGGCTGCACCGCATCACCACGAACCTGTTCCTCGACATGGCGCGGCGCCGCCAGCGCATCCGCTTCGAGGGCCTCGCCGACGACGCCGCCGAGCGCCTCCAGGGCCGCGAGCCGACCCCGGCGCAGGCGTTCGACGACACCAACTTCGACGCCGACGTCCAGGCCGCCCTCGACGCGCTCGCGCCCGAGTACCGCGCGGCCGTCGTGCTGTGCGACATCGAGGGGCTGTCCTACGAGGAGATCTCCGCGACGCTCGGGGTGAAGCTCGGCACCGTGCGCAGCCGCATCCACCGGGGGCGGGCGCAGCTGCGCGCCGCGCTGGAGCACCGCGCGCCGACCCGGCGCCGACCCGGCACCAGGAACGAGTACCAGGCGGCCGAGGCGCGCGACGCCGCGGCCGGCGGCGAGGCCGCGGCGCCGGCGGGGGGCCTGCGCGCGGCGGGCGGCGCGCTGCCGCAGCCGGGCGGCGCGTAGAGCCGTACATGGACGCGCGCGGGGCGGGACCGCGCGCCCGACCGAGAATTGGAATCGACGGAGGCGGCGTGAGTTGTCTGGGGGAGCGTCTGACCGCTCTGGTCGACGATGAGCTGGGGCACGAGGAGCGCGACCGCGTACTCGCCCATCTCGCGGGATGCGCTCAGTGCCGGGCCGAGGTCGCCGAGCTGCGCCTCCTCAAGGGGCGGCTGCGGGGCCTGTCCGAGCTTCCCGCCGCCGACGGCACCGACGACCTGCCCACCCCCGACTTCCTGACCCGGCTGCGCTCGCTGCCCGCCGGCGCCCCCGAGGCGCCCGCGCCCGCCGACGTCCCGCCCGGGCCGCCCCCGGCCCCGCCGCCGCACCGCCCCGCCCGGCCGCTGCGATCATCGGCCCGCCCGGTGCGGAACGCTCCCGCCGCGCGCCCGCGCGACAACCGCCCCGCCGGGCGCGCCGCCGCGCACGCCCATCCGCGCCGCCGCGCCCTCGTCGTCGGCGCCGCCACGCTCGTCATCGGCCTCGGCACCGCCTCCTACGCCGCCGGCGGGCGGCAGGAGGCGCCCACCGTCACGCCCGCCTTCGACCGGTTCGCCGTGGAGCACGCGCTGACCTCCGGGGACGCGCCGCTCACCGACCCGCTGACCGACCCGGTCTACCAGGTACAGGTCTCGCCGGGGCCGTGACCGCACCGACCGCGAGCGGCCTTGCGGGCGGCCGGCGGAGCCGGCGGTACGCCGTCCTGGCCTGCGGGATCGTGGGAGCGCTCGCGGTCGCCGGGCTGCTGTCCGGCGACCCCGCCGCCGTCCGCCGCGTCCGCAGCGACCCCGGCGCGGTCGGGCTGCTGCGCGCCGCCGCCGACGCCGCGCAGCGCGTCCCGTACCAGGGGCGCCGCTTCCTCACCACGTGGAACCGCGACCGGTCCGCCACGTCCCGCGTCAGCGTGACCCACCGGCCCGGCGAGGGCATCCGCTACCGGTCCGGGACGAGCGGCGCCGGGTACCGGCCCGAGTCCGCCGCCGGGGACACCACCGGCTTCACCCGCGACACCCTCGCCCTGCTCACCCGCAACTACTCGGTGGTGCGCGCCGGGGACTCCGTCGTCTGCGGCCGCGCGGCGCGCGTCGTCGAGGCCCGCCGGCCGGACGGCAGCCCCGCCGGGCGCTTCTGGATCGACCGCGAGACCGGGCTGATGCTGCACCGCGAGCTGATCGACGCCACCGGCCGCGCCGTGGTCGTCACCGGGTTCAGCGAGATCAGCTTCACCATGCCGCCGGCGGAGAACCCCGTGCTCGGCCGGCCCCGGGGCGGGCTGCTGCGCTTCCCCGGGGCCGGCGTCGGCGAGCCGGCCGCGGGCACCGGCGCCGCGTCCGGCGCGAGCGCGTGGGGCGAGCGGCTGGACCGCGCCGCCATCGACGGGCTGCGCGACCGCGGCTGGCCAGTCCCGCCGGACCTGCCCGGCCGCCTCACCCTCTACGACGTGCGCCGTGAGAACGGCGGCGGCACCGTCCACCTCAGCTACTCCGACGGCCTCGCCGCCGTCTCGGTGTTCGTGCAGCGCGGCCGGCTCGACGAGCGCGGCATGGCCGGCTGGCAGAAGACCTTCCGCCGCGGCCGGACGGTCTTCCGGCGCGAGGGGCTGCGCCGCTGGGCCGTGTCCGCCGGGAAGGGCTACGTGTACACCGTGCTGACCGACGCCCCGCAGAGCACCGCGGACGCGGTCGCGGTGAGCATGCCGCACGGCCCCGCCGACACGTTCTGGACGCGCGTCTCCCGGGGCGCGCGGCGCCTGGCCTCGTCGGCGAATCCGTTCGACTGACCCGGGATGAGCGTATTGAATTCAGGTCTTATGCTCGCCACATGCCTTTCGGGGCAGCATGAGCACGGATGACGAGGACCATGCTCGGTAGGAGAGATGGGGATGACGGAAGACAACCGCGGGCCGGTCAGGGCGCCCTCGGAGGACGACGAGGTCGCCTCCGGACAGGAGCCCGGACGGCAGGAGGCGGCGGCTCCCCCCGAGACGGTGACCGACCAGGAGATCCCGCCGGCGCAGCCGGCGGACGACCCTGAGCCGGCGGCGGAGACCGGTGCCCCGCGGCCGTCGGACGACCCCGAACCCGACCACGAGCCCGGCCACGAGGGCGACCGCCTGGTGGCCGGCGGGTTCGCGCCGCCGGACTCGCTCGGGAACCCGCCCGACACCAGCGAGGACGTCCTCTCGCGCGGCGCCGCCCCCGGCATGGGGCCGCAGGAGGTGCCGCTGCAGGACGTCCCGCCGCGCGACATGCCGCAGCCTCCGCCGCCCGTCGCGCTGGACAAGCCCGCCGACGACGACCGCCCGCGGCCCGGCTTCGTCCCGCACAACCAGGACCCGCGCGCCGCGCAGGGCGGCCCGCACGGCGGCTGGCCGCACCAGTCGCACCAGGGCCCGCCGCCCCCGGGCGCCCAGCCGCCGCTCGCGCCGCCGCCCGCGCCGCTCGGCGGCCCCCCGCCCGGCGGCCCGGGACCGCGCCCCATGGCCGGCTACGGGATGCCGCCCGGCGGCACCGGGCCGAACTGGGCGCCGGTGCCGGCGATGCCGTCGTCCTCGCGCGGCGGCCCGGGCCTCGGGCTCCTCGCGGTCGTCGCGCTGATCGTCGCGCTCGTCGCGGGCGCGCTCGGCGCCGGGATCGGCGTCATCGCCACCAACGGCGACGACGACGGCGGCGCGGTCAGCCTCGGCGGCGGCAACGGCAGCGACACCAAGGTGCAGAGCCGCCCGCCCGACTCCGTCGCCGGCGTGGCGCAGCGGGTGCTGCCCAGCGTCGTGATGATCCGCGTGCAGTCCGCGCAGGGCGAGGTCGGCGGCACCGGCTTCATCGTCAACGGCGGCTACGTCATCACCAACAACCACGTCGTCGCCGGCTCCGGCGGCGGGCAGATCCAGATCGTCTTCAACGACAAGAAGACGCTGCCCGCGACCGTCAAGGGCGCCGACCCGAGCTCCGACGTCGCCGTCCTCAAGCCGGAGGGCCGGCACTCGCTGCCGCCGCTGCCGCTCGGCGACTCCAGCAAGATCGCCGTGGGCGACCCGGTGATCGCGATCGGCTCGCCGCTGGGCCTGCAGGGCTCGGTCACCACCGGCATCGTCAGCTCGCTGAACCGCGCCGTGCCCACCCAGGGCGAGGGCGGCGGCGACGCGTCCTACCTCAACGCGATCCAGACCGACGCGGCCATCAACCCCGGCAACTCCGGCGGCCCGCTGGTCGACGCGAAGGGCCGCGTGATCGGCATCAACACCGCGATCGCGACGCTCGGCGGCCAGTCCCTCGGCGGCGAGCAGCAGAGCGGCAGCATCGGCCTCGGCTTCGCGATCCCGATCAACCAGGGCAAGCGGGTCGCCGAGGAGATCATCCGCAACGGCACCGTCCGGCAGGCCAAGCTCGGCGTCTTCCCCGACCCGCGCTACCAGGACGGCGGCGCCCGGATCATGTCGACGCCCGTCAACGGGCAGGACCCGGTGGTCAAGGGCGGCCCGGCGGACAAGGCCGGGCTGAAGCCCGGCGACGTCATCACCAAGATCGACGACAAGCCGATCGAGGACGCCACCGACCTCATCGCGCAGATCCGCAGCCGCGCCCCCGGCGACCAGATCAAGGTCACCTACGAGCGCGACGGCAAGGAGAGCACGGTCCAGGTCACGCTGGGCGCCGACTGACCGGCGCCGAGATCCGCGGGGTCCGGTTCGTCCGGGCTCGGGATACGCTGAGGGGGCCGGTCCGCGCGGACCGGCCCCTGACGGTTTTCGGAGGACGGGTTGTTCGACGTCGGACTCGGTGAGATGGCGGTGCTCGTCGTCCTCGCCCTGGTCATCTTCGGCGACAAGCTGCCGCAGGTCGCCGGCCAGGCGGGACGCATGCTGCGGCAGCTCCGGCAGATGGCCGACAGCGCCAAGGCGGACCTCCAGGAAGGTCTCGGGCCGGAGTTCAAGGACTTCGACCTGAACGACCTCAACCCCAAGACGTTCGTCCGCAAGCACCTGTTCGAGGACGACGACACCTACCCGTCCGCCAAGGGCACGAACGGCTCCGCCCTCTTCGACGACGAGCCCGCCTACGCCACCAGCGCCGGCGCCCTCGGCCCCGACGAGCGCCCGCCCTTCGACAACGAGGCGACTTAATTTCCCAGGGGGGCGACCCCCTGGAACCCCCGTCAGCGACGCAGGCGATCCTCGCGCCGCTGTTGCGGTTTCTGTGCCTGTTGCGGTTTGTGCGGCGTCGCTGCGGTCGCCTGCGTCGCCGGGCATGCCCGCTCCGGGCGCTGAGCGCCCTCCGCGTGCCTGCCCGTGACCGCCGCTTCGGTCTGCCCGGCTCAGGTCTGGTCCAAGAGGGTGTGAATTGTGCTCGTCCAAGAGGCGGCTGTGTTTGCCCAGGGGGGCGACCCCCTGGAACCCCGTTAGCGACGCAGGCGATCCTCGCGCCGCTGTTGCGGTTTCTGCGCCTGTTGCGGTTTGTGCGGCGTCGCTGCGGTCGCCTGCGTCGCCGGGCATGCCCGCTCCGGGCGCTGAGCGCCCTCCGCGTGCCTGCCCGTGGTGGTCGCTTCGGTCTGCGGCCCGGCTCGGGTCTGGTCCGAGAGGGTGCGAATTGTGCTCGTCCAAGAGGCGGCTGGGCGACCGCCCGACCCGTGAGCTGCATCTTGCGGTCGCCGCGCACCTGCGGCAGGCACCTTACGGTCACCGAAGCCGCACGATCCGTACATGGCCAGGTGCCCCGAACAGAGACGGCCCTACGATCATCCGGCCCGTCGCGGGTGTCCGGCGGTCACCCGGTCTATGTGCTGAGTGTGTGCCTGGGTCACCTGCCCTTTGGGCTGATGCCCAGGGACATTCCGGCCAGGCCGCGGGAGCGGCCGGCCAGTTTGTCGGCGATGGTGCGGAGTTCCTTGGCGGCGCCCGCGTCGGGGTCCGACAGGACGAGCGGGAGGCCGCTGTCGCCGCCCTCGCGGAGGCGCGGGTCGATCTGCACCTGGCCGAGCATCGGGACGCGCGTGCCGAGGGTCTTCGTGAGGGCGTCCGCGACCGTCTGGCCGCCGCCCTCGCCGAAGATGAACTGCTGCTCGCCGCAGTGCGGGCACGTCAGGTAGGACATGTTCTCGATCACGCCGACGACCTGCTGGTGCGTCTGCGCGGCGATCGCGCCCGCCCGCTCGGCGACCTCGGCGGCGGCCTGCTGCGGCGTGGTGACGACCAGGATCTCCGCGGACGGCAGCAGCTGCGCGACGGAGATCGCGATGTCGCCGGTGCCGGGCGGCAGGTCCATCAGCAGGATGTCGAGGTCGCCCCAGTACACGTCGGAGAGGAACTGCTGCAGGGCGCGGTGCAGCATCGGCCCCCGCCACACGACCGGCTGGTTCCCGGCGGTGAACATGCCGACCGAGATCACCTTCACGTCGTGCGCGGTCGGCGGCAGGATCATGTCCTCGACCTTGGTGGGCGGGGCGTCGACGCCCAGCATCCGCGGCACCGAGTGGCCGTAGATGTCGGCGTCCACGACGCCGACCTTGCGGCCCTGCGCGGCCAGCGCGGCGGCCAGGTTCACGGTCACCGACGACTTGCCGACGCCGCCCTTGCCGCTCGCCACCGCGTACACCTTGGTCAGCGAGCTCGGCTTCGCGAACGGGATCTCCTTGGCGGGCTGCCCGCCGCGCAGCTTCGTCTGCAGCGCCTTGCGCTGCTCCTCGCTCATCACGTCCAGGTCGACCTGGACGGAGGCGACCCCGTCGAGTTTGGAGACGGCCTCCGTGACGCGTTTGGTGATGGTGTCCTTCATCGGACATCCGGCCACGGTCAGGTATACGCCGACGCGGACCGTGCCGTCCGAGGCGATGTCGACGCTCTTGACCATGTCGAGCTCGGTGATGGGCTTGTGGATCTCAGGATCGTTCACCGTGGCGAGAGCCTCGGTCACCCGCTCGGTCGTCAACTGGGAGGCCATGCGCCCATGGTATGAACCCGGAGGCCGTACCCGCTAATCAGGGTGTGCGTCGTCACATGTCGCGTGCGTCTCCATCGCGCGGGCGGCCCGCCGGCCGTACCATCGGTGCGGTGACCGACGGTACCCTCACGGCCGCCGAGCTGGTCGTCTGGCGGACCATGCTCCGGGCGCAGGCGCAGCTCTCCCGCCGCCTGCAGGCCGACCTGCTGTCCCGCCACGGCCTCGCCCTCGGCTCCTACGAGGTGCTCATGCACCTCGGCGAGGCGGCGGGCGGGCGGCTGCGGATGAACGACCTCGCCGACCGGGTCCTGCTGTCGCGCAGCGGGCTCACCCGGCTCGTCGACCGGCTGCAGCGCGACGGGCTGGTGGTGCGGCAGTCCTGCGCGGACGACGCGCGCGGCCTGTACGCCGCGCTGACCGCCGCCGGGCGGGACCGGCTCGCCGACGCCACCCCCACCTACCGGCGGGGCGTCCAGGACCACATGCTCAGCCGGCTGGACGAGGCCGACCTGCGCGCCCTCGGAGGCATCCTCGACAAGCTCGCCGACGAACGGGTCCCCGCCTAGGGGACGTGCTCCTTCGCGTCCAGCTCCTTGATGATCTGCTGGAGCTCCGAGCGCAGGAAGTCGCGGGTGGCGACCTCGCTCAGCGCGATCCGCAGCCCGGCGATCTCCCGCGTCAGGTACTCGGTGTCGGCGATGCTGCGCTCGTTGCGCGCCCGGTCCTGCTCGTACTGGACGCGGTCCCGGTCGTCCTGCCGGTTCTGCGCGAGCAGGATCAGCGGCGCCGCGTAGGACGCCTGCAGCGACAGCATCAGCGTCAGGAAGATGAACGGGTACGGGTCGAACCTCAGGAACGCCGGGGCGAACAGGTTCCAGCCGAGCCACGCCGTGACGAACACCGTCATGTACACGATGAACCTGGCGGTGCCCAGGAACCGCGCGATCCGCTCCGACAGCCGCCCGAACGACTCCGGGTCGTAGTGGATCCGCGGCAGCAGCGTCCGGCGGACCTCCCTCGGCTGGTCCAGGCGCGCGGTCATCGGGCGTGTCGTCATCATGTGGTCCCCCGGAGAGCCTCTTCCTCGGGATCCGCGGACTCCTCGGCGGCGGCGTCCATCACGGTCTCCCGCCAGTCCTCGGGCAGCAGGTGGTCGAGCACGTCGTCGATCGTCACGGCGCCGAGCAGGTGCCCGTTCTCGTCCACCACGGCGCCCGCGACGAGGTTGTAGGTGGCCAGGAACGTCGCGACCGCCTCCAGCGACATGGTGGGGCGCAGCGGGTCGAGCTCGGCGTCCACGATGCCGCTGACGAGCGTCGGCGGGGGTTCGCGCAGCAGCTTCTGGAAGTGCACGGTGCCGAGGTACTGGCCGGTGGGCGTCGCGGTCGGCGGCCGGCACACGTACACCTGCGCGGCGAGCGCCGGGTTCAGGTCGGGGCGGCGGATCAGCGCGAGCGCCTCGGCGACCGTCGCGTCCGGCGGGACGATCACCGGGTCGGTGGTCATCAGCCCGCCCGCCGAGTGGTCGGGGTAGGTGAGCAGCCGCCGCACCGGCGCCGCGCCCTGCGGCTCCATCAGCGTCAGCAGCCGCTCCCGCTGCTCGGTCGGCAGCTCCCCGAGCAGGTCGGCGGCGTCGTCGGGGCCCATGGCCTCCAGGACGTCGGCGGCCCGGTCCACGCTGAGCTTGCCGAGGATCTCGATCTGGTCGTCCTCCGGCAGCTCCTCCAGGACGTCGGCGAGCCGCTCGTCGTCCAGCGCCACCGCGACCTCGGTGCGCCGCTTCGCCGGCAGTTCGTGCACGATGTTGGCGAGGTCGGCGGCCTTCATCTGGCCGAACGCGGCGATCAGCCCGGCGGCGCCCTGGCCGTGCTCGACGGCGGAGAACCCCTCCACCGCGTCCCAGTCGACGATCAGGCTCTCCCCGCGCTTGCGCAGCCCGCGCCCGGTGCGGCGGCGCACGGCGACCTTCGAGATCAGCCAGTCCCGGGTGCGGGTGGGCTCCATCGCCACGTCCACCACGGACACGGCCTCCCCGCCGTCGCGCAGCCGGACCGTCCGGTCCAGCATCTCCGCGATGACCAGCGTCTCCGACTCGCGCTTGCTGAACCTTCGCACGTTCAGCCGCCCGTCGAAGATGACCGCGTCCGCCTCGATCACGGTCACCCGGGTGATCGGCAGGAACACCGCCCGCCGCGACGCGACCTCCACCACCAGCCCCAGCACCCGCGGCGGCCGCGGCGTCAGGCGCAGCGCGACCACGACGTCGCGGACCCTGCCGACCTGGTCGCCGGCCGGGTCGAACACCGCGACGCCCGCCAGCCGGGCGATGAACACCCGTGTCGGAGCTCCGCTCATGGTCCGGACACTACCCATGATCGCCCCACTGATCCGGATCCGCCCCGGTTCCGCGGCCCCCCATGTCACATCCCGGACGGGCGCCCCGTCGTGAGGGGCGAAGGTGTGGCGAACATTCCGGCATGCGAGGCTGAGCAACCATGGACGACCCCTTCGAGGAGCACCGGAACCTGCTGTTCGCGGTGGCCTACCGGATGCTGGGCACGGCCGCCGACGCGGAGGACGCCGTGCAGGACGCCTGGCTGCGGTGGTCCGCGGGCGACCGGTCCGAGGTGGCCGACCCGAAGGCGTACCTGGTCAGGATCACCACCAATGTGGCGCTCGACCGGCTGCGGTCCGCGCAGGTCCGGCGGGAGACCTATGTCGGGCCGTGGCTGCCGGAGCCGATGCTGACGAGCCCGGACGTCGCCGAGGACGCGGAGCTGTCGGAGTCGGTGTCGATGGCGATGATGGTCGTCCTGGAGACGCTGAGCCCGCTGGAGCGGGCCGTGTTCGTCCTCAAGGAGGTCTTCGGCTACCCGTACGCGGAGATCGCGGAGGCGCTGGACCGGTCGGAGGCGTCGGTGCGCCAGCTCGGCACCCGCGCCCGCAAGCACGTGGAGGCGCGGCGGCCCCGCTTCGAGGCGGGCGGCGCGCAGCGGCGCGCCGCGACCGAGCGGTTCCTCGACGCGGTCCTCGGCGGCGACATCAACCGGCTCATGGAGGTCCTCGCCCCGGACGTCGCGCTGTGGTCGGACGGCGGCGGCAAGGTCCGGGCGCCGCGCCGGGTGATCCTCGGCGCCGACAAGGTGGGCCGCTTCCTCATCGGCATCAACGGCGTCGCCTACCAGGGCGTCGACCCCGCCGACATGCGCTTCGAGCGCGTCGAGATCAACGGCGAGCCGGCCGTCGTGGTGGCCGGCCCGGACGGCCCGATCAGCGCCTTCACCGTCGACATCGCCCCCACCGGGCAGGTCCAGACGATCCACCTGGTCGCCAACCCGGACAAGCTCCGCGCCGTCGCGGAGGGGCGCACGCTCCCGATGTAGCTACCGGTCGGCCTGCCGGCGCTTCCCGCCGAACATCCGCGGAGGGGCGCCGGCGGTCGTCGCCGGGGTCGGCACCGGGCGGACGGCCGCGTACCCGTCGTCCTGCGTCACGACCTCGTCCGCCGGGGTCAACCGGACGATCCACGACTCGGTCGCCCAGGTCTCCACCTGGCCCTCGTGGGTGCGGGCGTTCAGGCGCTCCTTGGCGAGGATCGGCGCCACGGCGTCCCACAGCTCCGAGCCCGGCTCGACCACCTCGACGTCGGCGATGAACGTGACGAGCCGGCCGCCCTTGTCCTTGCTGCGCAGGATCACCGGCACGTGCGCGGACTCGGCCAGCCCCGGCAGCGGCTGCTCGCCCTCGCCGCCGGTCAGCACGTACGCGGAGCCGTCGTGCCACACGTGCCAGGCGGCCCTCGGCTGGGGCAGGCCGGGCAGGTCCAGCCACAGCAGCCCCGACTTCTTGGCCGCCTCCTCCACCAGCGCCCTGTTCAGACCCATGCCGGAAGGGTCTCACACCCGCTGGATAGCATCCGGGCCATGCGCTCTCGACGTACCACCCTCGCCGTCCCGGGCAGCAACCCGCGCTTCATCGAGAAGGCGCAGGGCCTCCCCGCCGACGAGGTCTTCCTCGACCTGGAGGACGCCGTCGCGCCGTCCGCCAAGGAGGACGCCCGCAAGACCGTCGTCGCGGCGCTCAACGAGGGCGACTGGTCCGGCAGGACGCGGGTGGTGCGCGTCAACGACGCCGACACCCGCTGGGCGTACCGGGACGTCGTCGAGGTCGTCGAGGGCGCCGGCGCGAACCTGGACGCGATCATGCTGCCGAAGGCGTCGGACGCGACCCATGTGCAGTGGCTCGACCGGCTGCTGACGCAGATCGAGCGGGCCATGGACCTGCCCGTGGGCCGCATCGGCATCGAAGCCCAGATCGAGGACGCCCGCGGCCTGACGAACATCGACGCGATCGCCGCGTCGTCGCCGCGCCTGGAGGCCCTCGTGCTCGGGCCGGGCGACCTCATGGCGTCGCTGAACATGAAGACGCTCGTCGTCGGCGAGCAGCCGCCCGGCTACACCGAGGGCGACGCCTACCACCACATCCTGATGCGGATCCTGATCGCCGCGCGCGCCCACGGCCTGCAGGCCGTCGACGGGCCCTACTTCAACGTCCGGGACGTGGACGCCTTCACGCGGGTCGCGCGCCGCTCCGCCGCCCTCGGGTTCGACGGCAAATGGGTGCTGCACCCGGCGCAGATCGAGGCCGGGAACGCGGTGTTCTCCCCGTCCCAGGACGACTACGACCGCGCCGAGCTGATCCTGGACGCCTACGACCGCGCCCTGCGCGAGGGCCGCGGCGCCGCCACCCTCGGCGACGAGATGATCGACGAGGCGTCCCGCAAGATGGCGCTCGTCGTCGCCGCCAAGGGCCGCGCCGCCGGGATGGCCCGCACCCGGCGCCCCGACCCGCCGGGGAACTGACGCCCCGTACGATTCGTCCCACCTACGCGAAGGTTCACCGGGAGGGGTCGGACGTGTCAGAGCCAGGGGAGACCGACGGCTGGGCGCCCGTCGACCCCGCCCCTTCCGAGCCGCGGAACCCGCCCGGGCCGCCGGCTCCGCCGCAGCCCTACGGGCAGTCGTACGGGCAGCCGTACGGGCAGCCGTACGGGCAGCCGTACGGGCAGCCGTACGAGCAGCCGTACGGGCAGGCGCAGCCCTACGGGCGGGCACACGGGGGCGCTCCGGAGTACACGCCCGGGATGCCCTACTGGCCGGGGGCCGCGGCGCGGCCGGAGGGATGGGGGTACGGGCCGGGGCCGTACGCGCCGGTGTACGGCGCGCAGCCCGTCAAGCGGCCGTGGACGGTCGAGCCGCCGAAGGGCCGCCCGTACCACCAGGCGGCGCGGAACGAGGCGCACCGGTGGTGGCGCCCGCTGGTGGGGACCGTCTCCATCCTCGTCGTCGGGATGGTCTTCGTCCTGGTCCTGATGGCCGTCGGGGCGATCATCAAGGTCGCGGTCACCGGGGAGTTCACCGACCCCGCCGGGGCGGACGGCGACACGATCTTCGGCAACGCCACCGCCGACGTCGCGTTCAACCTGGCGGCGCTCGCCCTGTTCCTGCCGCCGGTGCTCGGGGCGGCGTGGCTGATCCAGCGGCGGCGGCCGGGCACGCTGTCGTCGGTCGCGGGACGGCTGCGGTGGCGCTGGCTGCTGGTGTGCTCCGGCCTGGCGGTCCTGTTCTGCCTCGTGTCGTACGGGACGTCGATCCTTGCGGCCCTCGCGATGGACGACCGGTCCGGCGGCGACGAGCACTGGGTCGGGTGGGGCGCGTTCCTGGTCCCCGCGCTCGTGATCGTGCTGCTGGTGCCGTTCCAGGCGGCGGCCGAGGAGTACGTCTTCCGCGGCTGGCTGCTCCAGGCCGTGGGCGCCTGCACGCTGGAGAACGCCCGGGGCCCGGTGGGGCGGATCTTCAGCGCGGTGTTCCGCACCCCCTGGCCCGGCATCGTCGTCGGATCCGCGCTGTTCACGGCCGGGCACGGCTACACGAGCTGGGGCATCCTCGACATCTTCCTGTTCGGCGCGATCGCGGCGTGGCTGGCCGTGCGGACGGGCGGCCTCGAATCGGGCATCGCCCTGCACGTCTTCAACAACCTGATGGCGTTCCTGCTCCCGGCGGCGGTCGGCAAGCTGGACATGGAGCAGGGCAGCGTCCCCTGGCAGGTCGTGCTCGCCGACGTCGTCCCGATGGTGCTCTACGCGCTGGCGGTCGTGTGGCTGGCGCGCCGGATGCGGATCCAGCGGCTCACCGCGCAGGACGACGTGCCCGCCGCGCCGGACACGGAACCGGTGCCGGTGTCATAGGACGCCCCACTGCCTGAGCGCGTCGACGAGCCCCGGTGTGACCGGCAGGCCGCCGAGGTCGTCCACGCGCACCCAGCGCGCCTCGGCCGCGTCGTCGCCCGCGCGGAGCGTCCCGCCCGTCACGGTGGCCGTGTAGTCGTGGATCTCGTAGGTGACGCCGTCCGGGCCGGGGCGCTCGACCGTCCCGGCGAGGGCGCCGACGGCGACGTCCAGGCCGGTCTCCTCCTTCAGCTCCCGCGCGACCGCCGCCGGGTCGTCCTCGCCGGGCTCGACCCGCCCGCCGGGGATGGACCACTGGCCCTCGCCGGGCGGGCGCCCGCGCCGCACCAGCAGCAGGCGCCCCTCCCCGTCGTGCACGATCCCGCCGACGCAACGCTTCCTCATGACCTCAGTTTGTTCCCCCTTTCCCAGGCGGCTACCTGGCCGAACTTGACGACCCGGGACGTGGCCGCGCAAGGTGGGTACTCATGAGGGCGGAGCCCATGTGCCCGCGCTGCGCGGGGCCACTTCGCGCACCG
The DNA here is from genome assembly GCF_040302145.1 of Spirillospora sp. NPDC127506. Taxonomy (NCBI): domain Bacteria; kingdom Bacillati; phylum Actinomycetota; class Actinomycetes; order Streptosporangiales; family Thermomonosporaceae; genus Spirillospora; species Spirillospora sp. NPDC127506. Next base: position 93,076 of record NZ_JBEORG010000003.1, on the reverse strand, counting down.
GGACTCTGGTCCAGCGACTGGAACTGCGGCGTGCACGGAGCCGTCCTGCCGAGGCAGCCGTCCAAACGTCCCGGCCCGGACGGGCTCGCCGCCGTGCTGCGCGACGCGAAGGTCCCCGTCTGGACGCCATGGCCCCTTCCGCCGGCCTGGCTCGTCACGGGCTTCGCCACGGTCGGGGACGACCGCTCGGGCGCGCGGGCGACGGCCGTCGCCGTGTCCGGGCCGGGGCTGCTGCGCGGCCCCGCCGACCTGCTGCTGATCGCCGAGGAGCCCGGCATCGGGCTCGGCGCCCACTACGCGGGACTCGACGCCCCCGACCCCGGCGAGGCGTTCAACGGGAGCCCCCCGCACGTGAAGCTCGACATCAGCGGCCCGGCCGCGACGTGCGGGCGGTCGGTGCCCATGTGGGCGGTCCGCACCGGCCCCGACCGCGCCGACCGCGCCGTCTTCGTCGGCGAGGCGATGGGCAACTGGCTGTGGGCGGTGCTGTGGCCCGCGGACGCCGGCGTCCTGATGCTGGAGACCCAGAACCTCCTCGACCTGCGCGAACCGGGCATGGAGATCGACCTTCCCTACGGCGCCTACACCCCCCGGCTCGACGAATGACCCGGACCGGCTGATGCGGATCGACCTGCACTGCCACAGCGACGCGTCCGACGGCACCAGGCCGCCCGCCGAGGTGGTCAGGCGGGCGCGGGCCCGCGGACTGGACGTCGTCGCGCTCACCGACCACGACACCGTCGCCGGGTGGGACGAGGCCGCGGGCGCGCTGCCGGACGGGCTGGCGCTCGTCCCCGGCATCGAGCTGTCGTGCAAGGAGGACGGCCGCAGCCTGCACATGCTCGGCTACCTGTTCGACCCGGAGCATCCGGAGCTCGCCGCCGAGCTGGCCCGCATCTGCGACGACCGGGTGATCCGGGCGCGGGGCATGGTCGACCGGCTCCGCGACCTCGGCGTGGACGTCACGTGGGGCATGGTCCGGGCGCTCGCGCGCGGCGAGGCGGTCGGGCGCCCGCACATCGCGCGCGCCATGGTCGAGGCCGGCGCGATCAGGACGGCGGACGAGGCGTTCACCTCCCAGTGGATCGCGCAGGGCGGCCGCGCCTACGTCGAGCGGTACGCGCTCGACCCGGAGCGGGCGATCGGGCTCGTCCGCGCGGCCGGGGGAGTGTGCGTGCTGGCGCACCCGCGGGCGCGCCGCCGCGGCTGCGTGTTCGAGGACGAGGTGATCGAGCGCCTCGCCGCCGCCGGGCTCGCCGGGGTCGAGGCCGACCACCCCGACCACCTCCCGGAGGACCGCGCCCACCTGCACGGCCTCGCCAAGTCGCTCGGGCTCGCCGCGACCGGCTCCAGCGACGACCACGGGGCGCTGACCGGCGACCGGCTCGGCGCGGAGACCACCGCGCCGGAGGCGTTCGAGCGGCTCGCGGAGGCCGCGTCCGGCAGTGATCTCCGTGTGCCGGATCGGGGCCGCGAAGCACGGTAGGGTGCGTTGCGTGGACGCGCGCATCGAACAGGTGGTGACGTCGGGGAAGCTCACCCTGGACGACACCGAGTACGACGTCGAGAACAACACCTACATCGTCGGCGACGACGACGAGGTCATCGTGATCGACCCGGCGTACGACGCCGAGGCCATCCTCAAGGAGGTCGGCGACCGCGAGGTCATGGCCGTCATCCTGACCGACGGCAACGAGCACCACCTCAACGTGGTGCTGGAGGTCGCCGCCGCCGGCGAGGAGGACGAGGACGACTGGGCTCCCATCGCGATGCACCGGGCCGACCGGCTGCTGTGGCGCGACTACTTCGGCCGCCTCGCCAAAGAGGAGGAGGACGAGGACGACGCCAAGGCGCTCCGCTCCCTCGAACCCGACATCTGGCTGGAGGACGGCGGCGTCTTCGAGATCGGCGAAGCGCAGCTGGAGGTCGTGCACACCCCGGGCCACACCCCCGGCAGCGTCTGCGTGATCAGCGAGCAGCTCGGCGTCCTGTTCTCCGGCGACACGCTGCACCGCGGCCGTCCCGGCTCGATCGGCGGCGTGTTCGAGGACCTGCGCAAGCAGCTCAACTCGATCGGCGCGCTGCTGACCCCGCTGCCGAAGGAGCTGAAGGTCCTGCCCGCGCAGGGCGAGGAGACCACGGTCGGCGACGAGGACGCCCGCTGGGAGACCTGGGGCTCGCTGGCGAACGAGTCCGACGACTGACGTGGGCGGCTGACCGTGGAGCAGCTGGGCTTCGACGGGATGCCCCAGCGGCTGTACACGTGCACGCCGTCGCGGCTGAACACCTGGCTGGACTGCCCGCGCCGCTACCGGATGACCTACCTCGATCGTCCGATGCCGCCGAAGGGCCCGCCGTGGGCGCACAACAGTCTCGGCGCGAGCGTGCACAACGCCCTGGCGGGCTGGTGGCGGCTGCCGCTCGCCGAGCGCACGCCCGAGGCCGCCGGGCGGCTGCTGGTGCGGGGCTGGCTGACGGAGGGCTTCCGCGACGAGGCGCAGTCCGCGCGGTGGCGCGAGCGGGCCCGCGAGATGACCGAACGCTACGTCGCGGGCCTCGACCCGGCCGACGAGCCGCTCGGCGTCGAGCGCACGGTCGCGACCCGCACCGACCGGATCGCGGTGTCCGGCCGCATCGACCGCCTCGACGCGCGCGGCGAGGAGCTCGTCGTCGTCGACTACAAGACGGGGCGGCACGTCCTGACCTCGGACGACGCCCGCGGCTCCCTCGCCCTCGCGATCTACGCGGCGGCGGCGTCGCGCGTCCTGCGCCGCCCGTGCCGCCGGGTCGAGCTGCACCATCTGCCGTCCGGCGAGGTCGCGGTGTGGGAGCACACCGACGAGTCCCTGGCCCGGCACATGCGCCGCGCCGAGCAGATCGCCGCCGAGGCCGCCGCGGCCGACGAGGCGTACCGGTCGCACGGCCGCACGGACGACGAGGTCTTCCCGCCGCGCCCGAGCACCCTGTGCGGGTGGTGCGACTTCGCCCGCCACTGCCCGGAGGGGCAGGAGGCCGCCCCGCGCAAGGAGCCCTGGGCGGCCCTCCCGGCCGGCTAGGCCGGCTCGAGCGCCCGCCTGCCCGGCCAGCGGCGCGGGTCGCGGAGCCCGTACAGCCCCTTGCTGAGGTCGTAACCTTCGGCGGCGAGCCGCCGCCTGCACCGTTCGAGCATGTCGCGGGTGTTCTTCGCGAACGCGTAGTCGTGCAGCCGCTCCGGGACGGAGTTCATCGCGAGCCGGAACGATCTCAGCGCCGCCGTCACCGCGGGCTGCGGCACCTCCGGCAGCGTCCCGTACATCGCGCGCGCCCAGTCCGGCAGGGTGTAGTAGCAGAGCGCCCCGAACGGGAAGTAGCCGGGCTTCCCCGGCGCTAGGAACTTCAGGTTGTCCGGCAGCGCCGGCCACATGAGGAACCGGACGGTCTCCGCGGCCTCCTCGGTGACGCGCAGCCTCGGCCGCATCTCGGCGAAGAACGCCTCCATCTCGGCGACGCTGCCGGGAACGTCCTCGGCGTGCAGCCCGACGAGCGCCGCCGACTTGCGCTGCTCGTCCAGGTACCGGTCGGCCATGGCGTCGGTGAGCGGCAGCCCGGCGCGCCGCGCCACCTCCAGGTAGGAGTAGACCTCGGCGCAGTGCACCCACAGCAGCAGCTCCGGCTGGTCGAGCCGCTCCTTCTTGCCGGTGTCGTGGTTGAGGATGCGCAGGCTCCGGTGGATCTCCCGCACCCGGTACGCGGCCTTCTCGACCTCCTCCGGGCTGCCGAACGTGCCGAGCCCCACGAAGTCGGACGTCCGCTGGAGCCGTCCGAACGGGTCTTCGCGGAAGTTCGAGTTCTGCCACACCCCCCACATCGCCATGGGGTGCAGCGCTTGCAGCATCAGGCTGCGCACCCCGCCGACCCACATGGTCCGGTCGAGGTGGATCCGCCAGGTGACGCTCTCGGGGGGCTGGACGGTCGCGGGCAATGGACACCTCCATGAGACAAACTCATGTAAGTGTGTCATTACCGCCGGGCGCGTCCGACACCGCCCCCTCGTTCCGCTCAGGATGCGTCTTCGCCGGGGCCCTCGTGGTACGCGCGCCGCGCCGTCCCGGGTCCTACCGGACGCTCAACTCCTCGTTCTTGAGGTTGTGGCGGATCTCGTCCCGCAGCTCGGGCGTGTCCTCGTGCCCGTGCACGGAGGCGGCGTGCTCGGCGGCGGCGCGGACGACCTCGTCCTCCTCGCCGCTGATGGTGAGCGTGCACCCCATCTCGCTCGGCATGTCCCTGCAGTCGACGACCTTGCGCATGATTCCCCCTCGTGCCCGCCGCACCGCCGCGCCTTACTCTCAATCGTCACATAAGCCCAGGTCGAAGAGAAGAGGTGCGCGGATGTCGGAGGCGCCCTGTACTGTGGCGCGGCCACCGACGGAAGGCGGGAAGCGATGGGGCTGACGTGGGTCGAGTCCGGGGGAGGGCCGCTGCTGGCCGCGCCCGCGTCGCAGCTCGCCCACTGGGGCGGCGTGGCGGACGACGACGGCCCGGTGGAGACGTGGGGCGACTACGGGCGCGCGTGCGCGGTCGAGGGCTACATAGGGCTGGTGGACGTCGGCGCCGGGCAGGGGCTCGTCCTCGGCGACGAGCCCGCCATCACGACCTACCTGCCCGACGAGCGGCTCTTCGTGCGCTGGGCCGCGGCCGACTCGGAGGCCGAACTGCTCGCCGCGGCGCGCAGCGCCCTCCGGGACGTCCGATGGGACGCCGGTGAAGACCTCGTCTGGGACGTGGACGGCCCGGTCGTCCTCATCGACGCCGCGTGGCCCGGAGCGACCCCGGAACCCGGCAACCACCTGCGCATCGACCTGCCGCCCGGCAGCTACCGCGTCCGCGCCGCCTACCGCGAGGACGGCGCCGCCTGGATGATCCTCGTCCAGCTCCAGCCGCGGCCGGATCCCGGCATCATGGGGTGATGCGGTCTTGGTGGGGCTGGGGTCATCTGGAGGACGCGGTCACCGGCGCGGAGCGGGCGGCGCTGATCGGCCGGGTGGCCGCGCTGCTGCCGGGCGCCGACCTGGCCGATCACGAACCGCCGCCGGTCGGCGAGCTGGGCCTGGCGCCGCCGCGGGTCTCGCCGCCCCCGGCGCTCGCCGGCCTCTGCTCGGACGACCCCGCAGACCGCGCCGGGCACGCCCGGGGCAAGGCGTTCCGCGACGTGGTCCGCAACCTGCTGGGCGAGCTCGGGGACGTCCCCGACCTGGTGGTGCGGCCGCGCGGCGAACGCGATGTGGTCGACGTGCTCGACTGGTGCGCCGGCGCCGGGATCGCGGTGATCCCCTACGGCGGCGGAAGCTCGGTCGTCGGAGGCGTCGAGCCGCGCCTGGACGGTGACCACGCCGGCGCGGTCAGTCTCGACCTCGGCCGGCTCGGCGAGGTGATCGAGGTGGACGCCGCCGCCCGCGCCGCCCGGATCCAGGCGGGCGTCTACGGCCCGGCCCTCGAAGACCGCCTGCGCCCGCACGGGCTGACCCTGCGGCACTTCCCGCAGTCGTTCGAGTTCTCCACGCTCGGCGGATGGCTGGCCACCCGCTCGGGCGGCCACTACGCGACCGTCCTCACCCACATCGACGACCTCGTCGAGTCGATGCGGGTGGTGACGCCGATAGGGGTGAGCGAGTCCCTGCGGCTGCCCGGCTCGGGCGCGGGCCCGTCCCCGGACCGCCTCTTCCTGGGCTCGGAGGGCGCCCTCGGCGTCATCACCGAGGCGTGGATGCGCCTCCAGGAGCGCCCGCGATGGCGCGCCGGGGCATCGGTCCTCTTCGCACGCTATGACGACGCCGTCGACGCGACCCGCGCCCTGGCGCAGTCCGGTCTCAACCCGGCGAACTGCCGCCTGCTCGACCCCATGGAAGCGCTGCTGAACGCCGGCACCGACTCGCCCGGCGGCGTGCTGGTGCTGGGCTTCGAGTCCGCCGATCACCCTGTCGACGCGTCCCTGGACCGGGCCCTGGAACTGTGCGGGGACCACGGCGGCCGTCCGCAGCCGCGCTCGGCGCGCGACGCGTCCGGCACCTGGCGCACCGCGTTCCTGCGCATGCCCTACCAGCGCGACGCCCTCGCCGCCCACGGCATGATCGTGGAGACCTTCGAGACCGCCTGCACGTGGGGCGCCTTCCCCGCCCTGCGCGAGGCGGTCGTGGCGGCGGCCAGGGAGTCGATGCGCGCGGTCGGCGCGCCGGGCGTGGTGACGTGCCGCTTCACCCACGTCTACCCGGACGGCCCGGCGCCCTACTTCGGCGTCTACGCCGCCGGTCGCTGGGGTTCGACCGTCGCGCAGTGGGACGAGATCAAATCGGCGGTCTCCGGCGTCCTCTCGGCGCACGGCGCGACCATCACCCACCACCACGCCGTGGGCCGCGATCACCGCCCCTGGTACGACCGGCAGCGCCCCGCCCCCTTCGCCGCCGCCCTGCGCGCCGTGAAGTCCGCCCTCGACCCGGCGGCGATCCTCAATCCCGGCGTCCTCATCGATCCCGCCGAGCGCTCCCCGCGATGAAGTTCGCGCCCACCGGCCGGACCCGCGCAGACCACCCCAGACCCGCCAGGTCGCGCTCCAAGAGCTCGGGCTCGTGGAACACCTTGACGACGCGGTGCTCGCTGCCGTCACCGAGCCTCCGCCGCACCGACGGGACGGGCTGCCCGGTGAGAACGTCCTCGATCGCGGCCTCCCCCGGCCCGTTGTCGAGGAACACGGCCGCGCCGCCGGGGACGAGCGCGTCCGCGACGGTCTCCCAGAAGCCGGGCAGCAGCGCCGGCGGCACGTGCGACAGCCAGAAGGCGAAGAAGACCGTGTCGTAGCGCCGGGCCGGGCGCCACGTGAACAGGTCGGCGCACACGTACTCGGCGGCCGCGCGTTCCCGCGCGATGGCCAGCACCTCGGGCGAGGCGTCCACGGCGGTCACCGAACGCGCCCGCGCCGCCAGCCGCCCCGTCCACTGCCCGGTCCCGCAGGCCAGTTCCAGCACGTCACCGGAGACCGGAAGCGCGTCGAAAACCGGCCCCAACTCGGGCAGATCACCGCGCTCAAGGTACTCGCGGTCGTACTCGGGCGCCCGCGCCCGGTAGTAAGCGATCTGCTCCCGCACCAGAGCGTCCACGCCGTCATCCATGCCGCCCACGGTAACCCCCCGCTTTGCTTTTTCCGCAAAGGGCTTTGTCGGACCGCGGCGGGTGGGGGCAACCTCGGAGCATGGACGCTCAGTACTGGGATGAGAGGTACCGCAGCCGCGATCGGCTCTATGACGGCGAGCCCAACGAGGCGCTCGTCGCCGAGGCCGCGGGGTTGCAGCCGGGGCAGGCGCTCGACGTGGGCTGCGGCGAAGGGGCCGACGCGATATGGCTGGCCCGGCACGGCTGGCAGGTCACCGCGGTCGACATCTCTCGTACCGCCCTGGAGCGTGCGGCGGCGGCGGCCGGGGACGTCGCCGGCCGTATCGCCTGGGCACGTGCCGACCTGACCGCCACACCGCCTCCGGTCGCCGCGTTCGACCTGGTGTCCGTCCAGTTCTTCCCGCTGCCGCGCAGGCCGGGTCACACCGCGCTCCGGGCCCTCCTGTCCGCTGTCGCTCCCGGAGGCACCCTGCTTTTCGTCAGCCACGATCTCAGCGGCCTGCCGTCGCGGCCCGGCTTCGATCCCGCCGACTACTACGCGCCCGCCGACATCGCCGGGTTCCTCGACGACGCCTGGACCGTCCAGGCCGACGAGACCCGCCCGCGCACCTCGCCGACCCCCGCCGGAGCCCATCACAGCCACACCCACGACATCGTTCTGAAAGCGCAACGCCTGAGGTAGCGCGGGGGTCGTGGCCGGCGGGGGTGGTTCGGCGGCCGCGCAGCGGGCACTAGGCGGGCGTGAGTGCACAGGGGGGCGCCCGGACGATCGTGATCCGGGATGTGCGGATCTTCGACGGGGTGAGCGACCGGGTCCGGGCCGGGCACGTGGTGACCGAAGGCACCAAGATCGCAGCCGTGGGGGAGGGGGAGCCGCCCGCGGGGGACACGGTCATCGACGGGCGCGGGGCGACGCTCATCCCCGGGCTCAGCGACGCCCACGCCCATCTGATCCTGGCGGGCGCCACGCAGAGCGAGCTGATGCTCGGGGGCGCGGGCCTGGGATACCTCAAGGGCGCGGCCGAGGCCGAGGCGATGCTGATGCGCGGGTTCACCACGGTCCGCGACATGGCGGGCGACACCGGCGACCTCAAGCGCATGATCGACGCGGGTGCGCTGCCCGGCCCGCGGATCTATCCCAGCCAGGCGGGGCTCTCGCAGACCGGCGGGCACGGCGACTACGGCATGGTCTACGACGTGCCGACCGTGCTGGGCGGGACCGCGACGCGTGCCGAGCAGCTCGGGCTCATGCGGATCGCCGACGGCCCGGCGCAGGTGCTGGCGGGCGTCCGCGAGCAGTTGAAGAAGGGCGCCTCCCAGATCAAGATGATGGCGGGCGGCGGCGTCGCCTCGGCCTATGACCACCTGGACGTCCTGCAGTACACCGCGGAGGAGCTGCGAGCCGGAGTCCGGGCGGCGGCCGACTGGGGCACCTACGTGGCGGTCCACGTCTACACCGGGGCCGGCATCCGCCGGGCGGTCGAGGCGGGCGTCCAGGTGATCGAACACGGGCACCTGGCGGCGGAGGACGACCTCAGGTTCATGGCCGACCACGGTGCCTGGCTGTGCGTCCAGCCGTTCGCCGAGAGCGACCACACGTACCCGAACCCGGCGTCGGCCGAGAAGAACCGGCAGGTGTGCGAGGGGGTCGAACGCGTCTTCGGGTGGGCGCTGGAGCATGGGGTGCGGATCGCGTTCGGCACCGACCTGATGCTCGACCCCGCCCGCAGCGCCAGGCAGAGCGAGATGCTCGCCCGGCTGGCCGGGCTCGCGGGCGGACCCATGGCGGCGTTGCGGATCGCGACGTCCGGTAACGCCGAGCTGTTCCGCAAGTCCGGCCCGCGCGACCCGTACCAGGTCCCGACCGCCGCCGACGCGGCCGCCTACGGCACCGAGCCCCATGTCGCCCACCTGGGCGTCATCGCGAAGGGGGCATGGGCCGACCTGCTCCTGGTCGACGGCGATCCCACACGGGACCTGAGCCTGCTGGCGGACCCCGCCGCCAATCTGAAGGTGATCATCAAGGACGGCCGCGTCTACAAGGGCGCGCCGGCCTGATCGATGGCGGCGGTGAGACCGACCCGGTCGTCCAGGAAGTCGAAGAACCGCTGGGCGGCGAGGGCGCGCGCCATCGGCTGGCAGTGTCCGGCGGCCCCTTCGGCCTCGGTGAAGCGGACGAGCTCCTTCTCGCCCGGCAGCATGTCGTACAGGCGCTCGGGCTGGCCGGCGAAGTACCGCTCGTCGTCCGGGTCGGCGATCAGCACCGGCGTCGTGATCCGCGCGGCGAGCTCCGGGGTGATCCGGTACGGGCGGACGCCCAGGTAGGTGTCGAAGAGGGTCGGCCGGCCGTACGGCTTGGCCCGCCAGGTGAGCATCCGCCTGGTGCCCGCCGGGGCGCGGTCGAGGGCCGCGTTGAACCGGTCGCGCTCGCCGCCGTCGAGCAGCGCCTTCTGCTCGGGCGTCAGCACGGCCTCCCACGCCGCGGTCACGTCGACCACCCCGCCGTCGATCACGGCCGCGGCGAAGCGGTGCTCGAACGCCAGCGCGCGCGGGGCCCAGTAGCCGCCCTGGCTGACGGCGTAGAGCGCGAGCCGCCCCGGGTCGACGTCCGGGCGGCGCAGCACGGTGTCGACGACCGGTGTGAGGACGTTCTCCCAGTCGGGACGGAACGGCACGCCCCGCTCGAACAGCATGCGCTGCTGGCCGGGCCCGTCGAACAGCACGACGTTGTAGCCGCGCGCCGCGGCCTCGGAACCGTGGCCGGGCCACAGGTAGCTCAGCGCGCCGTCCGCGCCGTTGGTCACCACCAGCGTCGGTTTCGGGCCCTCCCCGCGCGCGGGGAAGAACCAGCCGGGCAGCGTCGTGTCCTCGTAGGGGATGTCGAGCCGTTCGGGCGGTTCGTCCAGCAGGCCGAGGTACCCCTCCCAGCACCGGCGGTACGCGGCGAACGTCCGCGCGATCACGGCGTCCGGGTCGGCGCACCCGTCGGCCACCAGGACGCACGCGGTGTAGTAGGTCGCGGCGCGCAGCAGGGCGCCGCGGGCGCTCACCCGGTGGCCCCGGCGCAGGCTGTCGCCGCCGATCGCGGCGACGCGGTCCGCCGTCGCCTCCCATTCGCGCTCCCATGAGGCGTAGTCGCCGTCGGTGATGCGGTCGATCGTGGTCAGCGCCTCGCCGGTGTCCGCCGCGCCGGTGTGGACGCGGCCGAGCATCGCCCGGGTCATGGAGTTCATCCCGGGGTCGGTGAAGAAGGTGGAACGCGTGCCCGTGGCAGTGGTCATGCCGGTCGCTCCGTTCAAATAAGAGTGGAATCCATCTCTTATGAGAGTAGGCCGCCCCGATAAGGAATGCAAACCTCCCTTATAATCGGGGCTGTGACCTCCGACACCCAACCCGTTCGCCGGCGCCGCCGCGGAGCCGAACTCGAGGCGGCGCTGCTGGACGCCGCCTGGAACGAGCTGGTCGAGACGGGCTTCGCGAAGCTGACCATGGAGTCGGTCGCCGCCCGCGCCGGCACCGGCATCGCCGTGCTGTACCGGCGCTGGGCCAACAAGGACGAGCTCGCGCTCGCCGCGCTGGAGCACCACCGCAGCAGCCATCCGGTCGACATCCCCGACACCGGAACCCTGCGCGGCGACCTCGTCGCCGCGCTCACCGGCATGGGCGAGGCCCGCGCCGCCTTCTTCGTCACCGTCGCGGTCACCGCCTTCTCCGGGCTGCTGGCCGACACGGGGCTCACCCCCACCCAGGTGCGCGACCGCATCCTGGGCGAGCAGCGGCTCACCCGCGTCGAGACCATCTACCGGCGCGCCCACGACCGCGGTGAGATCGACCTGGACCGGATCCCCGCAGACGTGCTCGCCCTGCCGTTCGACCTGGTGCGGCACGACCTGCTCATGAACCTCGAACCCGTGAAGCCCGCCCGCGTCCAGTCGATCGTCGACGACCTCTTCCTGCCCCTGGTCCGCGAGCACCAGGGCCGGTCATAGGCGGCCGCGCACCGCGCCGGACGGCGGCCGGCCGCCGTGCTCACACGGCCGCGGGGCCGGCCGAGCGTGCCACGGACCTCAGCTCGGCGAGGGACTCCCGGATGAAGTCGAGGAGTTCCTTCCCGGCCGGGGCGTCCAGCCAGCGTGCGAACGCGACCTTGAGGACGGCGATCCCGGCCTCGGCGGTCAGGGCGGCGGCCGGGTCCGGGACGCCGCGCTCGCGCAGGGTCCCGGCGAGGGCCGCGGCGAAGCCGGCCATCTTGATCAGCTCGCGTTCGCGCAGCTCCGGGTTCGCCATGATGATCGCCTGGCGGCGGCGGGCCCGGTCGAGGTTCCCCAGGAAGACGCCGCCGACCGCCTCCAGCGCCAGGGCCGTCGCCTCCAGCGGGGTCGCGGAGGCGGGGGCGTCGGCCACGGCGGACGTGAGCATGTCCTGGAGTTCGGCCGTGCCGCCGAACAGGACCTCGCGCTTGTCGGCGAAATGGCGGAAGTACGTCCGCTCGGTGACGCCCGCGCGCGCGGCGATCTCCGCCACGGTCGTCTTCTCGAAACCGCGTTCCTCGTAGAGGTCCAGTGCCGCCTGTTCGAGCCGGCCGCGCGCGTTCGGCTCCCATCGCCCCATACGACGCGATCCTAGCCGATGACAGGGACTGACATCGGTGTGCTACGGTGACGACAGTGACTGACATCGGTCGCGGTACTGGAGGTTTCCTCATGCGCGTTTTCGTCACCGGGGCGTCCGGCTGGATCGGGTCCGCCGTCGTCCCCGAGCTCATCGGCGCGGGTCACGAGGTCGTCGGGCTCGCGCGGTCGGACGCGTCGGCCGCGGCGCTCGGCAAGGCCGGAGCCGAGGTGCGGCGCGGCAGCCTGGACGACCTCGGCGTCCTGCGGGACGCGGCCGCCGGTTCGGACGGGGTGGTCCACCTCGCGTTCAAGCACGACGTCGCGTTCGGGGAGGGCCGCTTCCTGGACGCCGCCAACGCCGACCGCCGCGCGGTCGAGACGTTCGCCGACGCGCTCGCCGGCACCGGCAGGCCGTTCGTGCTCGCGTCCGGGCTGCTCGGCCTCGCGCCGGGACGCGTGGCGACCGAGCGGGACGAGGGCGACGCCGCCGGATGGGGGGAGGGGCCGTCGGTCCGCCAGGGCACGGCCGGCCTCACGCTCTCCCTCGCGTCGCGCGGTGTCCGCTCGTCCGTCGTGCGGCTCCCCCCGACCGTGCACGGCGAAGGGGACAAGGGGTTCGTGGCGGGTCTGGTCGCCATCGCCCGCGCCAAGGGGGTCTCCGGTTACCTCGGGGACGGGGCCAACCGCTGGCCCGCCGGGCACGTCCAGGACGCCGCGAGCCTGTTCCGGCTGGCGCTGGAGAAGGCCCCGGCCGGGTCGGCGCTGCACGCCGCCGCCGACGAGGGTGTGCCGCTGCGCGCCGTCGCCGAGGTGATCGGACGCCGGCTCGGCGTGCCGGCCGCTTCCATCGCCCCGGAGGACGCCCCCGGGCACTTCGGGTGGCTCGCCCCGATGGTCGGGGCCGACAGCCCGGCGTCGAGCGCGCTGACCCGCGAGCTGGTGGGCTGGCGGCCGACCCGCCCCGGCCTCCTCGACGACCTGGAGCTGGGCCACTACTTCGCCGAAGGGGCGGGCCGCTGACCGCTACTTGAGCGTGTGCTCCGCCTCGTTCCAGAACGTGCGGAGCGCGGCGGCCGTGGTCTCGGGGGCCTCCCAGGCGGGGGAGTGGGCGGCCCCCGGGATGACCACCTTCGCGGCGCCCAGGCGCTCGGCCATGACGGCCTGGGCCGCGGGGGACCACACGTCGTCGTCCTCGCCGTAGAGGACGAGCGTGCGCAGGCTGGACTCGGTGCAGTGCTTGGCGAGCTCGTCGACGAGATCGGGCGCCGTGAGGATCTCGTTCGCCATGCAGGCCAGGCCCTTCTCGGAGTTGCCGAGCGTACGGGCCCGCAGGAACGCGAGGATCTCATCCTGGAGGCCCCGTCCGACATAGTCGGGTTCGAGGCTGAGCGCCCAGATCTGCTCCATGCCCAGTTCCGGGATGGCGTCGCGGAGGGCGCGGGCCTTCGCCGCGGCCTGGCCGTCGACGGCGGACGGACCCGAGCTCATCAGCGTGAGCGAGGCCGGAAGCGCCCCGGAGAGGACGGTCTCCCGGCACACGAGACCGCCGAACGAGTGCCCCACCAGGTGGACCGGGTCGGGGCCGAGGACGTCCAGCAGGGCCGCGATGTCGTCGCCCAGGGCCGCGCGGGTGTAGGCGGAGGCGTCGTCAGGGCCGAGCGACTCGTACTGGCCGCGCATGTCGACGGCGACGACCCGGCGCCCGGACGCGGCGAGCGTCTGCAGGACGGCGAGGAAGTCCTCCTTGCTGCCGGTGAGGCCCGGGACGAGCAGGGCGGGGCAGCGTTCGGGCACGCCCGATCCGGGGAGCGCCTCCAGCGCGGCGAACGGGCCGCGGGAGGTCTCGACCGTCGTACGGCTGACGCCGGGGGGCAGGGTCAGGAACCGGGGCGTACTCACGGGGTACCAGCCTAGTCAATGGCATCGGTGAAAAAGTTTCGGTGGTAGCGTCACGAGCGTGCCTTCCAAGCCGGCCATCTCCGCGCACCGCCGTGACGAGGCGGGGCTGGCGGGGCTCAGCGAGGCCGCCGCGTCCGGCGCCGAGTACGTGGAGATCGACATCAGGCGGACGGGCGACGGGCGCCTCGTCGTCCACCACGACCCGGAGGTCGGCGGGCTCCGCCTGAGCCGGCTGAGCTATGCCCGGATCCAGGACCTCGCGACCCGGCCCGTCCCCCTCGTCAGCGACGCCATGGACGTCATCGCGGGCCGCGCCCTGGGCCATCTCGACCTCAAGGAGCGCGGCTGCGAGCACGAGACCGTCGCGCTCGCCGTGGAGGCGTTCGGACGGGACGGGTTCGTCGTCACCACCCGCGAGGTCGGCTCCCTCTTCGAGATCAAGAAGAGCTTCCCGGGGGTGCGGACGGCCCTGTCGGTCGGGCGCAACCTGTGGGAGCGCGGCGCCGCGCACGACTTCGCGCCGCTGCGCCTCGTCCGCCGGGCGGGCGCCGACATGGTCGCGCTCAACCACCGGCTGGCCCGCGTCGGCGTGCTGCGGCAGTGCGGCCGCGCCGGCGTCCCCGCCATGATCTGGACGGTCAACGCCGAGACCGTGATGCGGCGCTTCCTCGGCGACCCGCGCGTCGCCGTCCTCGTGACCGATCACCCCGGCACCGCCCTGCGGCTACGGGACGGCCGGAACGGGGACCGCGGCCACGCCCGGACATAGCACAACCGCGAGACCCGGTGGAGGTCTCGCGGTCGTGACCTGGTGGATCACGCCGTCTGCGACGCCTCGGCGGCCTCGGCCTGCCCTGCGGCGGGCCGGCCGGAGCGGGTGCGGCGGCGGGTGCGGCTGCGCTTGCGCTCGGTCGCGACCGCGTCGACGACGTTGTCGTCCGCGGCGGCCTCGGCCTCCGCCGCGGCCGCCTCGACCGGCTTGCCGGCCCGGGTGCGGGTCCGGTTGCGCTTGCGGCGGCGCGGCCGGGGACGCTCGCGCTCCCGGTCCCGGTCGCCGCGCGGGTGGCTGCGGACCTTGCCGGTCTCGCCGATGTCCTCCAGCTCCTCGGCGTCCAGCCCGGCGCGCCCGTGCCGCTTCTCCTTCGGCAGCGTGCCCTTCGTGCCCTCGGGGATGCCGAGCGCCGCGAAGAAGTGCGGGGACGTCGAGTAGGTCTCCTCGGGGGCGGCGAACGGCAGGTCGAGCTGGCCGTTGATCAGCTTCCACCGGGTGAGGTCGGACCAGTCGACGAACGTGACCGCGACGCCCTTCTTGCCCGCGCGGCCCGTCCGGCCGATGCGGTGCACGTAGGTGTCGGCGCTGTCGGGGCACTCGTAGTTGACGACGTGCGTGACGTCGTCGACGTCGAGGCCGCGTGCCGCCACGTCGGTGGCCACCAGCACGCCGATCTTGCCGTTGCGGAACGCGCGGAGCGCCCGCTCGCGCTGGCTCTGCCCGAGGTCGCCGTGCACGGCGGCGGCGTCGAAGCCGCGCTGCGCCAGGTCGGCGGCCACGCGGTCGCAGGCCCGCTTCGTCTGGCAGAACACCATGGTCAGCCCGCGGCCCTCGGCCTGCAGGAGGCGCGCGAGCATCTCCGGCTTGTCCATCTGGTGGGCCTGGAACACGTGCTGGGCGACCTGCGGCGCCGCGTCCGACTCGGTGTGCGACTCGGCCCGGACGTTGGTCGGGCGGGTCAGGTACTTGCGCGACAGCGCGACGATCTCGCCCGGCATGGTGGCCGAGAACAGCATCGTCTGCCGCTGCTTCGGGATCCGCTCGACGATCCGCTCGATGTCGGGCAGGAAGCCGAGGTCGAGCATGCGGTCGGCCTCGTCCAGCACCAGGATCCCGACCTTGGACAGGTCGAGGTGCTTCTGCTTCACGAGGTCGAGGAGCCGGCCGGGCGTGCCGACGACGACGTCGACGCCCTCGCGCAGCGCGCTGATCTGCGGCTCGTACGCGCGCCCGCCGTAGACGGACAGGACGCGGGTGCCGAGCTTGCCGCCGGCGACGAGCAGGTCGTCGGTGACCTGGAGGGCCAGCTCGCGGGTCGGGGCGACGACGAGCGCCCGCGGCTCCCTGCCGCCGTGCTCGATGCGCTGCAGCAGCGCGGCGCCGAACGCGAGGGTCTTGCCGGTGCCCGTGCGGGCCTGGCCGATGATGTCGTGCCCGCCCAGCGCGATCGGCAGGGCGAGCTCCTGGATGGGGAACGCTTCCACGATGCCCTCGGCTTCAAGGGCGTCTGCTATCTCGGGGACGACCCCGAGTTCACGAAAGGTAGTCAGGGCTTTCAGCCTCCAATGTGCGGGGTCTCCGCTCCCGGGTGCGGCGCGGCTCGCCGGCGCGACTCCGTCCTCGCGGACGCGTCCGTCGTACCTGTTGCCGCGCGCTCGCGCGGGAGGGACCAGCCGTTGATCAAATCTCTCGGCGACCGCAGTCAGGGGTTGAAAGCAGTCACTCGCTGTGGCTGCGTGCGGTCACACTCCGCGACGCAGTGTACCGACCGGCAGTTGCATACACCAATAGCCGATCACTGGACCCAACGTTTCCGCGGTTTCGTCTATTCCATGCCCGTTCCTCCAGGCATTATCCGGCGGGGGCGGAGGCGCTCCCCGGCTCGCCGGCGCGGTCCGCGCGAGCGGCCACATCCGGACAGGTCGCGGCCGGGGCGGACGCCCGGCCGGGCGTCCGGAGGCCCGCCGGTACGGGGAAAGCCCCCGCCTGGCGGACGGGGGCCTTCGCTGGGGGTCGGTCGGTGGGCGGCGCGTCAGAACGTGCCGCGGCGGGTGCGCCAGCCGCTCCTGCGGCCGCTGCCGCGCCCGCGCGTGTTCAGCGCCGTCAGCGCGGCCACGCCGAGCGCCGCGATGACGACCGAGAACACGAAGGCGACGAGGGTGCCCGCGCCGAGCGCGTCCGCGACCACGCCGCCGAGGATCGCGCCGGCGATGCCGACGAGGATCGTCAGCAGGATACCGATCGGGTTGCGGCCCGGGACGAGCAGCCGGGCGAGGGCTCCGATGACGGCACCGACGACGATGAACCAGAGGATCGTCGTGAGCATGTCGATCATCCACTCCTTTTCCGTGGGCCGGACGGCCCGTGAACGACGATCGATATGCCCGTTGTGTCGGGTTGAAACAAAATGCAGGTCAAGGCCCGGTCGAACCGGGCCGGGCCGTCACGTGTACTGCGTGCCGAAGCCCACGCTGCGCTGCTCCTCCTCGGAGATCTCCAGGTAGCCGACGCTGGCGGCCGGGACCGCGACGCGCCCCGCGCGCCTGTCCTTGAGGACGAGCACGCCGTTCGGCTCGGTGAGCGCGGCGGACAGCGCGTCCGTCACCTCGTCGGCCGACTGCGCCGTGTCCACCACCAGTTCCCTCGGCACGTTCTGCACCCCGATGCGAACCTGCAACGCGCTGCTCCCGTCGTCCCTCGCGCCCGCCGACCACCGGCGGGTCCCCTCCGATGGTCGCACGGAGATCACCGGATCCGCGGTCACTCGGTTGAGCCGAGGGTGAACGCACCGCCGGCCGCCGCGCGGAGATCGTCCCGCCGGGGCCGGTGTGCCGCCGGGGGGCGCCGTGCGGCCGGTCAGCCCTGGTCCGCCGTGCGGGGGAAGCCGGAGATGCCGCGCCAGGCGAGCCGGGCGATGACCTTCTCCGCGGTGTCCTTGGGGATCGGGCGGTGCTGGGAGAGCCAGAACCGGGCGCTGACCTCCGCCATGCCGACCAGGCCCATGCCGAGCAGGTGCGCCTCCTCGGCGGGGGCGTTGGTGTCCTCGGCGATGACCTGGGCGATCATCTCGGCGCACTGCTGGTTGGCGCGCTCGACGCGGGCCCGGACGGGCGCCACGTTGCGCAGATCGGACTCGAAGACGAGCCGGTACGCCTCGCCCTCGCCGTCGACGAAGTCGTAGAAGGCCTGCATGCTCGCCTGGACGCGCAGCTTGTTGTCCGTGGTGGACTCCAGCGCCTCGCGGACGATCTTCACCAGGGCCTCGGCGTGCTCGTCCAGCAGGGCGAGGTACAGCTCCAGCTTGCCCGGGAAGTGCTGGTAGAGCACGGGTTTGCTGACGCCTGCGCGCTCGGCGATCTCGTCCATCGCCGCAGCGTGGTACCCCTGCGCGACGAACACCTCCTGGGCCGCGCCGAGCAGCTGCTTGCGGCGCGCCAGCCGCGGCAGCCTCGTGCCGCGGGGGCGGGCGTCCGGGGTCGCGGTCACCACACTCTCCGATCACCGAATCGTCGCGGCGGGAGGGGGTGCTCCGCCGCGTGTGAACAATCACATCATCCTACGCGCGGGTAACTCCGCCGGTCGCACATGAGGACCGGCGTCGTTCCTTCGCGCAGGTCAGTGTATTCCCGCCGGGGGCCGAGCGCCCCGCACCGATACTTTCGGTAAACCTTGTTGCCTGTGGCGGGAGCCAACGCAGGTCACCGGTAGTCGTCCTCGTCCACCGGCACCTCGCGGCGCTGCTCGGCCACGTCGGCCTCGTTCGCGTCGTCCGGTATCGGGGCGATGTCGACGCGGTCGCCGGCCTCGTCCAGCGCGGCGCGCTGCTCGGCGGCGTCGGCGGCGTTCGCGTCGTCCGGCATCGGGGCGGCGCCGACCGGGTCGCCCGCCTCGTCGAGGGCGACCCGCTGCTCGAACGCGTCGGCCTCGTCGACGGTGTCCGGGGCCAGGCGGTCCAGGTCGTCGGTCTCGCTCATCTCGGCTCCTCCTCAGCAGTCCCGCCGGGCAGGCCGCCCGCCAGCTCGCGCAGCGGCGCCTCCACCGCCTCGCCGTACGTCGGGAACGGGTGGACGACGTCGGCGAGCAGGCTCAGCGGCGTCTCCGCCCGGATGGCCAGTGCGATCTCGCTCATCCACTCCTCGGCGTAGCGTCCGGCCGCGGCGGCGCCGACCAGGAGCCCGCGGGAGCGGTCGGCGTAGAGTTCCACCCGGCCGCGCTCGTCGGCCTCCACCGCGGCCCGCGCCGTCGCGGCGAGGTCGTACCCGGCGGTGGCGAGGTCTATGCGAAGTTCCTCCGCCTGTGTGGGGGAGATCCCGACCGAGTAGACGGTGGGGGAGGTGTAGACGACGCGGGGGATCGCGCGGTAGTCGGCCTCGCGGCGCCGCCCGAGGAGGTTCGACAGCACGACGTCCGCCTGGTAGCGGGCCGCGTGCGCGGTGCGCGCGACGCCCGTGACGTCGCCCGCCGCCCACACGCCCCCGGTCGCGGACGGCACCGCGCACGTCTCGTCCACGGGGATGCCCTCGCCGGGCCGGACCGCGACGCCGAGGTTCTCCAGCCCGAGCCCCGCCACGCGCGGGCGGCGCCCGGCGGCGACGAGGACGCGGTCGGCGTCCAGCGTCCCGCCGTCCGACAGCCACAGCCGCACGCCGACGTCCTTGCGCTCGGCGTTGCCGACGGCGGCGCCGAGCCGCAGGTCGACGCCCATGCGGCGCAGCGCGTCCGCGAGGATCTCGCCGGCGAACGGCGCCTCCGCGGTCAGCAGCCGCCCGGACGACTCGACGACCGCGACCTGCGACCCGAACGCCGCGTACACCTGCGCCAGCTCGCAGCCGACCGGGCCGCCGCCGAGGATCACCAGCCGGCGCGGCAGGTCGGGCACCGACAGCGCCTCGGCGCTCGTCCACAGCGGGACGTCCGCGAGCCCCTCGACGGGCGGGATCACCGGCTCGCCGCCGGTGCAGACGACGAGGTCGCCGTAGCCGTGCACGGCCCCGTCCACCTCGACCCGCCCGGGTTCGAGGACGCGGCCCCGGCCGCGCAGCACGGTGACGCCGTCCTCGGCCATCCGCGCGACGGCCGGGTCGTCGCCGCGCCGCCCGGCCGGCGCGTCGCGCCCGGTCAGCGCGTCGCGGCGGGCGAGCGCCATCTCCCAGGTCTCGCCGCGCCGCGCCGACAGCAGCAGCGACTTGGACGGGACGCACGCGAAGTACGGGGACTCCCCGCCGACCAGGCGGCTCTCCACGAGCGCGACGTCCCGGCCGGCGCGGGCGAGGCCCGCCGCGACCCGTTCCCCCGCCGTTCCCCCGCCCAGCACCACGGCGTCGTAGTGGTGGTTCTGCGACAACTGCCCTTCCCTCCACCCCGCTCGGTGTCCCCGCGTCCATGGTGGCGGAATCCGAACCCGGAGAGTGCCGGTTCGAACACATAGGGCACTCGGATTTCACGGGTTCGTCAGGGAAGGGGGCGGTGGTCCTCCAGAAGCGGCTTGAGGAGGTCGCCGTGCTTGTCCACCCGGGCGAGCACCTCGCCGGGGGAGAACACCAGGTCGGCCGCGTCCTGGCAGGCTTCGAGCTCGTCCCAGGTGACCGGGGTCGAGACGGACGGGCGGCTCGCGGCCCGCAGCGAGTACGGCGCGACGGTCGTCTTCGCCGGGTTGTTCTGGCTCCAGTCGACGAAGATCCTGCCCTTGCGCAGCCGCCGCTCCATCTTCGCGACGATCAGCCGGGGGTGGTCGGCGGCGAGCCGCTCGGCGACGGATTTGGCGTACTCCGACGTCCGCTCGGCCTCCTTGGGCTCCTTGATCGGGACGTACAGGTGCAGGCCCTTCTTCCCGCTCGTCTTCGGGTACGACTCAAGGCCGTCCTCGGCGAGCAGGTCGCGGAGCAGCAACGCCACCTCGCACGCCTCCACGACCGTGGCCGGGTCGCCGGGGTCGAGGTCGAAGACCAGGAGGTCGGGGTTGTGGATCTTGCCGCGCGGCCCCACCTTCCACTGCGGGACGTGCAGTTCCAGCGCCGCGAGGTTCGCGCACCACACGAGCGTGGGCAGGTCGTCGATCACGATGTACTCGACCGTGTCGCGGCCCCTGGTGCTGCCCGGGCTCGGCACGGTCGCGGTGCGGATCCAGCCGGGCGTGTGGGACGGGGCGTTCTTCTCGAAGAACTTGCCGCCGTCCACGCCTTCCGGCCAGCGGATGCGGGTGGCGGCGCGGTCCTTCAGGTGCGGCAGCATCACCGGCGCGATGCGCGCGTAGTAGTCGATGACCTCGCCCTTCGTGAACTCCGGGTAGAGGTTCTTGCCGAGGTTGGACAGCGTCAGCTGACGCCCGTCCACCTCCACGGCGGTCTTCTCGCCGCTCACGCGCCGCCGCCCGCGGCCGGGTCCGGGCTACTGCTCACTCGTGACCTCCAGGGGGTCCTTGTCGTCACGCAGGCCCCGCCAGGACGGGAAGCGCAGGCGGCCGTCCCTGGTGCGGGCGCTGTAGGCGACCTCCCCGACGAGCCGCGGCTCAACCCATTGGGCGTCCTTGGCGAACTCGCGCGGGACGGCCTCGTCGTAGGGGCTCGTCGGGCGCCGCAGCGGCCACAGCGTCTCGTACAGCTCGTCCAGCGCGCGGTCGGTGAAGCCCGTCCCGACGTGGCCGACGAAGCCCAGCAGGCCCTTGACGTCGTACTCGCCCAGGAGCAGCGACCCGACCCCGCCTTCGCGCCGTCCCTTGCCGGGCTTCCAGCCGCAGATGACGACCTCGCGCGTCATGAAGTTCTTCACCTTGCGCCAGAAGTCGACGCGGCGGCCGGGACGGTAGGGGGAGTCGAGCCGCTTCGCGAGGACGCCCTCCATGTGCTGCTCGCGGGTGAAGGCGAGCAGCTCCCCGACCTGCGACCGGTCTTCGCCGTGCAGGTACGGCGGCACCTCCACCGGGCCGGACCCGGCCAGGTCGAGCTCGGCCAGCAGCGATCTGCGGTCGGTGTAGGGCAGGTCGTACAGGACGTGCCCGTCCAGGAACAGGACGTCGAACACCACGTACCGGACGGGCACGAGGCGGATCAGGCGGGGGTCGGGATGCTCGACGTGCATCCGGCGCTGGAGGCGCTCGAAGCTGGGCCGCCCCTCGTCGAAGGCGACGACCTCTCCGTCCAGGACGACATCGTGGTCCGGCAGCAGGTCGGCGAGGGCGGACAGCTCCGGGTACCGTCCCGTCACCTCGCCGCCGCGCCGCCCGCAGGCCCGGACGCCGTCCGCGGAGACGTGCGACAGGACGCGCACGCCGTCCCACTTCAGCTCCAGGCCCCAGTGCTCGCCGTCGGAGGGGAGGTCCCCGGTGGCGGCCATCATCGGCTCAACGGGCCACGGCATGGTCATACCGCCGTCTTACCCGGCCCCCGCCCCGCAGAAAAGGATCAAGGCGCCGTTCTGGCGCAAATCGCGCGAGGTTGCGACGCTAGGAGCCGGAACGTGCTGGGTAAGGACGGGTCATGCGGAGCATCTGGAAGGGCGCGATCTCGTTCGGGCTGGTGACCATACCGGTGAAGCTCTATTCGGCGACCGAGCAGAGGGACGTCAGCTTCCACCAGGTGCACCGGGAGGACGGCGGGCGCATCAAGTACAAGCGCGTCTGCACGATCGACGGTGAGGAGGTCCCCTACTCCGACATCGCCAAGGGCTACGAGCTGCCCACCGGCGAGATGGTCATCCTCACCGACGAGGACTTCGCCGACCTGCCCCTGTCGTCCAGCCGCCGGATCGACGTCCTGCAGTTCGTGGAGCAGGACGAGGTCGACCCGATCTACTTCGCGAAGTCCTACTACCTGGAGCCGGACGCGCAGGGCGCCAAACCCTACGTGCTGCTCCGCGACGCGCTGGAGAACTCCGGGCAGGTCGCCATCGTCAAGGTGGCCCTGCGGCAGCGCGAGTCCCTCGCCACGCTGCGCGTCCGGGAGGGCGTCTTCGTGCTGGAGACGATGCTGTGGCCGGACGAGGTCCGCACCCCCGACTTCCCGTTCCTCGAAGAGGACATCGAGATCCGCAAGCAGGAGCTGTCGATGGCGACGTCCCTCATCGAGTCGATGGAGGGCGAGTTCGACCCCACCGAGTACAAGGACGCCTACCGGGAGGCGCTCCAGGCGGTGATCGACGCCAAGGTGGAGGGCAGGGAGGTCACCCGGCCCGAGGAGGCCGAGGAGGAGCCCGCCGCCGACCTGCTCAGCGCGCTGCGCGCCAGCGTGGAGGCCGCCAAGAAGAGCCGCGGCGAGCGCGACGGCAGGGCCGCGTCGTCCAAGGGCGCGTCCGGCAAGAAGCCCGCGGCCCGCAAGTCGTCGCCGAAGTCGGGCGCGAAGAAGGAGCCGGCGAAGAGCCGCACCCGCAAGTCGGCCTGATCGGCGGTGCCGGGAGGGGCGGTCAGTTGTCGCGGCGGGCGGTGAGGACGCGGCCGAGGGCGGCGGCGGCGCCGGACGGGTCGGTGCACGGCGCGATGCGCTCGCCCCAGCCGTAGAAGTAGGACCAGACGCCGCCGGAGCCCTCCGGGGCGGCGATGACGCTCTCGTTGATCCGCCGCATGTGCGGGTCGGCGACGGTCGCGGACGGCAGGCGGTCGCCGGGCGCGGCGACCTCGACCGCCCAGCCCGCGGCGCGCAGCGCCTCGGTGAGCCGGTCCAGGTGCCCGAGCGCCGTGTCGGCCTCGGTGATCAGGCGCGTGGCCATGGAGCCTCCAAAGGGACGTCCCGTGAAGTCGTGTGGGGGTCCGCCGGGCATGGTCCGTCGCGGTACGCGTCACGCGCGGTGGTGCCGGTGGAATGCCGTTCAGTCTCGCGCCGGGTGAGGGAGACCACAAGCGGTTTCCGCGGATTGGCGGCCGGGACTTCGCGGATCCCGTACCTGCGGTAGAGGCGGGCGAGCGGACCGGGCGCCCACCAGTTCACCCGGCCCATCAGCCGCATCATGGCGGGGACGAGCAGTGCCCGGACGACCGTCGCGTCCATCAGGATCGCGACCGCCATCCCGACGCCCACCATCTTGATGAACGTGATGCCGGAGGTGGCGAACGCGCCGATCACGACGATGAACAGCAGCGCCGCGCTGGTGATGATGGACCCGGTGCGCTGGACCCCCGCGGCCACCGCCGCGACGTTCGACCCGGTCAGGTCGTACTCCTCGCGGACCCGCGACAGCAGGAAGACCTCGTAGTCCATCGAGATGCCGAAGAGCAGCACGAGCATCAGGATCGGCATGGCGGGCGCGATCGCGCCGATGGCGGTGAAGTCCAGGAGCCCGGACAGGTGGCCCTCCTGGAAGACGAGCACCACCAGGCCGAACGTCGCCGACAGCGACAGCAGGTTCATCGCGATCGCCTTCAGCGGCAGGACGACCGAGCCGAACGCCAGGAACAGCAGCACGAACGTCGCGCCGCCGACGAGCAGCGCGAGCCACGGCAGCGCGCCGGCGAGACCGGCCAGCTCGTCCACGACGTCGGCCGTGGAGCCGCCTACGCGCACCTGCGCCCCGGCCGGCGGCGGGACGTCGCGGATCCGCTGGACCAGGTCCCGCGCGGCGTCGGAGTACGGGTCGGCGTCGTAGCGGACCGCGAACCGCGTCGTCTCCGCGTTCGCGCCGGTGACGGTGGCGCCGGCAGCGCCCGGCAGCGCCGCGAGCCGGTCGCCGAAGGCGTCGATCGACGCCCGGTCGGACGTCCCCGTCACCACCGCGTTGATCGGGTCCGTGGCGTTGTGCGGGAACCGCGTCTCCATCGCCTCGGCGACGGTCCTGGCGCCGGTGCCCTCCGGCAGCGCGGCGGCGTCGACGCCGCCCCAGTTGATGCGCAGGAACGGCCCGCCGAGCGCCGCGAGCAGCGCCACCGTCGCCACCGCGTAGACCACCGGGCGGCGCATCACGCTGCGCGCGAGCCGTCCCCACCAGCCGCGGGACGGCCGGCGCCGGCGGCGGAGGGAGAGCGCGTCGACCTTCGGGCCGAGGACGGAGAGCAGGGCGGGCAGCACGGTCAGCGCGCCGGCCATGCACACGAACACGGTCGCGATGCCGCCGTACCCCATCGAGACCAGGAAGTTCTGGTCGAACAGCAGCAGCCCGGACAGCGAGACCGCCACCGTGACGCCCGAGACGGCGACCGTGCGCCCGGCGGTGGTCATCGTGGCGGCGAGGGCGTCCTCGATGGACGTCCCGTCCCGGCGCAGCTCCTCGCGGAACCGGCTGACCATGAACAGGCCGTAGTCGATCGCGAGGCCGAGGCCGAGGAAGGTGCTGATGTTCACCGCGAAGATCGACACGTCGGTGAGCCGGGCGAGCGCGTGCAGGGCGGTGAACGAGCCGAGGATCGCGATGCCGCCGACCAGCAGCGGCAGGCTCGCCGCGACCAGCCCGCCGAAGATCAGCACGAGCAGGACGAGCAGGATCGGCATGGCGATGGCCTCGGCGCGGGGGATGTCCGAGGCGACGCGGTCGTTGATGGCGGCGGCCGTGGCGACCGGCCCGCCGACCTTGGCGGTGAGCCCGCCGCCCACGTCGTCCAGCTCGTCCTTGACCGCCTGGTAGGAGGCGTCCCGCGCGGCCTCGTCGGCGCCGGCCAGTTCGAGGACGGCGTAGGTGGACGTGCGGTCCTCGCTGACGAACTGCGGTGCGCCTGTCGTCCAGTAGGTGGCGGCGCCGGCGACCTTCCCCGGCGGCAGCGCCGCCAGGGAGCGCTCGACCGAGGCGCGGTAGGACGGGTCGTCGACCCCGGTCCCGCCCTGGTAGAGGATCACGACGTCGGCCGCGTCCCGGCCCAGGGCCTGCTCGGCGATCCGCGCCGCCTCGGCGCTCTCGCTGCCCGGGGTCTCGAAGCCGCCGGACGTGCTCAGCGCGCCGAAGACGCCCGTCCCCCACACGCCGGCGAAGACGAGCAGGGCGCCCGCGGCGGCGAGGACCCACCGGCGCCGCCGGTGGACCCACCGGCCCCATCGATCGAACATCCGCTGCCCCCCGCCCGCCGCGACCTCCGGTACCGCCAAGCAGGGTAAACAGCGTTTTGTACTGCTTTGACATAGTTCGGTGGCCGGCGGCTGCCCCGCCGCCGGCCACCGCGCGCCCGTGTCAGCCCACGGGCTCCAGCTGGGACCGCCGTGGCGCGGGGGAGTCGCCCTCACGGATGCCGAACTTGCCGTAGATCCTGGCCAGCGGGCCGGGAGCCCACCAGTTCGCGCGTCCCATCAGCCGCATCGCCGCCGGGACCAGCAGCGCCCGGACGACGGTGGCGTCCATCAGGATCGCGATCGCCATCCCCACGCCGGTCATCTTGATGAACGTGATGCCGGACGTGGCGAACGCGCCGATCACGATGATGAACAGCAGCGCGGCGCTGGTGATGATCGAGCCGGTCCGCTGCACGCCGGCGGCGACCGCCGCGGTGTTGGAGCCGGTCAGGTCGTACTGCTCGCGGACCCGCGACAGCAGGAACACCTCGTAGTCCATCGAGATCCCGAACAGCATCGCCAGCATCAGGATCGGCATGGCCGGGGCGATCGAGCCGGTCGCGGTGAAGTCCAGCAGGCCGGACAGGTGGCCGTCCTGGAAGATCAGCACGACCGCGCCGAACGTGGCCGACAGCGACAGCGTGTTCATCACGATCGCCTTCAGCGGCAGGACGACCGAGCCGAACGCCAGGAACAGCAGCATGAACGTCGCCCCGCCCACCAGCAGCGCCAGCCAGGGCAGCGTCGCGCCGATGCTGGCGAGCTGGTCGACGACCCCGGCGGTCTCGCCGCCGACGTGGACGTGCGCTCCCGGCGGCACCGGGACGTCCCGGACCTTGTGCACGAGGTCGCGCGCGGCGCCGGAGTTCGGGTCGGCCCGGTAGGTCAGCGAGATCCGCGTCGTGGTGTCCTTCGCGCCGGTCACCGCCGCGCCGGTCACGCCCGGCACCGCCGCCAGGCGGTCTCCGTACGCCTGGATCGCGGCCCGGTCGGACGTCCCGGTCACCACCGCCTCGATGGGGCTGGTGGCGTTGCGCGGGAACTGCGTCTCCAGCGCCTCCGCGACGACCCGTGCCTCGGCCCCCTGCGGCATGACCTTGGCGTCGACGCCGCCCCAGTTGATGCGCAGGAAGGGCGCGCCCAGCGCGAGCAGCAGCGCCACCGTCGCGACCACGTAGACCACCGGGCGGCGCATGACGCTGTGCGCGAGCCGGCCCCACCAGCCGTCCGGCCGGCCCTGCGCCCGGCGGCGCCGCCGCACCGGCAGCGCGTTGACCTTCGGGCCGAGGACGGAGAGCAGGGCGGGCAGCACGGTCAGCGCGCCGATCATGCACACGAACACGGTCGCGATGCCGCCGTAGCCCATCGAGACCAGGAAGTTCTGGTCGAACAGCAGCAGCCCGGACAGCGAGACCGCCACGGTGACGCCCGAGACGGCGACCGTGCGCCCGGCCGTCGCCATCGTCGCGGCCAGCGCGTCCTCCACGGACCGGCCCCGCCCGATCTCCTCGCGGAACCGGCTCACCATGAACAGGCCGTAGTCGATCGCCAGCCCCAGGCCCAGGAAGGTGGTGATGTTCACCGCGAAGATCGACACGTCGGTCACGTACGTCAGCGCGTGCAGGGCGGTGAACGACCCCAGGATCGCGATGCCGCCGATCATCAGCGGCAGGCTCGCCGACACCAGGCCGCCGAAGATCAGCACCAGCAGCACCAGCAGGACCGGCATGGCCATGCCCTCGGCCCGCCCGATGTCGGACGAGACCCGCTCGTTGATCGCGGCCTCCGTGGCCACCGACCCGCCGACCTTGGCGGTGAGCCCGCCGCCGACGTCGGTCAGGTCGTCCCGGATCGCCTCGTAGCTGTCGCTCCGCGCGCCCTCGTCGGCGCCGGCGAGCCGCAGCACCGCGTAGGTGGACCTGCGGTCCTGGCTGACGAACTGCGGCGCGCCGGTCGACCAGTACGTGCTCGTGGCGGCGACCTTGTCCGGTGGCAGCGCGGCCAGGGCCCGCTCGACCGACGTCCGGTACGCCGGATCGTCCACCGTGGTGCGCCCCTGGTAGAGGACCACGACGTCGGCCTCGTCCCGTCCGAGATCCCGCTCGGCGATGTGCGCCGCCTTCGCGCTCTCGCTGCCCGGCGTGTCGAAGCCGCCGGACGTGCTCAGCGCCCCGAAGACGCCCGTCCCCCACACGCCGGCGAAGACCAGCACCGCGCCGGCCGCCGCGAGGACCCATCGCCTGCGCAGGTGGACCCACCGTCCCCATCGATCGAACATGACCCGTTCCCCTCTGCGAACGCCTATCAGTTGAGTGAACGCCGTAAACTGCGAACGACGTTAACTTCGCATACAGTGTTAGCTTTCGTCAAGGGCGTTCATGGGGAATCATGCGGAGACGGCCCGGAGCGGCCGGCGAGAGCAGGGAAGAGGGCGGCGAATTGGAAACACGGCGTGATCGGCTGCGCGCCGCGACGGTCCGGGAGATCTCCGGGACCGCCCGGCGCATCCTCGTGGAGGAGGGGCCGGAGGCGGTGACCCTGCGGGCCATCGCCCGCGAGATGGGCATGACCGCGCCCGCGCTGTACCGCTACTTCGGCAGCCACCGCGAGCTGCTGCGGCACCTGGTCGGCGACCTGTTCAGCGAGCTGACCGGCGAGCTGCGCGGCGCGCTGGAGAAGGTGCCGCCCGGCGACATGGGCGGCAAGTTCCTGGCCGTGTCCCGCCAGTTCCGCAGCTGGTCGCTGGCGCATCCCCGCGAGTACGCGCTGCTGTTCGGCGCGCCCGTGCGCGGGGCCGAGGACACCGACGAGGCCGACTTCGCCGACGAGCGCGCCCGGGAGTTCGCCTGGACGTTCATGGACCTGTTCCTGGAGCTGTGGAAGAAGAAGCCCTTCCCGGTGCCGGCCGACGAGGACATCGACCCCGCCCTGCGCGAGCAGCTGCGCCACTACCGCGACGACGTCCTCGGCATCGACCTGCCCCTCGGCGTCATCCGGCAGTTCCTCAAATGCTGGATCCGCCTCCAGGGCGGCGTGAGCCTGGAGGTGTTCGGCCACCTGAAGTTCGCCCTGGACGACGCCGCGCCGATGTTCGAGCTGATGCTCACCGAGGTCTCCACCGACCTGGCTCTCCCGTACCGGCCGCCGTCCGCGGGCTGAACCGCGGGCGCCCTACGGCCCGTCCCTCACGGACGTCTACGAACGCCACATCGCCGATGACGTGCGAAGGCCCCGGGCGGGGAGCCCGGGGCCTTCGTGCGCGGTCGGCGCGTGCGGTCAGTAGGACGGCTGGCTCGGGTCGATCTGGTTGACCCAGGCCACGATGCCGCCGCCGACGTGGACGGCGTCGGAGAAGCCGGCGTTCTTGACGACGGCGAGGGCCTCGGCCGAGCGTACGCCCGACTTGCAGTGCAGGACGATCTTCTTGTCCTGCGGCAGGCGCTCCAGGGCGGAGCCGTTGAGGAACTCGCCCTTCGGGATCAGCGTCGCGCCCGGGATCGAGACGATCTCGTACTCGTTGGGCTCGCGGACGTCCACGAGGAAGATGTCCTCCCCGTTGTCCTGCATGGCCTTGAGGTCGTGGACGGAGATCGTGGAGTCCTTGGCGGCCTCGGTGGCCTCCTCGGACACCGCGCCGCAGAACGCCTCGTAGTCCTCCAGGAGCTCGGTCTGCGTCGGGTTCTTGCCGCACAGGGGGCACTCGGGGTCCTTGCGGACGTTGACCGAGCGGTACGTCATCTCCAGGGCGTCGTAGATCATCAGCCGGCCGACGAGGGGTTCGCCGATGCCGGTGAGGAGCTTGATCGCCTCGTTCACCTGGATGGAGCCGATGGACGAGCACAGCACGCCGAGGACGCCGCCCTCGGCGCAGGACGGGACCATGCCGGGCGGCGGCGGCTCGGGGTAGAGGCAGCGGTAGCACGGGCCGTGCTCGGCCCAGAAGACCGAGGCCTGGCCGTCGAAGCGGTAGATCGAGCCCCACACGTACGGCTTGCCGAGCAGGACGGCCGCGTCGTTCACCATGTAGCGGGTGGCGAAGTTGTCGGTGCCGTCCAGGATGAGGTCGTACTGGGAGAAGATGTCCATGATGTTGTCGCGGTCGAGCGCGGTGTTGTGCACGACCACGTCGATCAGCGGGTTGATCTCACGGACGGTCTCCGCCGCCGACTCCACCTTCGGCTTGCCGAGGGACGACTGGCGGTGGATGATCTGCCGCTGCAGGTTGGACTCGTCCACGACGTCGAAGTCGATGACGCCGAGGGTGCCCACGCCGGCGGCGGCGAGGTAGAGGAGGGCGGGGGAGCCGAGCCCGCCGGCGCCCACGACCAGAACCTTGGAGTTCTTGAGGCGCTTCTGCCCGGACATGCCCACATCGGGGATGATCAGGTGCCGCGAGTAGCGGTTGACCTCGTCGCGGGTGAGCTCCGCTGCGGGCTCGACCAGAGGTGGCAACGACACGGTGGGTGCTCCTGTGCTGACGCTCGGCGGTGAGTAGAGGAAGACGTCACTGTCCTCACCCGCACAACCTTGCCATGTCCCGCGGAATTCCCCGCGACCGCCCGGCCGTCGCGTGACGCGGAGCACCCGCATGACCCGGGAACCAGCGGGCACAGGGGCAGGACGCACGAACGTCCACACAGGAGGAGGAGCCATGGGCTTCCTCGACAAGCTCAAGAACACGGCGCAGAAGGCCAAGGGCCAGGGCAAGCGGGAGGCCGGGCGGCGGTCCGGCGACCCGTCCCTGGAGGCCGAGGGGCGCAGGGACCAGGCGTCCGGCGGCGCGAAGCAGGTCGGTGAGAAGGCCAAGGACGCCGCGCAGGAGGCGCGCAAGACCTTCGGGACCGGGTCCTGACGGGACCCGCTGGGGAGGCCCCTCCGCGGAGGGGCCTCCCCCTGTCCGTACTCCCCGGGAGGGCTTCCTCGCCATAACGGCGGGGCGGAATGTCGCGAAGCACAGTTAATCTTGATTGTTGTGGCATTCACGCCCCCCTCGCAGCAGCCGCCGCGCCCCCCGTATCCGGGCCCGCCGGGGCCGCCCTACGCGGGCCCGCCGCGGCCCGGCGGCCCGCTGCCCGCACCGCGCGACCCGCTGACGGTGCTGGGGCTGACCGGGCGCCAGTGGATGCTCGTCGCGCTCGTCGTCGGCTGCTGCTACCTCCTCATCACCGGGATCGCCATGACGGGGGCGTGGGCGACCTACCACCGCGAGCCCACGAGCGCCGAACTGCAGGTGGCCGCGAACAAGGAGGTCGCGCGGCGCTGGCAGGCGTGGCCCGCGAGCCGCATCTTCCCCGAGCGGATCCCGTACCGCCCCATCGGCCGGCACACCGAGTACGCGACCCGGACGGGCATCGTCCCCGAGACCGGCTGCTTCCAGGCCGTCGACGAGGAGATCGCGGCGGCGCTCGCCCGGCACGGCTGCCGGGCCGTCCTGCGCGCCACCTACGTCGACCAGCTCCAGGGCGTCGTCGTCACCGTCGGCGTCGTCGCGTTCCCCGACCCGTGGAAGGCCGACCGCGCGTACAAGGAGATCCCCGGCTCGAAGGGACCGGACGAGGAGGGGGCCGGGCCGGTCGACCCCGCGCTGCACGCGGCCGCGTTCCCGGGCACGGCGTCCGCGAAGTTCACCGACAAGGCCCGCCAGGACCGGACGAGCGACCGCGGCGGCCCGTACGTGGTGCTGACGACCTCGGGGCAGTCCGACGGACGCCCCGCGTCGGAGATCAAGAAGGCGCGGCCGGGCGAGCTGTTCGCCGTGGCGCCGCAGATCGGCCACGCCGTCGCGCGGTCGCTCGCGGTCAAGGCGGTGCCCGACTGCGACGACCCGGAGTGGGAATGCTGAGGCGTTCGCGGGCGGCCGCCGCCCTGCTGGCGGGGGCGCTGGCCGGGAGCTGGCTGGCGCCCGTCCCGGCGCACGCGGACGAGGTCCGCGAACTGCAGCGGCCGATCCTGAAACTCCTCGGCACGGACGCCGCGTGGAAGGTCACCAGGGGCGAGGGGGTGACCGTCGCGGTCATCGACTCCGGCGTCGACCCGAACCAGGCGGACCTGCGCGGCAAGGTCACCACCGGCCCCAACATGATCTCCTTCGTCGACCGGGGGAAGCCCGCGCGGCTGCACGGCACCGGGATGGCGTCGCTGATCGCCGGGCACGGCCACGGCTCCGGCGGCCGCTCCGGGATCATCGGGATGGCCCCGCGGGCGAGCATCCTGTCCATCCGCGCCATCAGCGAGCGGGAGGACGCGGGCTTCGCCCTCTACAACCGGTCCGAGCGGGCCAGGAAGGCCGTCGGCCGCGCCATCCGCTACGCCGCCGACCACGGCGCCGACGTCATCAACCTGTCCATCGGCAGCGGCGAGGAGGTCGCGGACGAGCGCGAGGCCGTCGGGTACGCCATCGGCAAGGGCGTCGTGGTGGTGTCGGCGGCCGGCAACGACGGCGACAAGGACCGGCTGCTGGACGAGGACGGGTTCGCGCCGTACTCCTACCCGGCGTCCTACCCCGGCGTCATCGCGGTCGCGGCCGCCGAGCCCGGCCACGCCCGCGCGCCGTTCTCCAACCGGAACTACTCGGTGGTGCTGTCCGCGCCGGGCGTCGCCGTGCCCGCGGCGGCCCCCGGCGGCCGGTACTTCATCGGCGCCGGCACCAGCCAGGCCAGCGCGATCGTCTCCGGGATCGCCGCGCTGATCCGCGCCGAGCACCCGGACATGGCGCCGGCGCTGGTGTCGCAGGCGCTGGTGGAGAGCGTCCGGCACGGGCCGAAGGACGGCTACGACCCCGACATCGGGTTCGGCGAGGTGCACGCGGCCCGCGCGCTGTCGGCCGCGGACTCGCTCGCGTCGACGGCCGCCGGGCCGGGCAGGGGCAAGCCGGCCCGGGAGCGGTTCGGCCCGGGGGACCCGGGGCCGGTGAAGATCATCGACCGTCCGGCCTGGGTCACCTGGCTGGTCGTCGCGATCCTGGTCATCGGCGTCGGCGGGGCCGCCGGCGCCGGCGCGATCTCCCTCGCGTTCCGGCGCCGCCACCCCAGGGCCGCGGACGGCCCGCCGCCCGGCCCGGCGACGGGACCCGGGCCGTACGTCCCGCCGCCGCCCCGCCCGCCGTACATCGCGCCGCGCCCGCCGGGACCGGCGCCGTCCGGCCCGCGCGCCGCGCCCGGCGGCCCGACGTTCACTCCTCCCTGACCCTGCCCGTACGGGCCCGGCTTCGGCTACGCTCCGCTGCGTGTCGCGCGCCGATGTCTCCGCCCCGGGCACCGAGCCGGAACCGGAATCCGGCGAGCCGCCCGGCGGCCGGCGGGTGTCGCGCCGCACCGCCGCGCTGGTGGCGGCGTCCGCGTGCGCGACGGTGTTCGTGGTCGCCGGCGTCCGGCTGTCGGCGGAGCTGACCCGCGGCCCGACGCCCGCCGAGCGCGCCGCGGCGACGGCGGCGGAGCTCGCCGGCCGCTACCGCACCTGGCCGGCCGGGCGGATCTTCCCCGCCGAGCTCCCGTACACGCTCGGCCAGGCGTCCCCGGAGACGGCCCGCCGGGTCGGGATCGGCGCCGACACCCGCTGCGAGGCGGCCGCCGACGACGCGCTCGTCCGGTCCCTGACGTCCCGCGGCTGCCGGGCCGTGCTCCGCGCCACCTACCTCGACCAGGCGCAGGGGCTCGCGGTGACGGTCGGCGTGGTGGTGTTCCCCGGCGAGCCGGCGGCGCGCGAAGCGGTCGAATGGTTCTCCGACGGCGCGCCGAGCCCCGGCCTGCGGGCGCTGCCGTTCCCCGGCTCGGTGGCGGCCCGGTTCGGCGACGCGGCCCGGCAGGCGTCCGCCGCCGCCCAGCGCGGCCCGTACGTGGTGGCGGCGACGGCCGGGTACGCCGACGGGCGCCCCGCGCTGCGCGGGGGGCAGCCCGACCCGGCCGAGCTCGCGCCGCAGCTGGTGCGGGGCGTGCTCCGGCCGCTGACCACGCCCGCGAAGGTCCGCTGCGGGGAGCGGGAGTGGCGGTGCTGAGGCGGGCCGCCGCCGCGCTGGCCGCGCTGTCGGCCTTCGCCGCGCCCGCCCTCATGCCCGCCGCCGCCCGCGCCGATCAGGTGCGGGACGCGGTGATGCCCGTCCTGGAGTCGATGAACGTCCCGCGCGCCTGGACGATGTCGAAGGGGCGCGGCGTGACCGTCGCCGTCCTCGACTCGGGGGTGGACGCCGACCAGGCCGACCTGGCGGGGTCGGTCACCGCGGGCCCCGACCTCACCCGCGGCGCCGGCCCGGCGGGCGCCCGGCCGAAGCGGCTGCACGGCACCAACATGGCGTCCATCATCGCCGGGCACGGCCACGGCCCCGGCAACGCGCTCGGCATGATCGGCGTCGCGCCCGAGGCGCGGCTGCTGTCCCTGCGGGTGATCCTGGAGCGGGACGAGCCGGGCTTCGCGGAGTTCACCGGCGCCGAGCGCTTCGCGGGGACGATCGCGGACGGCATCCGGTACGCGGTCGACCACGGCGCCGACGTGATCAACCTGTCGCTGGGCCGCTCCTACCCGACGCCGCGCGAGCGGGAGGCCGTCGCCTACGCGATCCGGCACAACGCGGTGGTGGTCGCCGCGGCCGGCAACGGCGGGAACGAGGGCGCTCCGGGGGGCGTGCGGGGCCCCTCGAAACGGCGCCGCGGCTCCGGCGGGGCCGCGGCGGGCGGGCACACCGAGTACTCCTACCCGGCCTCGTTCCCCGGCGTGATCTCCGTCGCCGCCGTGGACGCGGCGGGCCGGCACGCCGGGTTCTCCAACCGCAACTCGGGTGTCGTCGTGTCCGCGCCCGGCGTGCAGATCATCGGCGCCGGGCCGGACGGCGGCTACTGGATCGGGGACGGCACGAGCCCGGCGACCGCGTTCGTCTCCGGCGTCGCCGCGCTCATCAGGTCGCGCCATCCCGGCATGGCGCCCGCGCTCGTCTCGCAGGCGATCGTGGAGAGCACGCGGAACCGCCCGGAGCGCGGCTACAACCGCGCCGTGGGGTTCGGCCGGGTCGACGCCGCGGCCGCGCTGGCCGCGTCCGACGGCCTCGCCGGCGCCCGGATGAGCGCCGCGGGCCTGCCCGGCGACCGCCGTTTCGCGGACGAGCCCGTCCGCCCGGTGCAGGTCGTGCACCGTTCGGGCGCGCTGGTCCTCACCTACGCGGTGGTCTGCGCGCTGGCCCTGTTCGGCATGGCGGGCGCGGCGGTGTTCCTGCGCGGCGCGCCGCACGATCCGGGAGAATCGGGGGATGTGGTCCGAACCTGATGAGTACGCCGAGGCGGTGCTGGACGCGGTGGAGCGCATCCCCCCGGGCCGCGTCATGTCCTACGGCGACGTCGCCGAACTGGTGGGAAGCGGAGGGCCGCGGCAGGTCGGGCGGGTCATGTCGCTGTACGGGGGCGCCGTCCCGTGGTGGCGGGTGATCCGCGCCGACGGGAGCCCGCCGCGCTGCCACGAGGGCCGCGCCCACGAGCACTACCGCGCCGAGGGGACGCCTCTGCGCCCCGACGGCCGCCGCGTCGACATGGCCCGCGCCCGCTGGCCGGGACCGTCCTGAACCGCGCCCGGAGCCGCACCCGGCACGGGCGGCTCGTCAGGCCG
This sequence comes from Spirillospora sp. NPDC127506, assembly GCF_040302145.1. NCBI lineage: Bacteria > Bacillati > Actinomycetota > Actinomycetes > Streptosporangiales > Thermomonosporaceae > Spirillospora > Spirillospora sp. NPDC127506. The sequence goes on along the minus strand of NZ_JBEORG010000003.1, from coordinate 58,100 downwards.
CCCGTGCCGGGTGCAGCCGGACGGCGCCGGCGATCACGGTCGCCAGGACGAGGGGGCTGAGCGCGGCGGCGAGCACGGGGGCGCTCGCCATCAGGGCGCCGGCCACGGCGGCGCCGGCGGCGAGGCTGAGGATCACGGCGGTGCGCAGGCCCGCGGCGCCGCCCTGCCCGACCGCGAACCCGCCCATCATGGACGTGAGCGTGCCGGTGACGAACGTGGTGGTGATGCCGTCCGCGGACAGGCTGCGCGCCGCCGCCGTCTGCGCGCCCATCGCGGTGGACGACAGCGTGATGAGCGCGATCAGCCCGCCGCCGCGCGGCGCGGCGCCCGCGGCCGCCCAGCCCGCGAGGAACACGGTCTGCAGCGCGAGCACGACGCCGAGGACGGCGGTGACGCGGGGCGGCCAGACCCGGCCGGGTGCGGGGCGCCCGGCGATGAGGAAGCCGGCGAGCAGGCCGCACGCGAACGCCAGCGTCGCGGCGCCGCACCGGGCCAGGTCGGCGCCGCTGCCCTCGCCGGCGGCGAGGCCGAACAGCACGATGTTGCCGGTCATGTTGGCGGTGAAGACCTTCTCCATGCCGAGGAACCCGACGATGTCGGTCGTCCCGGAGCCGAAGGTGAGCAGCACCAGCAGCGCGGCGCGCAGCCGGAGCGGTCCCGCGGCGGGACGGGCCCCCGCCGCCGCGGTGGCCGCGGCGGCGGGGGACAGATCGGACGAGGCGGTCAACATACCCCCTAATAGATGATCAGCCCGACCACCGTGGCCACGACCAGGCCGGCGATGACGGGCAGGAACGAGCGGCGGACGAGTTCCAGCACCGGGACCCGGGCGAACCCCGCCACCGCGATCAGCGACGACCACGCGACGAGCACGCCGCCGCCCGCCCAGATGCAGCCCATCTGCCCGATCGCGGCGAGCAGCGCCGGGTCGACGCCGGACGCCGGGCCGAGCGACCCGGACAGCGAGCCGGTCAGCGGCAGCCCGGAGAACCCGGACCCGTCCAGCCCGGTGAGCATGCCGATGATCAGCACGCCGAAGCCGACGACGTACTGGCTGTCGGGGATGGCGTCCTGGATCCGGACGACGATGTCGAACAGGAAGGCGGGCGCCTTCGCGCCCTCCTCCATGCCCATGATCTTCCCGGCGAAGTCGGCGTTGCCGATGAAGAAGAACCCGGCGATGGGGATGACGATGCCCATCGCCCTCATCGCGAACACCAGGCCGTCCACGACGTGGTCGGCGCACCGCTCCAGGCTGCTCCGGCCGTCCTTGGCGATCGTGGCGGACAGCAGCAGCGCGGCGGCGACACCGCCGACGAGCGCGGCCGCGTCCCCGCCGACGACCTCGGGGACGAGGCCGGTGAACTTGCCCAGCATCATGTAGCCGACGAGGCCGATGAGGGCGAGCGGGACGATCACGGCGAACGACTTGGACCGCCGGGGGCAGTCGGCGCCCGGCGCGTCGTCGCCGTTCATGGACGCCAGCGCCTCGCGGGCCATCGCGTCGCCGCCGGCGTCCGCACCGCCCGCCCCGCCGCCGGTGTCCGCGCCCGTCCCGCCGCCGCTCGCGGTACCGGTCCCGGCGCCCGTCCCGCCGCCGGACGTGCGGGACCCGCCGCCCGAGCCGGGGCCGGGGTCGAGGACGGCGACCGAGCCCTCGCCGCCGACGGTCTCGGTCTGCAGGACGCGGCGCCGCGGCAGCACCCGGATGAGCGACCGGCGCGGCGCCGGGACGGCGGCCTCCGACTCGCCGGCCTCCCAGCGGTCCAGCAGGACGGCGTCCGGCCTGCGGAACTCCGAGCGGGACATCAGGTAGCCGAGGACGAGCGCGATCCCGCCGGTGATCAGGGACAGCACCATGGAGCGGTCGGCGACCGCTCCGGTGTCGACCCCCGCCGCCTTCGCGGACAGGCCGGGCGCGACCTGGATGACGTAGTCGCTGGACAGCGCCATGCCCTGCCCGGCGATGGCGATCGCGACCGCCGCGCTGATCGGCGGCAGCCCGGCGGCGATCGCGGCGGGCAGCAGGATCGCGCCCATCAGCGGCACCGCCGGCGTCGGCCAGAAGAACAGGCTGATCACGTAGGTGACGAGCGCGAGCACCCAGAAGGCGGAGTGGCCGGACCGCATGACGACGCGGAACGGCTCCACCATGCGGCGGTCGGCGCCGAGCGAGCGCAGCGACCCGAGCAGCGCGGTCACCAGCGCGATGATCAAGAAGATGCTGAACAGCTCGGTCGCCGCGGTCAGGCTGGCGTTGAAGATCGACTCCAGCCCGGTGACGAAGTTGCCGGTGAACACCCAAGCGGTGAGGAACGTCGCCGCGACCGCGGGGATGACGACGTTCTTGCGGGCGATCATCACGGCGATGATGAGGATGATTCCGGACAGATAGATCCAGTGAGCGGCTCCCAAAGGACGCCCCCTCCCTGTACGCGCCTCTGCTGGACCGGTGGGCGCAACGATTGCAGAGAATCTGCTCGATCGGCGAGAGGTGAACAATGAGGAACGTGCACACGACGGACTTAGTCATTTTGTGCACCATGTCGGGCACCCGGCCGATGAACCCGCAGGGCCCGGCATCCCTGTGCACGGTGCCCAAGGAATCCGCGGAATTCCCGGCACTCGGTCCGTATCGGCGCTGATCAGGCGCCGCCGAGACTGGGCGGCATGTCACCAGAGTTCGGACTTCCCGGACGCGGCCCGGCCGCCGGGGCCGGCGGGATGGTCGCCGCGAGCCACCCGGCGGTGAGCCTCGCGGGCGCCCGCGTCCTCGCGGACGGCGGGAACGCCGCGGACGCCGCGCTCGCCATGGCCGCGCTGTCCTGGCTCGCGCTGCCCGGCCAGTGCGGGGTCGGCGGCGACGCGTTCGTCCTGCTGCGCCGCCCGGACGGCTCGGTGGCCGCGTTCGGCGGCAGCGGCTTCGGCCCGGACGGCGGCGAGCCCGCCTTCTACCGGGACCGCGGCCTGACCGCCCTCCCGCTGGAGGGCGCCCTCGCCGTCGCCGCGCCCGGCGCGGTCGCCGCCCTCGCCGCCCTGCACGCCGACTCGGCGTCCCGCGGCCTGCCCGAGCTGTGGGCGCCCGCGATCGCCGCCGCCGAGGACGGCCTGCCCTGCACCGCCAAGACGCGCGCCGACATCGTCGAACGCCGCGACGCGCTCGCCCGCGACCCGGGCACCGCCGAGGTCTTCCTGCCCGGCGGCCGCGTCCCCCGCACCGGTGAGCCGGTCTTCCAGCGCGACCTCGGCGCCACCCTGCGCCGCCTGGCCGCCGACCCCGGCGACCTCTACTCAGGGGTGCTCGCCGAACGCTGCGTGGACGCCCTCGTGGACGCCGGGGCGCCCTTCTCCGGCTACGAATGGCTGGCGAGCGGCCGCTCGGCCCCCGAACCCGCGCTGACCTGTGCCTACCGCGGGACGACCGTCCACCTCACGCCGCCGCCCACGCCCGGCTGGATGGTCGCCCAGCAGGCCGGGCTCTGCGACGGCGTCCTCTCCGGGCTGCCGTGGCTGTCGGCCGAGGCCGTCCACCGGATGGCCTCGGCCGCCCGCATCGCGTTCGCGGACCGCTTCGCCGGCTGCGGCGCCGACAACGACCACTGGCGCGAGCTGCTCACCCCGTCCGCGCTGGAGGCCGCCCGCGCCCGCCTCGACGCGGGCGACCTCCCCGCGGCCGCGCCCTCGCCCGTCCCCGCGGGCGGCGACACCACCTCGATGGTCGCGGTGGACGCCGAGGGGCGCGCGGTGAGCCTCATCCACTCCCTCGCGTTCACCTTCGGCGCCCGGATCACCGTCCCCGGCACGGGCATCGTCCTGAACAACCGCCTCGGCCGCGGCGCCTACCTGCTCGACGGCCACCCCAACGAGGTGCGCCCGCGCCGCCGCCCCCTGCACACGCTGAACGCGTGGCTCGTCACCGACGCCGCGGGCCGCCTCCTGCACATCGGCAACACCCCCGGCGGGGACGGCCAGGTCCAGTGGAACACCCAGCTGATCTCCCACCTGCTCGACCACGGGCACGACCCGGCAACCGCGGTCGCCGCGCCCCGCTTCACCGTGCACCCCGGCAGCGACGCCGACGTCCTCGGCAGCCCGCCCGAACTGCGCGTCGAGTCGCGCCTCGGCTCCGCCCGGATCGACGCCCTGCGCGCGTCCGGGCACGACGTCACCGTCCAGGGCCCCTGGGACGGCGGCGGCAGCGCGCAGGTCGTCTCCGTCGCCGGCGACGCCCTCCTCGGCGCCTCCGACCCCCGCCAGGACGGGGTGACCCTCGGTGTCTGAGCGGTCCGCCATGCCCCGCCCCCAGGGCGCCTACGTCCCGGTGGTCGCCGAACCGCTCGGCACCGGCGACGTCCTGATCGCCACCGCCGGCATGACCCCCCGCCGGGACGGCCGCCTGGCCGTGACCGGCCTGGTGGGCCGCGACCTGGACGTGGGCGCCGCCCGCGAGGCCGCCGCCCTGGCGGCCCGCAACGCCGTCGCCGCCGCCACCGCGGGCGCGCCCGGCCGTGTCCGGAGGTGGGTGCGGATGAGCGTGTACGTCGCGTGCGCCGACGGGTTCACCGAGCTGTCCGCGGTGGCGGACGGGGCCTCGGCCGTGCTGGACGAGGCGGCGCCGGGCCTCGGCCGTCCCGCCCGCAGCGCGATCGGCGTCCGCGCGCTGCCCGGCGGAGCCCCGGTCGAGATCGAACTGACCGCGGTCGCCGCGGCGGCCGATTCGAGCGCGGAGGACGAGTGAACATGCACCAAGGGCTGAACTTCGTCGGCGGGGAATGGACGGCGGCCGCGTCCGGGACGACTTTCCGGCGGCGCAATCCCGCTTCGCTGGACGACGTCGTCGGGGAATTCCCCGAATCGTCGGCCGCCGATGTGGAGGCGGCCGTCGCCGGCGCCGTCGAAGGCGCCGCCCTGTGGGCCGCGACGCCCGCGGAGAAACGGGCCGACGTTCTGGAGAAGGCGGCGCGGTGGCTTGAAGAACGCGCCGGCGAACTCGTCGTCGAATTGGTGCGCGAGGAGGGGAAGACGCGGGCCGAGGCCGCGATGGAGGTGTCCCGGACGCCGCGCAATCTGCGGTTCTACGCGGCCGAGGCGCACCGGATCGACGGCACGAGCTTCCCGGCCGGCGACGGCGGCATCGTCTACACGCGGCGCGAGCCCGTCGGGGTCGTCGGAGCCATCACGCCGTGGAACTTCCCGCTGAACATCCCGTCCCGGAAGATCGGGCCGGCGCTCGCCGCGGGCAACGCGGTGGTGTTCAAGCCGAGCCCCGTGACGCCGCTGCTCGCGCAGCGCCTCGTGGAGGCGCTGCTGGCCGGCGGGCTGCCGCCGCGGGTCGTCGCGATGGTGCACGGCGGCGCCGAGGCGGGCGCGGCGCTGGCCGCCGACGAGCGGGTCGGGGCCGTGACCTTCACCGGGTCCACGGCGGCGGGACGCGCCGTCCACGCGGCGGTCGGGCCGTCGCGGCGCTGCCAGCTGGAGATGGGCGGCAAGAACCCGGTGGTCGTCCTGGACGACGCCGACCTGGACCGCGCCGCGCAGATCATCGCCAAGGGCGCGTTCGGGCTGTCCGGGCAGGCGTGCACGGGGACGAGCCGCGTCATCGCGCACGAGGCCGTCCACGACGAACTGCTCGAACGCGTGGCCCGGGCGGCGGAGGCGCGGGTCGTGGGCGACGGCCTGCGGGAGGACGTCGACATGGGGCCGCTCGCCGCCGGCTTCCAGCTGGAGAAGTTCCTCGACTACGTGCGGATCGGCGAGGAGGAGGGCGCGAAGCTCGTCACCGGCGGGCGCCGCCTTCCCGCGGGACACGGGCGCGGCGACGGGTACTTCGTGCGTCCGGCGGTCTTCGCCGGCGTGGCGCCGGAGATGCGGATCGCGCGGGAGGAGGTCTTCGGGCCCCTGCTCGCGTTCCAGCGCGCGTCCGGGCTCGATGAGGCGATCGCGCTGGCGAACGGCACCCGGTACGGGCTGTCCGCCGGGATCGTCACCCGGGACCTGGACCGGGCCCTGGAGTTCGCGCGGCGGTCCGAGAGCGGACTGGTCAAGGTCAACCAGCCGACGTCCGGAATGGCGATGACGGTGCCGTTCGGCGGGCTCAAGGACTCCAGCACGCAGACGTTCAAGGAGCAGGCCGGACCTTCGATGATGCTCTTCTACACGCAGGAGAAGAGCGTCTACATCTCACCCCGGTAAGAGACCCGAGAAAGGGTTCGGAAGGAGCAGGAAATGGCAGAGCTGCTGTCAAAGGACGCGTTCCGCGCCGAGCTGCAGAACGCCATCAAAGGGCGTGAGGCGAAGGACGCCTCGTTCAGCAGGGCGTGGGCCGAAGGCAAACTGAAGAGGGAGCACTTCGCCCGGTGGGCGGAGAACCACTACCACTACGTGGGCCCGTTCGCCGACTATCTCGCCTACGTCTACGCCAACACCCCCGACGAGTTCACCGGCGCGAAGGACTTCACGCTCCAGAACATGTACGAGGAGGAGCTGGCCGACATCCGGCACACCGATCTGCTGATCCGGTTCGCCGAGGCGTGCGGCACCACCCGGGAGCGGGTCGAGGACCCCTCCAACATGAACGCCATCACCCGCGGGCTGCAGGCATGGTGCTACGCGGTGGCGATGCGCGAGCACTTCGTGGTCGCGACCGCGGCGCTCGTGGTCGGGCTGGAGTCGCAGGTCCCGAGCATCTACAAGAAGCAGATCGTGCCGCTGCGCGAGATCTACGGGTTCACCGAGGACGAGATCGAGTTCTTCGACCTGCACATCACCTCGGACGTGGTGCACGGCGAACGCGGCTACCAGATCGTCCTCGACCACGCCGACACGCCGGAGCTGCAGCAGCGCTGCCTGCAGATGTGCCGGTGGGGCGCGGAGATGCGGTTCTCCTACACGCAGGGTCTCTACGACTCGTACGTGAAGCCCGACCTGGTCGGGGCCTGATCCGATTTCCGACCCGGCGGCGGGGCGCGGCCCGCCCCGCCGCCGGACCGCACGTGAGGAGGGACGCCCGTGGACCAGCGGACGGGCGAGTGGGTGGCGGCGGCCACGCTCGCGGAGGTGCGGCGGCGCAAGCGCCTGGCCGTGACCGTGGAGGGACGGCAGATCGCGCTGTTCCTCGTCGGCGGCGACGTGTACGCGCTGGCCGACGTGTGCATTCACAAGCAGCGGTCCCTGTCGAAGGGGGCCGTGCTGAACGGGCGGGTCATCTGCCCAGGGCACCAGTGGGTGTTCGACCCGGCGACCGGCCGGGTCGAGGACGGCGACGAGTGCCAGCCGACCCACGCGGTGCGCGTCGACGGCGACGTCGTCTACGTCGACCCTCGGCCGCGCGTCCTGACCGAGGAGCAGCCGTGAGGGAGGAGCGGCCGTGATGGAATCCGTTGTGGTGGCCGGGGCGGGGCAGACCGCCGCCGTCGCGGCCCGCACGCTGCGCCGCCGCGGCTTCGACGGCCGGATCACCCTAGTCGGCGCCGAGCACGACGCGCCCTACCAGCGTCCGCCGCTGTCGAAGGAGTACCTGGCGGGGGAGCAGGACCGCGACGAGCTGTGCCTGCTCACGCCCGACTGGTGCGAGTGCAACGGCGTCGAGCTGCGGCTCGGCGCGGAGGCGGTGGCGATCCGCCCCGCCGAGCGCTCGCTGGAACTGGCGGACGGCACGGCGCTGCGCGGCGACGTCCTGCTCATCGCGACGGGCGGGCGCCCGCGCAGGCTGCCCGGCGTGGCGGGCGACCGTGTCCGGTACCTGCGGACCATCGCCGACGCCGACCGGCTGCGCGCCGAGCTGCGGCCCGGCGCGCGGGTCGTGGTCGTCGGCGCCGGGTTCATCGGCTGCGAGGTCGCCTCGGCGGCGCTCGACCGCGGCGCGCGGGTGGTGATCGTCGAGCAGGCGGCGCGGCCGTTCGGGCACGTCCTCGGCGACCTGATGGGGGACGTGATGGCGGCGATGCTCCGCACGAGCGGCGTCGACCTGCGCACCGGCGAGAAGGTCGAGCGCTACGAGGAGACCCCGTCGGCGGGCGTCGTCACCACCAGCGGCGGGACGTCCCTGGAGGCGGACGTGGTCGTCGTCGGCGCCGGCATGGTCCCGAACGTCGAGCCGGTCACCGGGGCCGGGATCGGGACCCCCGGCGGCGTCCCCGTCGACGAGTACTGCCGGACGGGCCTGGACGGCGTCTACGCGGCCGGCGACGTGGCCTGCCAGTGGCGCCCGGCGCTGGGCAGGCACGTGCGGGCGGAGCACTTCGACAACGCCAACACGCAGGGCATGGCGGCGGCCAAGAACATCCTCGGCGCCGCGTCCCCGCACACGGCGCCGCCGTGGTTCTGGTCCGACCAGTTCGGCCACAGCCTCCAGCACGCGGGCTTCGCCGACGGCGCGGACCGCCTCGTCGTCCGCGGCCGCGTCGAGGACTTCGACTTCATCGCGTTCTACCTCGCCGACGGGGTGCTGCGCGGCGCGTTCACCATCGACCGCGGCGCCGACCTGGCCGTCGCGCGGCAGCTCATCGCCTGCGAAGCCGTCCCGGACCCCGAGGTCCTGCGGGACGAGGACACCGACCTCACCGACCTGTTCGACGCACTGAGCTAGGGAGCGACCATGGAGTACCAGCGCGTGGCCCGGTCGGGCCAGGTGCCCGAGGGCGTCGTCCGCCGCTTCTACGTGGGCGAGGCCGAGGTGGCCGTCGCCCGCTGGGACGGCGAGGTGCACGCGATGTCGAACTACTGCACCCACCTCGACTGCCTGCTGTCGTCCGGGCGCGCCACCGAGGACGGGCTGCTGTGCTCCTGCCACGGCAGCGTCTTCGACTTCGCGACCGGCGAGCCGGTCACGCCGCCGGCGACCAAGCCGGTCAAGGTGTACCCGGCGAAGGAGGAGGACGGGCAGATCTTCGTGCACATACCCCCGGAGGACGCCGCGCAGGCGGGCCCCAGGCGGCGGAGGCCCGTTGGCCGAGCCTGACCCCCCGCCGCGCGGCTCGTGGGCGGCGCTCGTCCCGCTGCTCCTCGGCACGTTCACCGGGACGGTCGCCAACACGATCGTCAACGTCCCGCTGACCCTGATCGTGCGGGACCTGGGCGTCTCGATCTCCGCCGGGACCATGGTCGTCATCGGGTTCACGCTCCCGTTCGCCGTCCTGCTGCCGGTGTCGGGCTGGCTCGGCGACCGGTGCGGCCCGCGCCGCGTGTTCATCGCCGCGATGCTGGTGCTCGGGCTCGCCTCCGCGGGCGCCGGGCTGGCCGGCGACCTGACCGCGCTCGTCGCGATGCGCGTGGTGCAGGGCGTCGCGACCGCGGCGATGCTGCCCGCGGTCATGGCGCTGATCGCGCGGCTGTTCGGCGGCGGGCGGCGGGGCCGGGCGCTCGGGCTGTGGGCGGCGGCCAACGGCGTCGGCCAGGCCGCCGGGCCCACCCTCGGCGGCGGCCTGGCCACCTGGTTCGGCTGGCACGCGGTGTTCTGGCCGGTCGTGCCGCTGGGCGTGGCCGCCGCCGCGCTCGCCGTCCGGTTCGTCCCGGCGGGGCGGGCGCGGCGCGTCCCGCTGGACTGGCGCGGCGCGGCCCTGCTCACGCTCGCGGCGGGGCTCGGGCTCGGGGCCACGTCGGCCGCCGCGACGCTCGGCGCGACCTCCCCGGTCGTGTGGTCGGGCTCGCTGGCGGGGCTCCTCGCCGCCGCGGCGTACGTCGCGTCCTCGCGGGGGCGCCCGGACGCGTTCCTGCCGCCCCGGCTCCTGATCGAGACCCGCTACCTGCGCTCCTGCCTCAGCGTCCTCGCGCAGATGTTCTGCCTGGGCGCCACGCTGCTCGCCGTCCCCGTGTACCTCACGACCGAGCGCCAGACCGACGCCCTCTACGCGGGGGGCGTCCTGCTGAGCCTGCCCGTCATGATGGCGGTGCTCGGGCCGGTGACCGGGGTGCTGATGGAGTGGCTGTCCCCGCGCGCCGTGCTGCGCGGCGGCCTCGTCGTCCTCATCGCCGGGCAGGTGCTCGTCGGCGCGGTGCTCGCCGCGTCCGGGACGGTGCCGTGGCTGCTCGCCGCGCTCGCCCTGACCGGCGCGGGCGTCGCGTTCGTGCAGACGCCCGCGGCGACCGGCGCCACCCGCTCGGACGCCGGCCGCCGCGGCGCCGGGCTCGGCCTGTTCAACCTGCTGCGCTTCGGCGGCTCGGCGCTCGGCGCCGCGTGGGTCGGCGCCGTCCTCGACCAGACCCCCGCCTTCGGCGTCGTGTTCGCCGTCTGCGCCGCGACGGCGGTACTGGGCCTGCTGGCGACCTTCGCCGGCCCCGACCCCGCCTAGCGGGCGGGTGCGGGTGGGGCCATCTCGTCGGCGAGCGCGCCGGTCACCTTCGTCAGCGTGTCGATGTGGTGGGCGAGCCAGAACGTGAACTGGGCCTCCGCCGACCGGATGTCCATGCGCAGGGCGCGGGACGCCCGGTCCAGCTTGTAGAGCATCGTGTTGCGGTGCAGGCCGAGGTCGCGGGCCGCCGCGTTCAGGTTCCCGGACGCCCTGATGTAGGCGAGCACGATCTTCTCCAGGTCGCCGCCGTTCGCCCGGCGCAGCGGGGCGAGGGTCTCGCGGGCGAACGAGCGGGCCTCCGCGCTGTCGGCGACGTCCTTCAGCGCGGCGAACACGCGCAGGTCGTCGTAGCCGCAGACGGGGCCGGCGGCGGCGTGCCGGGCGAGGCCCATCGTCAGCCGCGCCTCGTGGTATCCGGCCGCCACCCCGGCGGCGCCCTGCCCCGGGCGGCCGTGCGCGACGCGCAGGTCGTCGCCCAGCTGGGGGAGCAGCGCCCGGTGCAGCCGTTCGGCGAACCGGGCGGCCTCGCCGCGCTGCCTGATCGGGTCGTGCCGCGCGGTGACCTGCTGGATCACCACGATCGTCGAGCTGATCGCGGCGGTGAGCGCGCAGCCGCCCGGCTCCAGGTTCTGCGCGGTGCGCGTCGCGGTGACCGTCCGGCGCAGGTAGTCGCGGCCGACCGGCAGCAGCGACGGCGCCGCCACCACGTGCACGGCGAAGTGCCCGTCCACGTCGAAGCCGTGGTGCCGGGCCCGCGACCCCAGCTCGTAGGAGTCGGCGAACCGGCCGTGGACGAGCGCCTCCACGAAGTCGCCGCGCGCCCGCTCCTCCGCCGCCCGCACCGACCGCTGCCGCAGCATCTCCGACCCGACCAGCGTCGCGCCGTGCTCGGCGACGACCCGGTGCTGAGCCAGGTCGTGCGGGTCCGGCGGGCTGGACCGCTCCACCATCACCATCCGCCCGAACACCTGGCCGCCCACCAGGACGGGCGTGACGAGCGCGTACACGGCCGGGCCGTCCGGGACGATCCGCAGCCGCACCTCCGCCGTGTGCGTGCTCCCGTCCGCGAACTCGGGATGGTCCTCGGGGCGGCCGAGGCCGTCGGGGAGCGCGAACAGCAGCGCGTCCGGGTCGGGCGGCGTCGCGCCGGGCGCCTCCTCCCAGGCCAGGCGCTCGCCGTCGGCGTCGCAGATCAGCACGCTGCACCCGGACAGCCCGACCACCGCGCGGGCCATCGCCGGCACGCCCGGACCGCGCGCGAGGACCTCGGCGAGCATGCGGTGCACGCGCGACCCGTACTCCAGGATGTGCGCGGACTGGGCGAGGGCCTTCTGCCCGATGAGCCGGCTCACCGCCCGGTAGTCGGCCTCCGCGGGCAGGGCCAGCAGCGGGACGCCCGCCGCGTCGGCGGCGTGCGCGGCGGCCACCAGGTCGGACTCGACGCCGGGCGGCCGCCAGGCGAGCAGCGCGGCGGCGTCCCGGCGGGCGAGGTCGGCGATCAGCGCGGCGGCCTCGTCCGGCGCGGCCAGCGAGGTCACCGGCAGGTGGACGGCGACGCCGGCGAGGTCGGCGTCCTGCCCATCGCCGTAGCGGCGGGTCTCGGAGAGCGGGAGGCACCAGCCGACGCCGCGGCCGAGCCCGTCGCGCCCGGCGAGGAGGGTGCCGCGCAGCAGCGGCTCGCCCAGCAGGGTCCCGACCGGCACGTGCCCGTCGGTGGTCGTCACGATCGATGGGTGATGTGCCATGTGCCCACATCCCGTCGGGTTCGTTCGGCAGAGTGTACATAGCCTCGACGGACGCGGTCCTCCGAGACTGACGGGAGTGGAGGAGTTCGTGGCGGACGGCCGGGAAAAAGGAAAGACCGTCTGTCACATCCTGCTTTACCAGTCCGAATCCGGCAATACCCCGCATTTCAGAAGCGGGGTGGCGCCCGATGGGAGGCCCCCTTGCACACCGTCCACCGGCTCACCCTGGAAGACGCCCTCGTGATGCTGACCGCGGCCGAGGAGGAGGCGCGCCGCATCGGCGTCAAGCAGACCATCTGCATCGCCGACGACGGCGCCCACCCGATCGCCGTCCACCGCATGACCGGTGCCCGCCTCACCGGCGTCGAGATCGCCATCGCCAAGGCGTTCACCGCGGCCGGCCACCAGCGCGACACCCACAAGTTCAACGAGCCGCCGAACGGGCCCGCGCTGCCCGGCAACGAGGCGTTCGGCATCGAGCAGATGCACCCCGGCAAGTTCGCGATCTTCGTGGGCGGCTTCCCGATCGTCCACGAGGGCGAGGTCGTCGGCGCCGTCGGCGTCAGCGGCGGGAACGGAGAGCAGGACAAGGCGGTGGGCGCCGCCGCGCTGCGGGCGTTCAAGGAGAAGGTCGCCGCGGCCTGAGCAGAGGCCGTGCGGCGCGGCGGGCGGCGGTGGAAGGTCGCCGAGCACCGGGGGCGCGGTGTGGGATTTCTCCTGCGCGACATGCGTGCGTTGTGGTCAGAACCGTCCCGGTGATCTGTTCCAATGAACTGTTGTGCCCTCTGGTTCCTACCGCCTCGTGCGCCGCGCCGGTCCCGCGCGGACCGTCCCGCCTGCGCTCGACGAGCGGCAGCGCCGGGTGGTCGAGCACGCCGGGGGGCCGCTGCTCGTGCTGGCCGGGCCGGGCACCGGGAAGACGACCACGATCGTCGAGGCGGTCGTCGACCGCATCGAGAACCGCGGCGTCGACCCGGAGCGCGTGCTCGTCCTGACGTTCAGCCGGAAGGCGGCCGGGGAGCTGCGGGAGCGGATCACCGGGCGGCTGCACCGGACGACGCGCACACCGCTCGCCCTCACGTTCCACAGCTACGCCTACGCGCTGATCCGGCGGGACGCCGTCCTGAACGAGGAGCCCGCGCCGCGGTTGCTGTCCGGGCCCGAGCAGCTCCTGGAAGTGCGCCGGCTGCTGGAGGGCGAGCTGGCGGACGGCGCCCGCGACTGGCCGGAGCGCCTGCGGGCCGCCCTGGCGACGCGCGGGTTCGCCGAAGAGCTGCGCGACTTCACCTTGCGCGCCGTCGAGCGGCGGTACGCCCCCGAAGACCTCGTCGCGCTCGGGCGCATGCGGGGCCGCGACGACTGGCCCGCCATCGGCGGGTTCATGGAGCGCTACGTCGACCGGTTCCTGCTCGACCCCGTGCCGACGTACGACTACGGCGAGCTGATCCACATGGCCGCGGGCATGCTCGCCGACGAGGAAGTGCGCATCAGGGAGCGCGACGCCTACGACGCGGTGTTCGTGGACGAGTACCAGGACACCGATCCCGCGCAGGAGGCCCTCCTGCACCACCTGGCCGGGGAGGGACGCGACCTCGTCGTCGTGGGCGACCCCGACCAGTCGATCTACGGTTTCCGCGGCGCCGACGTGCGGGGGATCCAGGAGTTCCCCGACCGCTTCCGCACGATCGACGGCGAGCCCGCGCCCGTGGTGGCGCTGCGGACGTGCCGCCGGATGGGGCCGGAGATCCTGGCCGCGTCGCGCCGCATCGCGCGGAGGCTGCCCGCGGGGTCGGCGGGCGCCGCCGAGCACCGCGCGCTGCTTCCCGCCGAGGGGCTGGACGACGGGGAGGTGCGCGCCGTCATCGCCGACTCGGAGAGCCAGGAATCGGCACTGGTGGCCGACGAGCTGCGCCGCGCCCATCTGCTGGACGGCGTCCCGTGGTCGCGCATGGCCGTGCTCGTGCGCAGCGCGGTGCGGCAGGTCCCGGTGCTCCGGCGCGCGCTCGCCCAGGCCGGGGTCCCGGTGGTCGTCGCGGGCGACGAGGTCCCGCTGATCGGCGAGCCCGCCGTCCGGCCGTTCCTGATCCTGCTGCGCGCCGCGCTGAAGAAGGGCTTCCTGGACGAGGTCGTCGCGGAAGACCTGCTGACGGGCCCGCTCGGGGGCGCCGACGCGCTGGCCATGCGGCGGCTCAAGCGGGCCCTGCGCGACCTGGAGGAACTGTCGGGCGGGAACCGTCCGCTCGGCGAGCTCCTGGTCGCGGCGATCGACGACCCGCGCGAGCTGATCCTCGTCCATGAGAAGGTGCGCGCCCCCGCCGAGCGGATCGCACACCTCATCGAGGTGGCGCGGCGGTCCGTCCGCGAGGGCGGCACCGCCGAGGACGTGCTGTGGGCCGTCTGGCAGGAGAGCGGCCAGGCCGAAGCCCTGCTGGAGCAGAGCGCGAAGGGCGGGACGCGCGGCGCGGCGGCCGACCGCGACCTCGACGCCGTCGTGGCGCTGTTCGACCACGCGGCGCGCTTCGTCGACCGGCTCCCCCAGGCGGGGCCGGAGCTGTTCGTCGACAACATCGCCTCCCAGGAGATCGCCGGCGACACGCTCGCCGAGCACGCGCCGGAGGGCGAGGCCGTCCGCATCCTCACCGCGCACCGCTCCAAGGGCCTGGAGTGGGACGTCGTCGTGGTGGCCGGCGTCCAGGAGGGCGTCTGGCCCGACGTGCGCCTGCGCGGGTCGCTGCTGGGCGTCGAGGAGCTCATCGAGCACGCCGCCGGCGCCGAGCCGGAAGGCGGCGCCGCGGCCGGCGCCTCCATGGCCGCCAAGATGCTCGACGAGGAACGGCGGCTCTTCTACGTCGCGGTGACGCGCGCCCGCAAGCGCCTCGTCGTCACGGCCGTCGGGGGCGACGACACCGAGGAGCGGCCGTCCCGGTTCCTGAACGAGCTCCTGCCCGGCGCCATCGAGCAGTCGCAGCTCGACGAGAAGACGCGGTGGCTGTCGCTGTCCGCGCTGGTCGCCGACCTGCGCTCGGTGGTGGCCGACCCGTCCCGTCCGGAACCCATGCGGCGCGCCGCCGCCGCGCACCTGGCGCGGCTCGCCCGCGCGGGCGTGCGCGGCGCGAGACCGGAGAACTGGTACGCCATCACCGCGCTGTCCGACCCGGGGCCGGCGTTCGCCGCCGACGAGCAGATCACCATCTCGCCGTCCCAGGTCGAGGCGTTCACCACCTGCGGGCTGCGCTGGCTGCTCGCCTCGGCGGTCGGCGCGCAGGAGGGCGGCCCCAACGAGTACAGCACGATGGGGAAGGTCGTCCACGCGGTCGCCGAGATGGCCGGCGCCGACGACGGGATCGACGAGGTGCACGTCGCCGAGCGCCTCGACGAGATCTGGAGCGACCTGGAGTTCCGCAGCTCCTGGTACTCGGAGAAGCAGCGCGAGCAGGCCGCGAGGATGGTCGACAAGTTCCTCGCCTGGCACCGCGACAACCCCAACGAGGTCGTCGCGCTGGAGGAGTCCTTCAAGGTCGACCTCGGCCGCGTCGTCATCAAGGGCCGCATCGACCGCGCCGAACGCGACGAGCAGGGCCGCGCCGTCATCATCGACATCAAGACGTCCTCCACGGCCGTCCCCAAGGACGACCTGGCGCGGCACCCGCAGCTCGGCGTCTACCAGTACGCGGTGATGCTCGGCGCGTTCGAGCGGCACGGGCTGATCGAGCCCGGCGGCGCCAAGCTGATCCAGGTCGGCAAGGCCGCGTTCGCCGCGAAGGCGCGCGAGCAGGAGCAGCCGCCGCCCAGCGAGGACCCCGACCCCGAATGGCCAAAGAAGCTCATCGAGATCGTCGCGACCGGGATGGCGAGCGACGTCTTCCAGGCGCGCGCGAACGACAAGTGTCGCACCTGTCCCGTACGCTCCTGCTGCCCCGTCCATGACGAGGGCGGCCGGGTCGGCGACTGACCGGGCCGTAACGGAACGGACTGGCTCGGGGGGAGCGAGGTGATCACGCCGGGAGAGCTGGCCCGGCTGCTGGAGATCCCGGCGCCCACGGAGGAGCAGGCGCGGGTGATCGAGGCGCCGCTGGCGCCGATGGCGGTGATCGCGGGCGCCGGGTCCGGGAAGAGCGAGACGATGGCCGCGCGGGTGGTGTGGCTGGTCGCGAACGGCTTCGTCCGGCCGGAGCGCGTCCTCGGGCTGACGTTCACCCGCAAGGCCGCCGCCGAGCTCGGCGTGCGCGTGCGCAAGCGGCTCGACAGGCTGCGCGAGGTCCTGCCGGGGGACGAGCTGGAGCGGCTCGGCGGCGAGGCCCTGTTCGACGGCGAGCCGACGGTGTCGACGTACCACTCGTACGCGGCGCGGCTCTTCGGCGACCACGCCCTGCGCGAGGCGCTCGAACCCACCATGCGGCTGATCTCGCCGGCCGTCGCCTGGCAGATCTGCTCGCGGGTGGTCGACGCCTACCACGGCCCCATGGACCGCGTCGACTGGCAGCCCGACACCGTCACCAAGGCCGTCATGGACCTCGCCGGCGACCTGGCGGAGCACCTGCGGACCGCCGAGGACGTCCGCAGGGTCGGCGCCTGGCTGGACGAGCGGCTCGCCGCGGTGAAGAAGCCGCTCAAGGCGCAGCGCGACATCCTCGCCAAGCACGCCGTCCGCGAGCAGCTCATGCCGCTGGTCGAGGCGTACGGGCGGGCCAAGGCCCAACGAGAGGTCATCGACCACGGCGACCAGATGGCGCTCGCCGCGCGCATCGCCGCCGGGCATCCCGAGGTGGGGATGATCGAGCGGTCCCGGTTCTCCGTCGTGCTGCTCGACGAGTACCAGGACACCTCGCACGCGCAGCTGGTCCTGCTGCGGTCGCTGTTCGCGGGCGGCCACCCGGTGACGGCCGTCGGCGACCCGTGCCAGTCGATCTACGGGTGGCGCGGCGCGAGCGCCGGGAACCTGCTGCGGTTCGCGCACGACTTCCCCCTCCGGCCCGGCGCCGGCGGGGGGCGGCCCGTGCCCGCGCCCGTCGTCCAGCTCAGCAGGTCGTTCCGCAACGGCGAGCGCATCCTCGAGGCGGCCGCCAAGGTGCAGGAGGAGCTGCGCGCCGAGACGAAGGCCGTGCCGCGCCTGGTCCCGGGCGCCGGGCGCGAAGGGCGCGGGCGCGTCGAATGCGCCCTCTTCCACACGGTCGAGGACGAGGCCGACCGCATCGCCGCGCGCATCGCGGGCCTCATGGCCGCCGACCCCGGGACCGCGCCCGACGGCGGGCCGCTGGCGGAGCCGCTGCGGTACTCCGACATCGCCGTCCTCGCCCGCAAGCGGTCGCAGTTCCCGCTGATCAGGCGGGCCCTGGAGGCGCGCGGCATCCCCGTCGAGGTGGTCGGGCTCGGCGGCCTCCTCACCGTCCCCGAGGTGCAGGACGTCGTCGCGACGCTGCGGGTCATGCACGACCCGGCCGCGGGCGCGTCCCTCGCCCGGTTGCTCACCGGCCCGCGCTGGCGCCTCGGCCCCCGCGACCTCGTCGCGCTCGGCCGCCGGGCCCGCGCCCTGGCGCAGGAGTCCGCCCGCGACGTGACGCCGCCCGAGGGCGCGGCCGCACCCGGCGGCGACGGGACCGAACCCGGCGGCGACGAGGCCGCGCCGTCCGGCGACCCGCTCCGGCAGCTCGTCGGCGAGCTGAGCCAGGAGACCGGGAGCCTGGTCGACGCCCTCGACGACCTCGGCCCGGCGGACGCGTACTCGCCGGAGGGGTACGGGCGGCTGCGCCGCCTCCGCGACGAGCTGCGCGGCCTGCGGAGCCAGGTCGGGCTGCCGCTGCCCGACCTGGTCACCGAGGTCGAGCGGGCGCTCGGGCTCGACATCGAGGTCGCCGCGCGGTCCGGGCTCGACCCCGTCACCGCCCGCGCCGACCTCGACGCCTTCATCGACGCCGCCGCCACTTTCGCGGGCGACGCCGAAGACCCGACGCTCGGCGCGTTCCTCGCCTACCTCAAGGCCGCCGAGACCGAGGAGTTCGGGCTGGAGGCCGGGCGCGTCGGGGAGACCGACAGCGTCAAGCTCCTCACCGTCCACGCGTCCAAGGGCCTGGAGTGGCCCGTCGTCGTGGTGCCGGGCCTGTCGTACACCCCGCAGAAGAACGGCGGCCCCGCCAAGGGGTCGGTCTTCCCGTCGCCGCCGCAGAACGCCACCCGCTGGACGGCGAACCCGCGCGTCCTGCCGTTCATGCTGCGCGGCGACCGGGCCGACCTGCCCGTGCTGACCGGGCTGGAGAAGGACGACCTCGCCGAGTTCGACCGGGCGTGCGCCGAACGCGACCTGCGGGAGGAGCGGCGGCTCGCCTACGTCGCGGTCACCCGCGCGTCCAGCCTGCTCATCGCCACCGGCTACTGGTGGGGGTCGTCGGGGCGCCCGCTCGGGCCCTCGCCGTTCCTGGAGGAGGTGCGCGCGGTCTGCGTCGCCGGCGCCGGGTCCGTCCCGGTGTGGACCGACCCGCCGGAGGAGGGCGCCGCGAACCCGCTGCTCGCCGACCCCGAGGAGGCGCGGTGGCCGGTCGCGCCCGGCGAGCGAGGCCGGTCCGGCATCACCGCGCGGGAGCGGTACGAGGCGGTCGTCGAGGGCGCCCGCATGGTCCAGGACGAGATGGCCGGGCGCACCCGGCACTGGGCCGGCGACGCCGGGCTGTCCGACGCCGACCGCGCCCGCATGACCGCGTGGGCGCGCGACGTCGAACTGCTGCTCGCCGAACGCGACCGGGGCCGCGGCGGCGACGGCATGCTCGTCGAGCTGCCCGCGCACCTGTCGGTGTCGTCCCTCGTCTCGCTGGCGCGCGACCCGGCGGCGCTGGCCCGGCAGATCCGCCGGCCCATGCCGCGCCCGCCCGCCCCCTACGCGCGGCGCGGCACCGCGTTCCACGCCTGGCTGGAGAGCCGCTGGGGGCAGCAGCGCCTCATCGACCCGGACGAGCTGCCCGGCGCCGCCGACGAGGGCGCGGCCGACGACGCGCAGCTCGACCGGCTGCGGGCCCGGTTCGAGGAGTCGGAGTGGGCGTCCCGCGAGCCGCTCGACATCGAGGTGCCGTTCGAGACGATCATCGGCGACCGGCTGGTCCGGGGCCGGATGGACGCCGTGTTCCGGTCGCCGGGCGGCGGCTACGAGGTCGTCGACTGGAAGACGGGGTCGCCGCCGTCCGGCGACGAGGCGCGCTTCGCGTCGGTGCAGCTCGCCGCGTACCGGCTGGCGTGGGCGGAGCTGGCCGGCGTGGACGTCGACCAGGTGAGCGCGGCGTTCCACTACGTCGCCGCCAACGTCACCGTCCGCCCGGCCGACCTGCTGGACGCCGCCGGGCTCGCCGCGCTGCTGGACGGCGTCCCCGCGCTGTGATCGTCACGGGTGCCCCGTAGCCGTGTGATTTGTCCCGGAATCGGGGTGATGAGTCTCACTCACCCCTGTTCACCGTGAGTGCTTTCGGGGATGATCCGGGCAACCATGTGAGGGAGGCGACGGTGACGGTGACCCACGACGAGAAAGTCGTACAGGAGTTCTCCAAGCAGGCGGCCGGCTTCGCCGACCCGCGGCTCAACGTCGCGTTCACCCGCCATCTGGACCGGCTCGTCCGCTTCATGGACCCCGAGCTCGACCTTGAGGACGTCGTCCTGGAGGTCGCGGCGGGCACCGGCCTCGTGTCCCGCGCCATCGCGCACCGGGTCCGGCACGTGACCGCCCTCGACCTCACGCCCGCGATGCTCGCCGAAGGCAAGCGCGACGCCGATCACGCGGGCCTCATGAACATCACCTTCACCCACGGCGACGCCAGCGCGCTGCCGTACGTCGACCGGTCGTTCACGCTGGTCGTCACCCGCTTCTCGCTGCACCAGGTCGCCGACCCGGAGGCCGTGGTGAAGGAGATGGCCCGGGTGAGCCGTCCCGGCGCCGCGCTGATCATCGCCGACCTCATCCGCCCGGACGGCCTGGAGGGCGACCCCGACCGCATCGAGCGGCTCCGCGACCCCTCGCACGCCACCATGCTCACCGAGTCGCAGATCGCGGACCTCGTCACGGCGGCGGGCGCGGAGGTGAAGCGCGCCGAGCGGTTCGACTACGTCCGCGCGCTCGACCCGTGGCTGGAGTTCGCCCGGACGCCGGCCGGCGACGCCGCGCGGATCAGGCGGGAGCTGCGGGACGAGCTGGAGGGCGGGCCGGCGACCGGCATGCGCCCGAGCATGGTCGACGGCGTCCTGCACTTCACGCACTCGTACCTGTTCCAGCAGGCGATCGCCGGGTAACGTTTCGAGCAAACGTTCGACGTGGATCGCTCATATGTTCTATGTTGTCGAACATGGGTTCCACCACCGCGCGGTCCCTCGACCGCGAGCCCGCCGCGCTGGCGATGCGCATCGGAGTCGTCGCCGCCGAGGCCGCCCTCGCCACGTTCGCCCGCAACCTCGACCTGGACGACCTGGAGGACGGCGTCGACTTCCAGGGCGCCATCGGCCCCGCCGAATGGCCGGTGTTCTCCCTGGTCATCGACACCCTGGCCGAGGCCGGCCCGGGCGACCGCCGCACCCTGGACGAGCGCCGCGCCGACGCCCTCAACGACCTCGCCCGCATCTGCATGGCCGCCAAGAACCGCGGCGCCGCCTGACCGGACGCGCCGGGGCCCGGCGCCGGCGGTCTCGCGTCCCGCTCCACTGACCGGGCGCGTCCGGGACCGTGCGGCCTTGGGCCCGGACGCCGCCCTCAGCCCGGCAGCGCCCGCGCCCTGACCTTCCCCGTGCTCGTGCGGGGCAGTTCCCGGACGAACCGGATGTCGCGCGGCACCTTGTACCGGGCCAGGTGCTTCTTCACGTGGGCCTTGAGGTCGTCCTCGGTGACGGACGAGCCCGGCGCCCGCACCACGTACGCGGCCAGCCGCCGGCCGAACTTCTCGTCGTCCACGCCGGTCACCGAGACGTCCGCGACGTCCGGGTGCCCGCCGAGCAGGTCCTCCACCTCGCCCGGGAACACGTTCTCCCCGCCGGACACGATCATGTCGTCGGCGCGGCCGTCGACGAACAGCCGCCCCGCCTCGTCGAGGTGGCCGAGGTCGCCGGTGCCCGTCAGGCCGTCCAGCACCCGCTTGCCGCCGCCGCCCGTGTACCCGGCGAACCGCAGGCCGCCGCCGGTGTAGATCTCCCCGACCTCCCCGCGCGGGACCTCCCGCCCGTCCTCGCCGAGGATCCTGACGGCGATCCGCAGGGACGGCCGCCCGGCGGTGCCGGGCGCGCTGCGCAGGTCGTCCGGCGTGGCGATGGTCGCCCACCCGGTCTCCGTCGCGCCGTACACGTTGACGAGGACGTCGCCGAACGCGTCCATGAACGCCTCCGACAGGTGCGGAGGGAGCGCCGAACCACCGGACACCACCGCGCGCAGGTGCGGTGTCTCCGGCCTGCCGTCCACCTCCAGGATGCGCTGGAGCATCACCGGCACCGCGACGAGCGCCTCCGCGCGACGGTCCGCGACGGCCCGCAGGGTCTCCCGCGCGTCGAACCTCCGCGACAGGACGAGCGGCATCCCCATCCCGAGAGCGACCGCCGTGTACGCGAAGCCGAGGATGTGGAACAGCGGCGGCGCGACCACGATCGGCGCCCCGGACCGGACGGGCACGCGCATGGCGTGGGTGAGCGCGGCCGGCAGCAGCGCCGAGAGCGACATGTCGTGCCGGGCGCCCTTCGGCGTGCCGGTGGTCCCGGACGTCATCACGATGACGTTGCTCGCCCGCTCCGGGGCGACCCGCTCGGGCTCGGTGGCGCCGATCAGCGCGTCGGTGGTGCCGGAGGCGCCGTCGGCCCAGGCGACCGCCCGTCCGCCGGCGAAGCCCGACTCGTCGACGGCGGCGGCGAACTCCTCGTCGTGGACGAGGAACGAGATGCCCTCGCGCTCCGCGACCCGGCCGAGCTGCGCGGCGGAGAAGTCGGTGTTGAGCAGGACGACGTCGTTGCCCAGCCGGGTCACCGCGAGGACCGCCTCCACGAACCCGCGGTGGTTGCGGCACAGTACCCCGACCCGGCCGTCCCCGGCCCGGCTCCTCAGCGCGGTGGCCAGCGACGCGGCCCGCCGGTCCAGCTCCGCGTAGGTCAGCGCGCCGCGCTCGTCGATCAGCGCCGTGCGCTGCGGGAACCGCAGCGCCGACATCGCGCAGAGTGTCGCCGGCACGGGCCCGAAACGCAGATACGGGAACGGCAGCCGCAGCGCGCGGTCCGGACGCACCGGCCGCAGGACCCCCGTGTTCCTGACGGCCCTCGCCGCCCGTCCGCCCGCCAGCGCGACCCCGCGCAGCCTCTCGACCAACACAGAACGCCTCTCTCCGTCAACGGCCGTGGCGCAAGGACATACCCACCGTCCCGCCAAATATCGACCTCGGTACCTCCGTATCGCTGGTTACCGTCGAGGGATGCCGACCTCGAATGCCGCCGTGACCGCCGACGATGTGGAGTCGGCCGTCCGGCTTGCCGTGTCCGTTCTCCGGGAGGCGCCGCCGGACGCGTGGGACGGCAAGGCCGGATCGCTCGAATGGGACTGCTGGGAGACCGTCGAGCATCTGAGCGACGACCTGTTCGCGTACGCCGCCCAGCTCGGCCCGGAAGCGCCGCCGATGGACGGCGAAGTGCCGTTCGTCTGGTGGAGCCGGCGGCCGGGCGGCCCCGCGAACGTCATCCACGCGGACCGCGAGGCCGGGCCGGACGGGCTGCTGCAAGTGCTCGATGCGTGCGGCGGACTTCTCGTCGCGATGGTGCGCACCGCCTCTCCCGATGTCCGCGCCCACCACGTCTTCGGCGCCGCCGACGCCGAGGGCTTCGCCGCCATGGGGGTCGTGGAGACGCTCGTCCACACCCATGACCTCGCCGAAGGGCTGGGGCTCGCCTGGGAGCCGCCCGCGGGCCTGTGCTCGCGGGCGCTCGGCCGCCTGTTCCCCGATGCGCCCCGCGACACCGACCCCTGGACGACGCTGCTGTGGGCGACGGGACGCGCGGAACTCCCCGGCCGCCCGCGCCTCACCTCTTGGCGCTGGTACGGGGAGCCGCGTCCCTGACGCTCCTCAGCGGTGGCCCAGGACGTTCACGACCCGTCCGTCGCCCGGTCTCGGACGAAAGGGAGCTCAGCGCAGGTAGTGGAAGGCCGGCTTGGGGTGCATCAGGAAGTCGTGGTGGGAGATGTTCCAGGCGTAGGCGCCGGCCATCGCGAAGGCGACCACGTCACCGGGGGACAGGGGCGGGACGGGGACGTCACGGGCGAACACGTCCTTCGGGGTGCACAACTGGCCGACGAGGGTGGCGGGTGACTCCGGGCCCATGGCGGTCAGGATGCTGAAGGGCTGGTCGTGGCCCTTCGTCACCGGGGTTCTGAGGTGATGCGTACCGCCCCTGAGGATCACGTAGGTCTCGCCCCTGGTCGTCTTCACGTCCAGGACGTCGGTGACGTACCAGCCGTGGTAGGCCGTGATGGCACGGCCCGGCTCTATGCGGACCTTGGCCGGGATGGAGGCCAGGCCGGTGCCATAGGTACGCCAGTCGAAGAGCGCTTCGGGGGACGTGTAGTCCACCGCCATTCCACCGCCCACGTTCAGTTCGGGCTCGTCCACGCCGCGGGCCTTCAGCCAGGGGAGTGCCCAGTCGGCTATCTGGTGGGCGAGGTCGAGCATGGTGGGCGCGTCCAGGCCGGAGGCCAGGTGGGCGTGCACGCCCCGGAGGGTGAGGTGCGGGTTGTCGGCCAGGAGGCGGGCGCATTCGTTGAGCGCGTCCTCGTCCATGCCGAAAGGGCCGCTCATGGTGAGGGCGGCGTTCGGGGTGTTCAAGGGCAGGTTCGCGCGGAGAAGGATGTCGGCGGGGCCTAGCGCGGCCAGTCGTCTCAGCTCGTTCGGGCTTTCCACGTGGATGCGGTCCGCGGTCAGGGCTTGGCGCAGTTCTTCAGGAGTCTTCCCGGGGCCGCCGAAGGCCAGCGGTTTGCCCGGCAGGGTTTGCCGGACGTGGGCCAGTTCGCCGCCTGATGACACCTCGATGCCGTCCACGTGGGGCGCGAGGGTGCGGAGTATCTCGGCATCCGGGTTGGCCTTCGCGGCATAGAACAGTTCCGTGGGGCCGAGAGCGGCACGGATCGTCCTTATGTGGTGTTCCAAGCCCGGCAGGTCGTAGACGTAGGCCGGGTAGGCGTCGAGGCTCAGGGCGAGTTCGTTCATAGCGGTCGGGGTGCTGCCAGCGGGTTGGGCACGGGAACGTAGGTGGCGCCTCGGTCGGCCGCGCGCGCCCAGCGGGTGCGGAGGTTCGCCTTGGCCGGCAGCGGGACTCCGGCCAGCAGAGCCCTGACTTGAGGGTGGCGGTCGTGCGCGGCGAAGTA
Source organism: Spirillospora sp. NPDC127506 (assembly GCF_040302145.1). Taxonomy (NCBI): domain Bacteria; kingdom Bacillati; phylum Actinomycetota; class Actinomycetes; order Streptosporangiales; family Thermomonosporaceae; genus Spirillospora; species Spirillospora sp. NPDC127506. The sequence continues at coordinate 33,714 of NZ_JBEORG010000003.1, read as the reverse complement.
CTTCCTCGCGTCCTGCCAGAGCGTTGCTTCCAGGTGCGGATGGAGGTCGGCCACGGCGGCCGCGATCTCCGTGAGGTGGTTGACCAGCAGGCAGTAGACGACGCGGTTCCAGCCCCGGTCGGGCGCGTAGGTGATGCTTTCGGCCACGCGGGGCGGGAGGTGGGCGAGGTCCCAGCGCCCGGCGGTCAGTTTGGTCCCCTCAAGGTCGCGGAACACGGCATGGACGGGCATTCCCGTTGAGTCGACACAGACAAGGACGTTCTGGAGGTGCGGTTCCAGGACGACACCGTGATCCAAGTAGGCGCGAAGAACGGGTGGTGCCACATGAGCGACGTAGGCGTCCCACCATGCTCGTGCGTTCTCCGGGGTCGAGAGGGCGGGCAGGTCTGCGAGGAACGTGCTGTAAGGGTCGGTCAGCGCTCCTGCCAGCAGTGGTGTCCCGGGAAGCGATCTGACGCCTTGGCGCAGGATCACCCCCAGGCCCTCGTACAGGCGGCGGTCGGGGAGCGCGACGCTGCGGTAGGCGGGCTCTGACAGGAGCGTCGAGTCCAGCTTCTCGAAGATGGGCGGCAGTAGATCGTTGAGGGCCATCGCTCCGGTCAGCTCGTACCAGGCGTTCTTGCGCACGCAGTTGGTGATGCGCACGTCCAGGCTGAACTTGCAGAACACGTCCGCGTCCGGCAGGTAGGCGGTCCGGACGGACGAGGTCGGGATCGCCTCCATGCCGGACGGACCGAGGTCGAGTACGAGGCCCTGCGCCATGGCGCTCCGCAGGACGAGGTTGTCCGCCAGCAGGGAGAACTGCCACGGATGGACGGGAAGCAGCTTTCGGCCGGGCGGAGCGTCCGGCCCATGGGACGACAAGGCCGTGAACGCGTCCGGGTGCCCTTCTTCGGCGATGAGGTCCTCGTGGACGGCCAGCCAGTGCGGACGGAAACGAGCCCTCGTCTCGGGTGCGTACCGCAGCCAGTCTTCGGGCGCCCCCTGGCGGGACTTCGGAGACGGATGGAAACGGTGCCCCGCCACGAGGGCCTGCTCCGAGGCGATGTACCGGTCGTCCGAGGGCTCGCCCCTGGCGGCGAGGATGGCGGCCAGTGCGGTGTGGCTGGCGTCCACCTGGGCAAGGAACTCCGGGTTGGGACGGCCTGTCGCCAGTTCCAGCTCGCCCGCGACCAGGTTCGCCAGCCGATCCCATGGGGCCGGGATCCACTCGTCCTCGCGTCGCTCCTCGTAGGGCGGTGCCAGGCGGTGCGTAGGGCCGGCCGGGGGACGGGCCAGGCCCGCGCGCAACACGACCCCGGCCCGGGGCAGGCGGACGACGAGCCGCGCACCGTCCGGCCATACCTGCTGCTCGGGCGCGCATACCTCGCGGATCAGGCAGTTGAGCAGCGCGGTCGCCGTGGCGTCGCCGGCCGTGGCGGCCGCACCGGTGTGTTGTGAGAGCCCAGTCAGCAGCACGTCGCGTCCCGTAGGTAATTGGGCCCTGGCGGCCCGTAGTGCTTGTTGATGTCGGCCGCGCCGGTCCTGGCCTTGTCGACGAGGGTCCCGGCGGTGACCATGGCCTTGCCCGGCAGCGTGTCGGCGTCGAGGGTGCGGGAGCGCAGGAACGCGTCGTCCGGGCCGAGCGCGCCGTCGAGCCGGTCGCGGACCATCGTGATCGCGGTGCGCCAGGGGAGCAGGCCGCGCTCCGCGAGGCCGGCGGCGACCGCCGCCGCGCACAGGTGCAGCGTGATGGTGACGAACACGCGGGCGAGCGCGTCGGGGTCGTGGACGACCATCCGGCGGTCCGAGAGGTCGCGCGGGTCCGTGCCCGGGGATGGAGCCACACGCTCCCTGAGCCGGGACGGGTCGATCAGGGCGCCGTCGTTGTCCTTGATGAGGAGGCGGGGCGGGGACGTGTCGTCCAAGACGAGGGCGACGTTCTGCTGATGCGCCTCTAACGCGATGCCGTAGCGGAACAGCGTGACGTTCCATGCGAACAGCGCCGACAGGTAGGTGCCGAAGAGGTCTTCGACATCCCAGCGCTCGATGACGTGGCCCCCGGCGGGGTCTTCCGCCAGTAAGGCCGCCACGGGCACGATGTGCGCGCGCGCCGTGTCCGCGGGGAAACGCCGTACCAGGTAGGCGAGCAGGGGGTCGTTGGCGTGGCCGTAGGTCTGCTCGTCTGCGAGGAGGACGGGGAGCCCAGGTTCGCGCCGGAGCACCTGGTGCAGGATGCGTTCGACCAGTGCGCCGTCCGGCAGGGTGCCGGGCTTGATGGTGCGCCGGTTGCGGAGGCCGAGCGTGCTGATCGGCAGCGGCATCTTCAGGTGGACGTGCGGTGTCTCGCCGTTCAGGACGGCCACGGTGCGCATCGACAGGGTCGGGGCGACCCGCAGGAACGGTGCGGGGGCCAGCGTCGCGCCGGGCTGCTCGCGCACCCGCCGCGCCGCCAGCGGATGGACCGGGAAGAGCGCCGGCCCCGGCTCCAGCCCCACGTCGGACGGGGCGGGCCACCACTCCGGCAGCGGCCCGGCGAGCACCGGGTTCCGGACGGCCGCCCACCGCAGCGGGAACGACGGCGCGAACTCGGGCGCGTAGCGGCTCAGATCGGCCATGGACAGCCCCGCGCGGCCCCGCCCTGCCGGGTGCACCGGATGGCCGTTGTAGGCCGCCAGCGTCTCGTAGAACGTCCCGGGTCCGCGGCGCAGCTCGTCGGGGACGCGCGCCAGCCGCCGGTGCACGGCCGGACGGGCGTCGTCATGCAGCTTGGCGGCCGCCAGCGCGTCGAGGCATTCGCGCTCGAAGGCCGCCGTGTCGTCGCGCGGGTCGGCGACCGCGCGGACGGCTCGGAAGACGTCTGTGAGCTTGAGGCCCTGCTCGGGGTCCACGACGAGTTCGGCGAGGAAGACGGGACGCGCCCGCAGCAGGCGCACGGAACGGCCCGGCATCTCCAACGCGCCGTCGCGGACGAAGCGGCGTATGCCGCCGTAGTCCTCGCGCAGCAGCGCGTCCAGGACACGGGCCGCCAACGGGCCTTCGGGGTCGCCCGTCACGTGATCGTCCAGTCGTGGGCCGCGCGGAAGCGGGCGAGGGCGGCGTCGACCTCGTCCGGGCCGGGCCCGATGGCGCGCACGGTGCCCAGGTAGTCGCGGTTGGTGCGGGTGACCGCGATCGTGTCGCCCACCGCGCGCTGCGGCCGGTAGGAGAGCCGCACCGGGCCGTCGTCCAGCCGCAGCGGGCCGGGGGCCGCGGTGAGCGTGCCGGAGCGGTCGGCGATGACCGGCTCCGCGACCGCGTGCCGCGGACGCGGCACGCCCGGTGCCGGCGGGCCCGGCAACGGCTCGCCCAGGTGGACCCGCAGGATCTGCTCGAAGAGCGGGACGCCCAGCAGGTCGGCCAGGAGGAAGTCGCAGTGGTCGCCGATCAGCCGGTAGTTGACCTCGATGATGCGGGCGCGGCCCTCGTGGACGACGAACTCGGTGTGGCATGCGCCGAAGCCGATGCCCAGCGCCTCCAGCTGACGCAGGATCTGGGGCGTCTCCGGGGGCGGCTCCGTCCACTCGAGGCGCTCCTCCACGAAGAAGGGCGGCGGTGAGAGCGTCGTACGGAACGAACCCAGCACCCGCAGCTCCCGCCCATCGCCGAGGGTCTCCAGCGTGTGGAGGCGCCCCGGCAGGTACTCCTCCGCCACCAGCGGGTCGTCCCGCCGGGTGGAGATCTCCTCGATCCGTGCGTTCAGCTCCGCGGCGTCGTTGACGAGGAACACGTCCTCGCTGGCCACTCCCTCACGCGGCTTCACGACGAGCGGGTACGGCGCGTCCGCGGGCACCCGCCGCGCGTCCGCCGAGAAAACGGGGTCGAGGGCCGCGAGGTGGCGGCGCATGAGGGCCTTGTTCTTCGCGCGGGCCGCCGCCCGCCAGTCCTTGGCCGGGAGACCGAAATACGCGGCCGCCAGCGCGGCGGGCGCCTGCAGGAAGTCGCTGTTGGAGAAGACGGCGGCGGGCTCGCCGCCGGCGTCCGCGACGCGGGCGACGATGTCCCGGAAGTCGGAGACGTCGCATCCGACGACCGGCCCGCCGAACGCGTGCGGGCCGGACCGGTACGCGGCGGGGCGGTCGGTGAGCAGCGTCACGTCGCGGCCCAGGCGCGCGGCGGCGGGCAGGAACCCGTACGTCACCGAGTCGGTCGCCTTCCCGGCGACCAGATGGACAGAGGCGGCCACGGTCGGCCTTTCCAGCTCGGGCGGTTCCAGTTCGGGCGGATGGTGCGGCAAGCCGTGGTGAGGTAAGGCTTGCCTAACTCACGGTGATCACCATAGTGGCGGGGCGGTGCGGCGCGTGCAAGAACGGCGCACCGCGTGTCCCGGCCGGGCGCCCATCGGCCAGGATGGGGCCATGGATCTTGTCGACCGGTGGGTCGCGCTGGCAGGGCCTCACACCCGGCATATCGGGACAGAACTGGACGAACGCTACGGCGAGCCCCACCGCCGCTACCACACTCGGACGCACCTGACCGCCGTCCTCGACCTCGTGGACGAGCTGGCCGGGCACGCCGCCGACCCGGACGCCGTGCGGCTCGCGGCCTGGTTCCACGACGCCGTCTACGCCCCCGAACGGGCGGACAACGAGGAGCGCAGCGCCCGCCTCGCCGCCCGCATGCTCGCCGACACCGACCTCGCGCCCGCCCGCGTCGAGGAGGTCGTCCGGCTGGTGGAGCTGACCGCCACGCACGCGCCGGACGGAGACGACCGCAACGGCCAGGTCCTGTGCGACGCCGACCTCGCCATCCTCGGCGCGGACCCCGAGACCTACGCCGCCTACGCCGCCGCCGTCCGGGAGGAGTACGCGTTCGTCCCCGACGAGTTCTTCCGCGCCGGGCGGGCCGAAGTGCTCAACGGCCTGCTGGCCCTCCCCGAGCTCTTCCACACGCCCGCCGCCCGCGAACGCTTCGAGGAACCGGCGCGCAACAACGTCCGGACGGAACTGATGCTCCTCAACGCCTAGCGTCCGGCAACGCCTGGCGTCCGGCGACAGGCGGCTAGCGTCCGGCGACGCGGGGGCGGTAGTCCTTGCGGCGGCGCAGGCCCGCCCTGGTGAGCCGCAGGAGAAGCTCCTGGCAGCTGACCGCCTGCGCCCCCTGCAGCACCGCCGCCTCGTACAGCTCGGACGGGACGTCGTAGTGGTCGCGTTCGAACGCCCTTGGCGGCATCCCCAGTTCCGCCGCGAACGCGTGCAGCTCCTCGTAGGAGACGTCGCTCACCATGTGCGACCAGATCCGGCCGCGCGCGGGCCACAGCGGCGGATCGATGAGGATCACGGCTGCTTCCCCTAACACTGCGTTGACACCGATGTAAGCTCGCGGCGGTGACGGCCTGCGGAGCCGGTGCAACGGTACGACACGACACATGCGAAGGGGCATGCGGGTGAACGACGTAGTCGGGTACATCCAGGCCGAACGGGACCGGTTCGTCGCCGACCTCAAGGAGTGGCTGGCGATCCCGTCCATCTCCGGAGACCCCGCGCACGCCGCCGACGTGCGCGAATCGGCCGAGTGGCTCGCCGCCCGCCTGCGCAAGCAGGGCTTCCCGACCGTCGAGATCTGGGAGACCGCCGGGCTGCCCGCCGTGTTCGCCGAATGGCCCGCCGACGACCCGGACGCCCCCGCCGTCGTCGTCTACGGCCACCACGACGTCCAGCCGGTCGAGCCGCTGGAGGAGTGGGAGACCGCCCCGTTCCAGCCCGTCGAGAAGGGCGACCGGCTCATCGGGCGCGGCGCGTCCGACGACAAGGGCCAGGTGTTCTTCCACACGCTCGGCCTCCGCGCGCTGCTCGCCGCGTCCGGCCGGCAGGCGCCGCCCGTGACCGTCAAGCTGCTGGTGGAGGGCGAGGAGGAGTCGGGGTCGGTGCACTTCGCCGAGCTGCTCCGCGAGCGCCGCGACCGGCTCGCCTGCGACGCCGTCGTCATCAGCGACACCACGATGTGGGCGGAGGACGTCCCGTCCATGTGCACCGGGATGCGCGGGCTCACCGAGGCCGAGGTCACGCTGCGCGGCCCGTCCGGCGACCTGCACTCCGGCTCGTTCGGCGGCGCCGTCCCGAACCCGCTGCACGCGATGGCGGCGCTGCTCGCCGCCCTGCACGACGCCGGCGGGCGCGTCACCCTGCCCGGCTTCTACGACGACGTCGTCCCGCTGACTGACGAGGAGCGCGAGCTGTTCGCGCGCCTGCCGTTCGACGAGGAGGAGTGGCTGCGCACCGCAGGCGGCAGCCGCGCCCCGTACGGCGAGAAGGGCTACACGACCCTGGAGCGGGTCTGGGCGCGCCCGACCGCCGAGATCAACGGCATGTGGGGCGGGCACACCGGGCCGGGCGGCAAGACGATCGTGCCGCGCGAGGCGCACGCGAAGATCTCGTTCCGGCTCGTCGCCGACCAGGACCCCCGCAAGGTCCAGGAGTCGTTCGAGGCGTGGGTCGCCGAGCACGTCCCGCCCGGCGTGGAGGCCGAGGTCCGCATCCCGGGCGGCGGCGTCCGGCCGTGCTTCTCGCCGATCGACTCGCCCGGCGTCGCCGCCGCGCGGCGCGCCATGGAGCGGGCGTTCGGCACCGAGGTGCTGTTCACCCGCGAGGGCGGCAGCGGCCCCGAGGCCGACCTCGCCGACATCCTGGACGCGCCGCTGATCTTCGTCGCGGTCGGGCTGAACGGCGACCGCATCCACGCGCCCAACGAGAAGGTCGAGATCCCGCTGCTGCTCAAGGGCGCGGAGGCCGCCGCGTACCTTTGGGAAGAACTCGCCACCGCGCTGCGCTGACGTATCCGGCCGGCGTATCCGCCGACGTGTCCGCCCGCGGCCGCGTGAGGCGGGCCCCCGGCGTCGCCCCCGGCGTCGCCCCCGACGACGCCCCGCGTGCGTGTGAGAGGAGTGCCCCCTGTGACAGAGAGCCTCGAGTGGCTAGCGCTCGCGCGCGGAACCCTCGACCGGGTCGCGCTGAACCGCAGCGACGACGCCTGGCTGGAGGCCACCTGGAACGATCCGAAGACGCGCGTCCTGATCGTCCGGGACGGGCGGGCGCTCGTGACCCGCGAGCCCGCTCCCGCGCTGGTCCTCGTCCCGCCGGACCGGGCGCCGGACGGAGAGCGCTGGCTCCTCGGCGCGGACGACGACGGCGTCGTCTACTACGGCGTGTCCGGCCCGCTGCCCACCATCGAGGGGGCGGAGCCGGCCGGGCTGCGCCGCGTCGGCGCACTCCTCGACGACCGCGACTCCGGCCTGCTCACCCACGCCGTCGCGCTGGAGCACTGGCACAACACGAACCGGTACTGCCCGCGCTGCGGAGCGGAGACGCGGGTGAAGTCCGCCGGGCACGTGCGCGTCTGCCCGCGCGACGACTCGCAGCACTTCCCGCGCGTCGACCCGGCCGTGATCATGCTGGTGACCGACGACGCCGACCGCGTCCTGCTCGCCCGCGGACCGCAGTGGCCCGCCGACCGCCGCTCGATCCTCGCCGGGTTCGTCGAACCGGGCGAATCCCTCGAACAGGCCGTCGCGCGGGAGGTGAAGGAGGAGGTCGGGCTGGCCGTCCGGGACGTCCGCTACCTCGGCAGCCAGCCGTGGCCGCTGCCGCAGAGCCTGATGCTGGGCTTCACCGCGCGGGCGGACGGCGACGTCCCGCTGAACCCCGACCCGGAGGAGATCCTGGACGCCGCCTGGTACACGCGGGACGAGCTGCGCGCCGCCATCGAGTCGGGCGAGATCGTCGCCCCGGGCCCGCTGTCCATCGCCGCCCAGCTCATCATGCGCTGGTACGGCGGCGAACTCCCCAAGATGCCCGCCTTCTGAAGCCGCTCACGTGGCGCGAGCAGTCCGCTCCCCGCGCACGCGGGCATGAGCAGGCCCGCCGGCCCGGTGGCCGGCGGGCCTGCTCCGCGATGGGCCTACGCGGTCTTCGCGATCTCCGCCAGGCGGCGCTTGACCTCCTTGGCGCTCGGGTTCGTCGCGGCCGTGCCGTCGGGGTAGAGGATGGTGGGGACGGTCTGATTCCCGCCGTTGACGCTCATGACGAAGTCGGCGGCCTCCGGGTCGCGCTCGATGTCGACCTCGACCATCTCGATGCCGTCCCGGGCGAGCTGGCTCTTCAGCCGGCGGCAGAACCCGCACCAGGTGGTCGTGTACATGGTGAGCCGGCCGCTCGGGCCCGTGCCATGCGCGGTCGAAGGCGTCGCCATCGCTTCGTCGTCTCCTCGTTCGTTCGGACGATCAGTGCCTACCGGAGAACAGTAGACGCGCCCCGCGCATTCCTCCGCTGTCCACAGGTGGGCGTATCGGCTGAGGCAGGTGGGACGGGCTGCGAGTATGGGGGCATGTTGGCTGAGTCGGTGCTGGAGGGACTCGACCCCGAGCAGCGGGCGGTCGCCGAGGCGGTGAAGGGTCCGGTGTGCGTGCTCGCGGGCGCCGGGACGGGCAAGACCAGGGCCATCACGCATCGGATCGCCTACGCCACGCTGACGGGCGTCGTCACGCCGCAGCGGGTGCTCGCCGTGACGTTCACCACGCGGGCGGCGGGGGAGCTGCGCGGCCGGCTGCGGCAGCTCGGCGCGCCCGGCGTCCAGGCCCGGACGTTCCACGCGGCGGCGCTGCGGCAGCTCAGCTACTTCTGGCCGCGCGTCGTCGGCGGCGAACCCCCGAAGATCATCGACTCGAAGATCGGGCTCGTCGCGGACGCGGCGCGGGCCTGCCGGCTGTCGTTCGGCCGGACCGAGCTGCGCGACCTCGCGAGCGAGATCGAATGGGCGAAGGTCACCCAGAACCGCCCCGAGGACTACCCGGCCGCGGTCGCCGGGGCCGGCCGGAGACCGCCCGCCGAGGTCGTGGACGTGGCGCGCGTCTACGCGATGTACGAGCAGCTCAGGCGCGAGCGCAACCTCCTCGACTTCGAGGGGATGCTGGAGCTGACCGCCGCCGTCCTCACCGAGCACCGGGACGTCGCGAACCAGGTCCGCGAGCAGTACCGGTACTTCGTGGTCGACGAGTACCAGGACGTCAACCCGCTGCAGAAGATGCTGCTCGACACCTGGCTCGGCGACCGCGACGACCTGTGCGTCGTCGGCGACCCCAACCAGACGATCTACTCGTTCACCGGCGCGTCCCCGTCCCACCTGCTCGGCTTCACCCGCGAGCACCCCGGCGCGAAGGTCGTGAAGCTCGTCCGCGACTACCGGTCGACGCCGCAGGTCGTCCGGCTCGCGAACGGGGTGATCGGCCGGGCCGGGGGAGCGCGGCACGGGCTGGAGCTGGTCGCCCAGCGGGAGAACGGCCCCGAGCCGGTGTTCAACGAGTACGACGACGAGGTCGCCGAGGCCGACGACGCCGCCCGCCGGGCGCGCAAGCTGATCGACGAGGGCGTCCCCGCGCGCGAGATCGCGATCCTGTTCCGGATCAACGCGCAGTCGGAGACCTACGAGGCGGCGCTGGCGGCGGCGGGCGTCCCGTACGTGGTGCGGGGAGCCGAGCGGTTCTTCGAGCGGCCCGAGGTGCGCGAGGCGGTGGTCCGGCTGCGCGGCGCGGCGCGGGCGGGCGCCGACGCCGAGACCGAGGGGATGGGGCTGATCCAGACCGTCCGGCACGTCCTGTCCGGGGCCGGGTTCTCCGACCGGCCGCCCGAGGGCGCGGGCGCCGCCCGCGCGCGCTGGGAGTCGCTCGCCGCCCTGGCCCAGCTCGCGGAGGACATGGCCGCCGACGACCCGAAGGCCGGGCTCGCCGAGTTCGTCGCCGAACTGGAGGAGCGCGCCGCCGCGCAGCACGCGCCGCCGCTGGAGGGCGTCACGCTGGCGTCCCTGCACGCCGCCAAGGGCCTGGAGTGGGACGCGGTGTTCCTCGTCGGGCTGGCCGAGGGCACGCTCCCGATCGTCTACGCCAAGACGCCCGCGCAGATCGAGGAGGAGCGCCGCCTGCTGTACGTGGGGGTGACGCGGGCGCGCGTCCATCTGGCGCTCTCGTGGGCGCTGTCGCGGTCGCCGGGCGGGGCGCAGAACCGCCGCCCGTCCCGCTTCCTCGACGGCCTGACGGGCAAGGCCGCCACGCACACGCCGCCCCGCGCCGACCGGTCGAAGCGGCGCCCGGCGAAGGGCCCGCAGCCCTGCCGGGTCTGCGGGCGCCCGCTGACCGCCGCCGTCGAGCGCAAGCTCGGCCGCTGCGAGGACTGCCCGTCCGAGCTGAACGAGGAGCTGCTCATCGCGCTGAAGGAGTGGCGCGCCCAGGTGTCCGCCGAGCAGAAGATCCCCGCGTACGTGGTCTTCACCGACGCGACCCTCCAGGCGATCGCCGAGCGCGGCCCCGAGTCGCTGGAGGACCTGGCCCGCATCCCCGGCGTCGGCAGGGTCAAGCTCGACCGCTACGGCGACGCCGTCCTCGCCCTCTGCGGCCACTGACCCGCGCTGGCTGAGATCCCCGTCACAGGGCCCGGCGGATGAGCCGGTGCCGCAGGGGTGAGATCGCGGTCACGCGGGCCGATGCGGAAGACTGGCCGCCGTGAAGGAATCGCTCAAGGCCCTGCTGGACCTCCTCGACCTCGAACAGATCGAGAACGACATCTTCCGCGGCCGCAGCCCCGAGGAGCGGAGGCAGCGCGTCTTCGGAGGCCAGGTGGCCGGGCAGGCGCTCGTCGCCGCCGGGCGCACCGTCCCCGCGAACCGGCCCGTGCACTCGCTGCACGCCTACTTCATCCGGCCCGGCGACCCGCTCGTCCCCATCGTCTACACCGTCGACCGGGTCCGGGACGGGCGGTCGTTCACCACGCGGCGGGTCATGGCGATCCAGCACGGCAAGGCGATCTTCACGCTGTCGGCGTCGTTCCAGATCGTCGAGGACGGCCCGTCCCACCAGGCCGCGATGCCGGACGCGCCGCCCCCGGAGACGCTGCCGGACAGCTTGGCGCGGCTGACGCCGATCTTCGGCGAGGTCGGTGCGCGCGAGTTCGCCGACCGGCGCCCGTTCGACATCCGGCACGCGACCCCGCTGACGTGGGAGGCGGCCAGGGACCCGTCGCTCGCCAGCCCCGAGTCGAAGGTGTGGCTGAAAGTGGACGGCGAGCTGCCGGACGACCCGCTGCTGCACGTCTGCCTCATGACCTACGCCTCGGACATGACGCTGCTCGACACCGTCCTGCTCAACCACGGCCTGGCCTGGGGCGACAAGCGGACGATGGGCGCCAGCCTCGACCACGCCATGTGGTTCCACCGGCCGTTCCGCGCCGACGACTGGCTGCTGTACTACCAGGACACGCCGTTCGCCGGCGGCGCCCGCGGCCTCGCCCGCGGCCAGGTGTTCACCCGGTCGGGGGAGCTGGTCGTCTCGGTGATGCAGGAGGGGCTCGTCCGGGTCTCCGCCGAGCCGCGGCGCTGATCCGGCGGCCTGTGGGATGATCGTCCCCCTATGGGGCTCCCGTGAGCTTCGACGCCCGCGAGGCGGCGCGGGTTCCCCGGGAAAAGGGTGAAGTCACCCACAAAACCGCAGGTCAAAAATATCTTGCTTGATTCGGCGGGATCCCCGTACGCTCGTCGCGAGCATTCAACCGGCCGACCGTGTGGATCTTGATCCACCGGCCCCCGGCCCGAGGAGCCAGAGAGGTGGTGTGCAGTCCGGTGAGCAGCACGTTGCTGAAACTCGCGTCGTCCTGGACCGCGTCCGTCCCTGGCGCCTCCATGCCCTGTGTCTCGGTGCGCGGCGCCTCGATGTCCCGCATGTCCATGCCCGACGCCTATCTCCCGGCGTCCGGCGGGCTGCGCGGGCAGCGGCGCGCGAAGCTGCGCGATCTGCGCTTTGAGCAGCTGATCCAGGACGACCAGGGGCGGAGTGTCTTCGAACACCTCATCGAGGACACGAACGTCCAGGCTCCGGCCACGGCCCACGTGGGCGTCACCGTCAAGGGTGGCGTGTCGGGTCCGTATCCCTGGAGGCGACCGGTCTAGCGAAGGCCGGCAAGCCCCCAGGCCGCGGATCCAGACACCGGATCCGCGGCCTTCTTCTTTGTCCAGACGACCCACCGACACACCCGTTGAGATCCAACGAGAGGAACAAGGGTGACTGTGATGCAGGGGGCCCTCGCGATCAGCGAGGAGGACCTCACGCTTCCGTGCCGGACCGACCCGGAGCTGTTCTTCGCCGAGGCTCCCGCCGACGTCGAGCTCGCCAAGGCCCTGTGCCTGGAGTGCCCGCTCCGCAAGGAGTGCCTCGCCGGCGCTCTCGAGCGCAAGGAGCCCTGGGGCGTCTGGGGCGGCGAGCTGTTCGTCCGCGGTGTCATCGTTCCGCGCAAGCGGCCGCGCGGCCGCCCGCGCAAGCACCCGCGCCCGGACGAAGTGGCGGTGTGAGGCGGGCATGCCCGCGACGATCGACCGAATCCGCCCCGGAGGCGCGGCCCCCGCGCGGGGACCGCGCCTCCGGGCCGCCGGGGGGAACGAGATGACGATGCTCAGCCAGGACCTCGCCCGTGAGCGAATACCCGTGACCGTGTCCGACGAGCTGGCCGCGCGCGTGCGCGCACTCCGCCGCGCGCGGCGGGACGCCCGGACGAGGGCCTCCCGCGTCCGCCGCGTCCTGCTCGCGCCGACCGCGAGCGGCGAGGCGTACGCCCATGTCCCGGAGCCGCGGCACCGGGACCACTGAGACCGGACGCCCGCCGGTCGCAGCCGCGCCCCCGTCCTTCTCGGATGGTTCGGCGGGCGGCGCGCCTCCCGGCGGGCACGTGGAGCGCGTCCGGTGCCCCACTTCACCGGGCGCGCGAACAACGGGCCCCGCGCATCTCATCAATGCGCGGGGCCCCGCTGGTCCGCGGCCGGGTCGTCAGCCGGGGACGAGCTCGCCGTCCTCGTCGCCGGCGAAGCCCGGCACCCACTTCAGCGACTCGGCGCGGGCGGGGATCTCGCACTCCAGCTGGCACAGCACGCCGGTGCCCGCCGACAGCACCCGGTGGATGATCACGTACTCGGGCGGCAGGTTCAGCTGCCGCACGACGTTGGACGGCCGCAGGTCGGTGACCCGGGCGGCCATGTCGCGCAGCCACTCCCGGTTGAACTTGAACGTCTCGGTGATGAACGGCTCGGTGATCGGGGCGAGGAACGCCTGCAGCGACTCGGTGTCGATCTCCACGCCCTCGCGGATGAAGTCCTCGCCGCGGAGCGCCTCCTCGATCTCGTCGATGTCGGCCATCGTGCCGATGCGCAGCAGCAGCCCGAGCCGCCGCTGGAAGCCGCCGGGGATGCGGTCCACGGCGCCGAAGTCCAGGACGCCGAGCCGGCCGTCCTCCAGCAGCCGGAAGTTGCCGGGATGCGGGTCGCCGTGCAGCATCCCCGACCGCTTCGGGCCGGACAGCAGGAACCGGCAGTACAGCAGCGCCGCGTGGTTCCGGGTGTCCTGGTCGCCGTCACTGATGATCTTCGAGAGGAGGGTGCCGTCCATCCACTCGGTGATCAGGATGTCGCCGGACTGCGCGATGACCTCGGGGATGTAGAAGTCCGGGTCGTCCAGGTACGCCTCGCGGAACAGGGACTGGGACTCGGCCTCGATCGTGTAGTCGAGCTCCTCGGCCACCCGCTCCTTCAGCTCGGCGAGCATCGCCTTGACGTCCAGCCCCGGCATCAGCACGCCGAACAGCCGCCCGAGGCGGGCGAGCTGGTTGAAGTCGCTGATCAGCGCCTTGCCCGCGCCCGGATACTGGACCTTCACCGCGACCGCGCGGCCGTCGTGCCAGACGGCCCGGTGCACCTGCCCGATGGACGCCGCGGCGGCCGGCCTGTCGTCGAACGACTCGAAGTAGTCGCGCCAGTCCTCGCCGAGGAACTCCTCCAGGACCTTGTGGACGGTCGCCGCCGGCAGCGGGGGAGCGGCCTCCTGCAGCTTGGTCAGCGTGGCCCGGTAGGGGCCGGCGATCTCCGGCGGCAGCGCCGCCTCGAAGATCGACAGCATCTGGCCGAGCTTCATCGCCCCGCCCTTGAGCTCGCCGAGCACCTTGAACAGCTGCTCGGCGGTGCGCGTCTGGATCTCCATCGCGACCGCCTCGGCGGGCTTGCCGAAGGTCCGCTTCCCGACGCCGAGGGCGGTGCGACCCGCGAAGCCGATGGGGAGGGACGCCAGCTTTGCTGACCGCGTCACCGCGCGGCGGGGAAGATCGCTCACGCCGTACATTGTCGGTGATCGGGTGTCGTTCACGCCACAACGGTCGGCAAGTATCGCCGGTGCCGGAACCGGCTCGCACGCGTGACCTGCACCGATGTGGTAAGTGTGCGCTTTCTCACGGCGGTGGGGGCGGTCCGGGGGACACGGGCGGAACGGGATTCGGTAGCGTGCGGGGCATGCCCGGAGACTCCGCCGACGCGCTGCTCGTCGAACGCCGCCCCGACGGGGTCGCCGTCCTCACGCTGAACGACCCCGGGCGCCGCAACGCGATGTCGGACGAGATGACCGCCGCGTGGAAGGCAGCGATCGGCGGCCTGCGCGCCGACGCGGGACTGCGCTGCGTCGTCGTCACCGGCGCCGGCAGCGCGTTCAGCTCCGGCGGCGACCTGTCCTGGCTGGCCGGCACCAACTCCGTCTCCGTCCCGCCGCTCCGCGACCGCATGCTGGAGTTCTACCGGACGTGGCTGCTGATCCGCGGCCTGGAGGTCCCGACGATCGCCGCCGTCAACGGGCACGCCGTCGGCGCCGGGCTCTGCCTCGCCCTCGCCTGCGACCTGCGCTACGCCGCGGACGACGCCAAGCTCCTCGCCCCGTTCACCGCGCTCGGCCTGCACCCCGGGATGGCCGCGACCTGGCTGTTCCCCGAGGTCGCCGGGCTCCCGCTGGCCCGCGAGATGCTGCTGGCCGGACGCGTCCTCACCGGCGCCGAGGCGGCCGCGAACGGGCTGGTCAACCGGGCCTTCCCGCGCGCGGACCTGCTGGAGGAGGCGCTCGCCGTCGCCGCGCGGGTCGCCGCGCAGGCGCCGATCGCGACCCGGCTCACCAAGGTCGCGCTCTCCGGGGGCGGCCACGCCGACATGGAGGCGGCGCTGCGCTGGGAGTCGCTCGCGCAGCCGCTGACGATGTCGTCCCGCGACATGATCGAAGGACTGACGGCCCGGAAGGAGCGGCGCAGCCCGCAATTCACGGGTGAGTAAAACGCGCGCGGAGATTCCACACGCCCCCGGGGGATGGTCAAAACATAGGGCCTGACCTGCGGCGACGTCAAACACCCCCTTTGGTGCGGGCAAATTTCGAGTACGGTTCAAGCGTGCCCCCTAATGTTGAGGTCCGCCGCAGTGCCAGGCGCAGGCGAACCGTGTCCGCCTACCGCGACGGCGACAAGGTGGTGGTGATGGTTCCGTCCAGGCTCACCAAGGCCGAAGAGGAACAGTGGATCGCGACCATCTTGGAACGGCTCGAGGAGCGCGAGCGCCGCAGGCGGCCGACCGACGCC
The DNA here is from genome assembly GCF_040302145.1 of Spirillospora sp. NPDC127506. Classification (NCBI taxonomy): domain Bacteria; kingdom Bacillati; phylum Actinomycetota; class Actinomycetes; order Streptosporangiales; family Thermomonosporaceae; genus Spirillospora; species Spirillospora sp. NPDC127506. Next base: position 18,289 of record NZ_JBEORG010000003.1, on the reverse strand, counting down.
GACCTCCAGTCGCGCGCCCGCGAGCTGTCCCGCCGCTACCTGGACGGCCGCGCCGACCCGGTCAGCGTCCGCTGGGTCGCCAACCAGCGCACCCGCTGGGGGTCCTGCACCCCGGACGACGGCACGATCCGGCTGTCCACCCGGCTGCGCGGCATGCCGGGCTGGGTGGTCGACTACGTCCTCGTCCACGAGCTGGCGCACCTGCTCGTCCCGGGGCACGGCGCCGACTTCTGGGAGCTGGTCGGCAACTACCCGAAGGCCGACCGCGCCCGCGGCTACCTGGAGGGCGTCGCCGCCGCCGCGCACCTGCCGCTGGAGGCCGACGCGCCCGACGGCGAGGCCGCCGGGGACGGCATCCACCGCGGCGACGGGCTGCACCCGGGCGCGGAGTACCCGCACGAGGCCGCCGGGTGACCGACGCCCCCGACCGGGCGCCCGGAGCGCCCGCCCGCTTCGCCGCGGTGCTCTCGCTCCCCGCCCGCCCCAGGGACGTCCCGCCGGGGATCGACCCCGGCGAGTTCCGGCTCGCGCTGCTCGAAGACACCTACGAGGTCGTCGCAGGGCTCGACCTGGTGACGCCCGCGCTCGTCCTCGACCCGCCCGACCAGCCGGACGCCGAGGCGGTCACCTGGCCCGGCACCCCGATCGTCCGGGAGGCGACCCTCGCCGGCGCGTTCGCCGCGCTGCACGCGCTGGGCGCCGGATCCGCCGCGCTCGTCGCGCAGGACGCCCCCGACCTGCCGCCGCTGCTGCTCGGCAAGCTGTTCCGCGCCGTCGGCAGCGCCCCGTCCGCCGCCTGCCGGGCCGAAGACGGGACGCTCGTCGCCCTGGCCGCCCGCCTGCCCCTGCCCGGCTGGCTCGCCGCCGCCCTGCACGACGTCGACCTCGACACACCGGACGCCCTGGCGCGCCTCCGCGCCGCCGCGCCCCGCCCGGGCCTCGTCCCGCAGGGCCCCGGCTGGCACCGCCTGCGCACCCTCGCCGACCTGCGCCGCCTGGACCCCGGCCTCGAAGGCTGGGAGAACACCCGCGCGCTCCTGCAAGGCCACCCCCTGGGCCGCTGAACCGGGCCGGACGGGGCCGTGCGCGTCAGCGGCTCAGCGAGACCGCGCGCGCCACCAGGTCGCGGACGGCGTCGTCTGTGGGCTCGGGGATGTCGTCCACCGGGAACCAGCCGAGGTCGTCCGACTCGTCCGACACCGCGTGCCGGGCCCCCGCCGGGGCGATCGCGACGTACTGGACGTCCAGGTGCCAGGTTCCGCCGGGATGGCAGCGGACGGCGTGCCGGTCCAGCTTGACGGGTTCGGGGAGCAGCCGCAGGCCCGCGATGCCCGACTCCTCCGTCGCCTCACGCAGCGCCGCCGCGGCGAGGGTGGCGTCGCCCGGCTCGCAGTGCCCGCCGAGCTGGAGCCACGCCTTGACCTTCGCGTGCAGGGTCAGCAGCACGCGGGAGCGGGACGCGTCCAGCACGGCCGTGCTGGCGGTGATGTGCCCGGCCGCGCACGCGCGCCACATCCCGTCCGCCGGATGCTCCTCCAGATGCCGCAGGAAGTCCCGCCGCACCCGCTCCTGCCCGGCGTCGGGCGCCCGCCACGACGCCAGCACCCGCACCGCATCGCCGTAGAGGCCGTCCGGTGCCGGTGAACCCCGGGTCACCGGCCCCTCCGCGCCGGGTGGAGCCCGCGCCGCGCGGTCATCGGGCGGCCCGCGTCATGTGCGGCCCACGCGGGGGTAGCGGGAGTTGTCGGGGCGGCGGCGACGGCGCTCCTGGTCGATCGGGCGCTGCCAGCACAGGCTCGCCCGCGCGACACGGCGCCGCACGGCGTTCGTGGACGACCCGGGCGCGTAGCGGCAGCCGTTCACCCGGGGCGGACGCGGCCCGGTCATGCGCGCGGCCCGCCGTCGTCCGGGCCGGGCCCGCCGCCGGGCCCCCCGTCGTCCGGCTTCTCGTCGTCCGGCTTCTCGTCCGGCTTCTCCGCGGACTCCCCGCCCTCGTCGGGCGCCTTGGTCAGCTTGGTCAGGTCCAGGTCGGACAGGCCCTCGATCTCGTCGCGGCCGTGCACGAAGCCGTCCGGGTCGTCGAGGTCGTCCGCGGTCGGGAGCAGGTCGGGGTGATCCCACACCGCGTCCCGGCCCTGCGTGCCGCGCGCCTCGCCCAGCGACCGCCACAGCGCGGCCGCCTCGCGGAGGCGGCGGGGCCGCAGCTCCAGGCCGACCAGCGTCGCGAACGTCCGCTCGGCGGGGCCGCCGGTGGCGCGGCGCCGCCGCACCGCCTCGGCCAGCTTCACCGAGCCGGGCAGCCGCCCCTCCGCGGCCTCGTTCACGACCGTGTCGACCCAGCCCTCGACCAGCGCGAGCGTCGTCTCCAGCCGGGCCAGCGCCGCCTTCTGCCGCGGCGTCTCCTCGGGCTGCAGCTGGATCTCGCCGCCGAGCGCCTCCTGGAGGGCCTCCGGGTTGCTCAGGTCGAGCCCCTGCACGGCCTGCTCGATGCCCGAGAGGTCGACGGTGATGCCGCGCGCGTACTCCTCCACCGCGCCCAGCAGGTGCGAGCGCAGCCACGGGACGTGCGCGAAGAGCCGCTGGTGGGCGGCCTCGCGCAGCGCCAGATACAGCCGGACCTCGTCGGCGGAGACCTCCAGGCCCTCACCGAACGCCTCGACGCCCGCGGGCAGCAGCGCGCCGACGCCGTCCGGCGCGAGCGGCAGGCCCACGTCGACCGAGCCGGTGACCTCGCGGGCCAGCGCGCCGAGCGCCTGCCCGGCCTGGCCGCCGACCATCGCGCCGGCCATCTGCTTGACCATGCCGATCAGCGGGCCGGCCATCGCCTGCACGTCGGCGGGGATCTCGCCGCCGCCGAGCGCTCCGCCCATCGAGTCGACCATCCGGGTCGCGATCGGGTCGCACACCTTCGCCCACACGGGGAGCGTCTGCTCGATCCACTCCGACCTGCTCCACGCCTGCGGCGTGCGGATGCCGGCGGGCAGCGTCGTCCGCTCGTCCAGCCACAGGTCGGCCAGGCGCAGCGCCTCCTCGACCTGGCGCCGCTCGGTGTCGACGACCGACGGGTCGCCCTGCTCCACCACCGTGTGCCGCGCGATGTTCTTGGCCAGATCCCAGTTCAGCGGGCCGCCCGCCCCGCCGCCCGCGCCCTGCGCGCCGATCATGTCGGCGAACCGGTGCAGCATGTCGGCGAACTGCGCCATGTCGCCGCCCATGCCCTTGAATGGATCCTGGGGCCGGTCGTCGTCGTCTCCGTCGCCGGGACGGTTGAAGCCGAAGGGAGTGTTGCTCATCGGATCGCCCCTGGGATGCATGATGGGCTCATATCCGCAACGTTAGCCGGTCCCGGCAAGGTCGCGTACTCAAGGAAGGGGGCAGCCCCGTGGCAACGGGCAAGGTTCGCCCTCGGCGTAGCAAGGCCCCGGTCGTCGCCGTCACCGGCGCCGCGTCCGGGGCGGGGCGGCTGCTGGCCGCCCGGCTCGCCGGACGGGAAGAGATCCGCAAGGTCGTCGCCATCGACGGGCAGCGCGGCGACGTGCCCGGCGTCACCTGGCGCGTCACCGACATCCGCGACCCGCTGCTTTCGGGGCGGCTCTCCGACGTGGACGTCATCGTCAACCTCGACATCGAGCGGTCCCCGGACGCGGACCCGCGCGAGCGCCGCACCCACAACGTCCGCGGCGCCCAGACGGTCGTCACCGCCGCCGCGGCCGCCCGCGTCCGCCGGGTGGTCCTCGTCACCTCCGCGATGGTGTACGGGGCGGGGCCCGGCAACGAGGTGCCGCTGAGCGAGGACGCGCCGCTGCTCGCCGAGGCCAGCACCAGCATCGCCGGCGACTACCTGGAGATGGAGGAGCTGGCCGCGACCGCGCCCGTCACCCACCCCGGCCTGGACGTCACCGTCGTCCGCCCCGCCGCGGTCGTCGGGCCCGGCGTCGACACCGTGGTCACCCGCCACTTCGAGGCGCCGCGGCTGCTGTCGGTCAAGGGCAGCACCCCCGGCTGGCAGTTCTGCCACATCGAGGACCTCGCCTCCGCGCTGGACGTCGTCGTCACCGAGGGCGTGCGGGGCCCCGTCGCCGTCGGCGGCGAGGGCTGGCTCGGCCCCGAGGAGGTCGCCGAGATCACCGGCAAGCGCAGCTTCGAGCTGCCCGCCGCGCTCACCTTCGGCATGGCGCAGCGGCTGCACCGGCTCGGCATGACCCCCGCGCCCGCCACCGACCTGCACTACGTCGCCTACCCGTGGGTCGTCGACTGCGCCCGGCTCCGCGCCGCCGGCTGGAAGCCCATGTACGACAACGCCGCCGCCCTGCGCGTCGCGATGGAGGAGACCGCGGGGCGGCACGCCGTCGTCGGCCGCCGCGTCGGCGGCAAGGAGGCCACGGTGGCGACCGCCGCGGGCGCCACCGTCGCCGCGATCGGCGCCGCCGCCGCCATCCGCCGCGCCCGCAAGCGCCGCAGGTAGCCCGGGCCGCGCGCCGGCGCCCCGCCCCGCCCGGCCCGGGCGGAGCCGGGCGTCAGCTCGACGACGGTGTGGCGCTCGGCGTCGCGCTCGGGGACGGCGACGGGCTCGGCGACGCCTTCGGGGCGGCCTTGCCCGCGGCGGCCAGCGCCGCCTGCGCGTCCTTGATCCGCTTCCAGGCGTCGCCCATGCCCGGGTAGTCGCCCTTCTTCTGCGCGTTCTCGTAGTCCGTCACGGCCTTGTTCAGGTCGTTGATCGCCTTCTGCGCCGCCGCGCTCAGCTCGCCGCCGGGCGGCGCGCCCTGCTGCGCCGGGGCCTGCGGGCCGGAGCCCGTCCCGCCGAGGACCTGGTCGAGCGCGTCGGCGAAGGTGTCCGCGGCCGCGATGCTCTCCCCGTACCGCACGAGGATCTTGCCGAGGATCGGGTACGGCTGCTGCTCCTTGCCGCCCGACGCCTTGGTGTACATCGGCTCCACGTACAGCAGGTCGCCGCCGAACGGGATCGTCAGCAGGTTGCCGGCGACGGTCTTCGTGCCGCCCTGCCGCAGTGCGAACAGGTCGTTCTTCACCTTCGAGTCGGTCTCGAACGAGTTCTGCACCTGGCCCGGCCCGGCCGGCTGCGCGTTGCGCGGCATCTGCAGGATCTGGATCTGCCCGTAGTCGCGCCCCGGCGTCGACCCCACCGCCATGAACGCCGCCAGCTGCGGGTTGTTGCGCGGGTTGAACACCGTCGTCAGCGCGAACGACTGGCTGTCCTGGCCGGGCATCCGCAGGCTCTGGTAGTAGGGCGGCTGCCGCTTGCCCCTCACCGTCGGGTCCTGCGGGACCTCCCAGAAGCCCTCGCCGTTGTAGAACGCGGACGGGTCCGTCACGTGGTACTTGGTGAGGATCTTCCGCTGCACCTTGAACAGGTCCTGCGGGTAGCGGAAGTGGGCCTCCAGCTCCGGCGGGATCGACGAGCGCGGCTGGACGGTGTCCTTGAACACCTTCATCCACGTCTTGGTCACCGGGTCGTTCTCGTCCCACTGGTACAGGTGAACGCTGCCGTCGTAGGCGTCGACGGTGGCCTTCACCGAGTTCCGCATGTAGTTGATGTGGTCGTTCGCCTGCTGCGCCACCGCCGACCGGGTGTCGGTGATGGTGTCGCGGGTCGCGTCCCCGAGGCTCATCCGCTCCGAGTACGGGTAGCTGCTGGACGTCGTGTAGCCGTCCACGATCCACAGGATGCGCCCGTTCACCACCGCCGGGTACGGGTCGCCGTCCAGCGTGAGCCACGGCGCGGCCTTCTGCACCATCTCGCGCGGCGACCGGTTGTAGAGGATCTTGGCGTCCTGGTTGATCGCGCCGGACAGCAGCAGGTTCTTGTCCTGGAACTTCGCCGCGTACAGCAGCTTGCGGAAGAACGAGTCGATGCGGACGCCGCCCTGCCCCTCATAGGTGCTGCTCTGCTGCCCCGAGGCGCTGTTGTCGGGGTAGTTCAGCTCCTGCTGGCCGCGCCCCCCGGCCACCGAGTACTCCGGCGAGCGCTCGCCGAAGTAGATCTCCGGCTGCGCCACCTTGATCTGCTGGTTCTGGGACGCCGGCATGTCGCGGGTGATGAAGTCCGGCTCCCGCGAGTCGAACCGGTCGCCGTAGGCCGACACGAAGCCGTAGCCGTGCGTGTAGACCATGTGGTCCTTGATCCAGCTGCGCTGCCCCGCCGGGGCGCCCGACAGCTCCCGCAGCGCGACGATCGTGTCGACCGTCTTGCCGTCCACCTGGTAGCGGTCCACGTCGAGCGTGTCCGGGAACTGGTAGAACGGGCGGATCCGCTGCAGCTGCTGGAACGTCTCGCCGACCACGTTCGGGTCGAGGACGCGGACGCCGCCGTCGGTGAGCTTGTCGGCGTCCTCCCGCAGCTTCTTCTTGTCCGTCACGGGCTGCGACCCGTACGGGACCACCTTCGCGCCGTCCACCCCGTAGGCCGCGCGGGTGAACTTGATGTTGCGCGCGATGAACTGGCGCTCCTTGGCCAGCTCGTCCGGCTTCACCTGGAACTGCTGGATCAGCAGCGGGTACACGCCGCCCAGCAGGATCGCCGACAGCACCAGCAGGGTGAACCCGACGCCCGGCAGCATCATGCCGCGGCGCAGCAGGTTGCTGAAGAACATCACGGCGCACAGCAGCGCTATGACGAACAGGATCGTCTTCGCGGGCAGCAGGGCGTTGACGTCCGTGTAGGACGCGCCGGTCGTCACCCCGCGTTCCGAATGCACCAGGCCGTACCGGTCGAACCAGTACGCGACCGCCTTCAGCAGGATGAACACCCCGAAGAGCACCGACAGGTGCGCCCGCGCGGACGGGCTCGCCTTGTCGCCCGGCCCCTGCAGCCGCAGCCCCCCGTACAGGTAGTGCACCATCACCGCGGCCAGGATCGACAGGATCACCGTGGCGAACACCACACCGAGGACCAGCCGCAGGAACGGATACGTGAAGACGTAGAACGACACGTCCTTGTGGAACTGCGGATCCTCCACGCCGAACGGCGTCCGGTTCAGGAACGCCAGCCACACCGGCCACTGGCCCGCCACCGACGAGCCCGTGAGCACGCCCAGCAGGCCCAGCAGCACGAAGGAGATCAGCCGCCGCCGCGGATCGATCACCGCGCGGTAGCGCTCCAGGCCCTGCTGCTCCACCGACAGCGGCCGGTACGCCGGACGCAGCCGGGAGGCGATCAGTATGTTCGCGCCCACCACCAGCGTCATCAGCAGGCCCGCCCCGAAGAACAGGGCGATCTTCGCCTGCAGCTGCGTCGTGTAGACGGACGAGAAGCCGATGGAGCGGTACCACAGCAGGTTCGTGTACGTCGTCGTGAAGATCATGAAGACGACCAGCAGCACGGCCAGTACCACCAGAACCGGCAGGACCAGCCGCGTCCGTCCGGTACCGAGCCGGCGCCCGAAAGCGGGAGTCCGGAACGTCAAGTCGGCCCCTCCGATCGAGGTCTCGCTCACCGGCAGCCCGCCGGTGCTGTAGATGCAACTTACCGACTGCCGCGGAGGTTCCGGCATTTCCAGGTCCCGATTGGGGGAAAGATGGGCCCGTGAGCCTTCTGGAAGAAGTCGTGCTGGACCTGGAACGTCATTCGGCCCAGGAGGGCTGGGACAGCGCGCCCCGCCTCTACGCCCTCGTCCGGAGCACCGAGCTCCGCCGCGCCGAACCCGAACTCGCCGACCAGCTCGGCCTAGCCCCCGACGCCGACACCCTCGCCGCCCTCGAACAGCCGGCCCTCCCGGAGAGAGACGCCATCGAGGACTCCCTCGCCTCCATCGCCTGGCCCGACGCCGTCGAAGGCTGCGCCCTCGTCATGGAACGCGTCGTCCTGCCGCCCGGCGTCGAGGACGACATCCCCGAAGACGAGGCCGAAGCCGCCGAGTTCGCCGCGTCCCACCCGCAGCGGGAAGACGTGCGCATGGTCGTCGGCGTCCTCCGCGACGGCGCCCGGCACTCCGCCCTCCGCCTGCGCCGCCACGACAGCGACGACGAGGTCCTCGCCGGGCCCGACCTCGTCCCCGCCCTCGCCGAAGCGCTCGCCGCCACCTTCGAACCCGACGAACCCGGCGCGTCCCCGCGGCCATAGGCCGCTCCCGGCGAGGTAGCCTGCGGGACGTGACCCAAAGCGTTGCGGGCGAGGACGTCATCCGGCTGATCGGCGTCCGCGAGACGCCCCTGTCCATCGACGAGGCGTACGCCGCCGTCGGCGCCCCCGGCGCCGGCGGCATCGCCGTCTTCGCCGGCACCGTCCGCGACCACGACCACGCCCGCGCCGTCAGCCGCCTCTCCTACAGCGCCCACCCCACCGTCGAACGGGAACTGCGCGCCGTCATGGAGAAGGTCGCCGCCGACCACCCCGTCCTCGGCCTCGCCGCCGTCCACCGCGTCGGCGCCCTCGAGATCGGCGACATCGCCGTCGTCGTCGCCGCGTCCTCCGCCCACCGCGCCGAAGCGTTCGCCGCCTGCCGCAGCCTCATCGACGACCTCAAGGCCAACGTCCCCATCTGGAAGCACCAGACCTTCGCCGACGGGGACGACGAGTGGGTCGGAGCCTGCTGAGCCCCCCGACCGCATAGAGTTTCCGGCATGTCTCGCCGTGCCGCCACGCTCACCGTCGCGAGCGTGCTCGTCCTCGTGCTCGCCGCCATCGGCTCCGTCATGCGCGTCCCCTACGTCGCGCTCATGCCCGGACCCACGAGCAACACCCTCGGCACGAACGACAAAGGCCAGCCCCTCATCCGCATCGAAGGCCGCAAGACCTACCCCGACCAGGGCAACCTGAACTTCACCACCGTCACCTACCGCGGCGGCCCCGGCGGCCGCATCGACCTCTTCACCGCCCTCCGCGGCTGGCTCGACGGCGACACCGCCATCGTCCCCGAAGAGACGATCTTCCCCAAGGACGAGTCGCCCAAAGAGGTCGACCAGGAGAACACCCGGGCGATGCAGGACTCCCAGCAGAACGCCGAAGCCGCCGCCCTCCACGAACTCGGCATCCCCGTCACCACCCGCGTCGTCGTCGACGGCGTCCAGAAAGGACGCCCCGCCGACGGCGTCCTCAGACCCGGCGACGAGATCACCGCGCTCGACGGCGCCGAGACCACCAGCGTCTCCCAGATCACCGGCGCCATGGCCAAGCACAAGATCGGCGACACCGTCACGCTGACCTACAAGCGCGCCGGCAAGGAGCAGAAGGCCGCCCTCAAGACCGTCGCCGACCCCGCCGGCAAACGCGCCGTCGTCGGCATCGTCCTGTCCGACCAGTACAAATTCCCCTTCAAGATCGACATCAGCATCGGCGACATCGGCGGCCCCTCCGCCGGCCTCATGTTCTCCCTCGCCATCTACGACAAACTCACCCCCGGCCCCCTCACCCAGGGCAAATTCATCGCCGGCACCGGCACCATCACCCCCAAAGGCGAAGTCGGCCCCATCGGCGGCATCCAGCAGAAGATGATCGCCGCCCGCAAAGCCGGCGCCACCGTCTTCCTCACCCCCAAGGACAACTGCGCCGACGCCCTCGACGCCCGCCCCGGCGGCCTCCGCCTCGTCCGCGCCGACACCCTCCACAGCAGCATCCAAGCCATCAACGCCCTCACATCCGGCAAAGGCGACGTCCCCGCCTGCACCAAATGACGCCGCCCGACCGAACCACCCCCCGCCATGGCATAGACTTGAAACATCACCGCGGGGTGGAGCAGTTCGGTAGCTCGCTGGGCTCATAACCCAGAGGTCGCAGGTTCAAATCCTGCCCCCGCTACTGGTCTGGGGTCCCCTGGTCGCCGCCTCTGGCGGCTTCCCTGGGGACTCTTCGCATGTCGTCCGGGGGGCGACCCCCCGGAGCCCCCCGGTTCCGCCGCCCGCCCCCCACCCGCCCGCCCCCGGGGCTCCGCCCCTGTCCCCCGTTGGGGCTTCGCCCCTCGCCCACCGTGGTTTCGGTCCTGGCCTCCCGCAGGCTTCCGTCCTGGCCTTCCGCGGGCTTCGGGTCTCTGTGCCTCTGCCGCTTTGACTCCTGCCCATGATCTGGGTGGTCGGCCGGTTGCAGGTGCTTCGGCCCCTAGAAGGGGTGGTGGGGATTGAACGCTCTTCTGTAGGCGCCTGGGGTTGTTCCTAGGGCCTTTTGGAAGCGTCTGCGCAGGTTCGTGGCCGAGGACAGGCCCACTCGGTGGGCTATGGCCTCCAACGGGAGGTCCGTCGTTTCCAGTAGCTGGCGGGCTGCCGTTATTCGTTGCGTCAGTAGCCACTGGCCTGGGGGGACGCCTAGTTGGTCTGTGAAACGGCGGGCCAGTGTTCGGGGGGAGACTCCTGCTCGGGCCGCCAGCGTTTCCACGGTCAAGGGGGCTGCCAGGTGGGTGGTCGCCCACTCGAGTAGCGGGGCTAGGGAGCCGTCCATCTGGGTCGGGTGCGGGGGTGCCGCGTACTGCAGCTGGCCGCCCTCGCGGTGTGGGGGCATGACCATGCTCCGGGCCAGGTGTGCGGCGTAGCTCGCGCCCTGGTCGGTGCGTACCAGGTGCAGGCAGAGGTCGATGCCCGCGCCTGCGCCCGCGCTCGTCGCTATGTCGCCGTCGTCCACATAGAGGACGTCCGGGTCGACCTTGACGGCGGGGAAGCGTTCGGCCAGTTCGGCTGTGCGCGCCCAGTGCGTGGTCGCTCGCCTTCCGTCCAGCAGGCCGGTGTGCGCCAGCCCGAAGGCGCCTGTGCAGATGGAGACCAACCGTGCCCCTCGTTCGTGGGCACGCCGGATAGCGTCGGCCAAGGTGGGGGACGGGGGCTCGGCCGGGGGAAGCCAGCCCGGGATCAGCACCGTGTCCGCTTCGTCCAATGCCTCCAAGCCGTCGGGCACGTGCATGGAGTAGCCGGCGAGCGTGGTGATCGGGCCTGGCTGCTCCGCGCACACGGTGAACGTGTAGCGGTCGGGGAGGTCGGGACGCGGCGTCCCGAAAACCTCGGCCGCGCAGCCCAGTTCGAACGTCGACTGCCGCGGGCGGACCAGGGCGACGACTCGGTGCATGGCAGAAAAGTACCGCTCAATGTCTTTTCTGACACTCGGCAGGTCGTGCTGCGCTTCGTCAAGGTGGATCCATGAGTTCGACAGAGCCTCAGGTGCCCGGCTATGTGTGGTCCGCTGTGCAGGACGCGCCGGTTCGCGAGATCTTCCCCGGGATACGGGTGCGGTCGCTGTGGAAAGGGGACGGCGGCGCGTCCGCGCACGTGCTGGAGATGGACCCGAACAGCTGCTGGGAGGGCGTCGACGTGCACGAACCCGGCCCCGAGGAGGTCTTCGTGGTGTCCGGGGTCTTCAACGACGGCGAGCGCGACTACCCGGCCGGGTCGTTCATCCATGCGCCGGCGGGATCCAGCCACGTTCCGCAGACGGAGGAGGGGTGCACCCTGTTCCTCTTCTACCCCGAAGGGTGAGCTTGCTTTCGGGCCCGCCGATACCCCCTTTTGGGGGTGGCGGAGGCGCGGCAGGTGTGGTTGCATGCCGCTGACCTGGGCTTTTGTTGGGGAGGTGGCGGTCTTGTCCGACTCGGTGGCTCGTGCTCGTCAGCACTCGGTGGGGGATCTGCTGCATCGGACGGCGCGGCGGTATCCGGACAAGCTCGCCGTCGTCAGCGGGGATCTGCGGGTCACGTACGCGGAGTTCGACGCCGCGGTCAACCGGGCGGCGCACGCGCTGGCCGCGCGCGGAGTGGGCAAGGGCGACCGCATCGCGCTGCTCAGCCACAACTGCTGGCAGTACGCGGTGATCGCGTTCGCGACGGCGAAGCTCGGCGTGGTGCTCGTGCCCGTCAACTTCATGCTCACCGCCGACGAGGTCGCCTACATCGTCGGGCACTCCGGGGCGTCCGGGATCATCGCGGAGGACGCGCTGGCCCCCACGGCGGAGAAGGCCCTCGCCACCGCCGGTGTCGAGGGCGGCGTGCGGGGGTGGATCCCGCTGTCGGGGGCCGCGGCCGCCGACGGATGGGAGGACGTCGACTCCTGGTGGCGTGAAGGGCCCGACTCGGCGCCGGACGTGCTGGTCGCCGACGACGATCCGCTCCGGCTCATGTACACCTCCGGCACCGAGTCGCGGCCCAAGGGCGTGATGCTGTCCAGCCGGTCGCTGATCAGCCAGTACGTGAGCTGCGTGATCGACGGGGAGATGAGCGCCGACGACGTCGAGGTGCACACGCTGCCGATGTACCACTGCGCGCAGCTCGACTGCTTCTTCTCCGTCGACGTCTACCTCGGCGCGACCAGCATCATCCTGCCGTCGCCCGAGCCGGCCGCCCTGCTGGAGACGATCGAGCGGGAGAAGGTCACCAAGCTCTTCTGCCCGCCCACGGTGTGGATCTCGCTGCTGCGGCACCCCGACTTCGAGACCCGGGACCTCTCCAGCCTGCGCAAGGGCTACTACGGGGCCTCGCCCATGCCGGTGGAGGTCCTGCGGGAGCTGCTGCGGCGGCTGCCGGACGTGCGGCTCTGGAACTTCTACGGGCAGACGGAGATGGCGCCGCTCGCCACCATCCTGCGCCCCCACGAGCAGCTGGAGCGGGCCGGCAGCGCGGGCCGCGCGTCCATCAACGTCGAGACGATCCTCGTGGACGACGACGGGAACCCCGTGGCGCCGGGCGAGATCGGCGAGATCGTCCACCGCAGCCCGCACGCGGCGCTCGGCTACTACCGGGACGAGGAGAAGACCGCCGAGGCGTTCCGCGGCGGCTGGTTCCACTCCGGCGATCTCGGGATCATGACCGAGGACGGCTACCTGTCCGTCGTCGACCGCAAGAAGGACATGATCAAGACGGGCGGGGAGAACGTCGCCAGCCGGGAGGTCGAGGAGGCCCTCTACGAGCTGGACGGAGTCGCCGAGGTCGCCGTCTTCGGCATCAGCCACCCGCACTGGATCGAGGCCGTCACCGCGGTGGTCGTCCCCAAGCCCGGCGCCGCCCTGACGGTCGACGACGTCGACGCGCACGCCCGCGGGCGCCTCGCGTCGTACAAGCGCCCCAAGTACGTGGTGCTCGCCGACTCGCTGCCGAAGAACCCCAGCGGCAAGATCCTCAAGCGCGAGCTACGCGACCGCCACGCCTCCCTGGCCGAAGGCTAGGAGCCGTCCTGCCTCAGATGGGGGGCGAGGGTCAGGGCCAGGTGGAGGGTCAGGCGGTCCTGGCCGCTGGTCAGGGAGAGGGCCGTCAGGTCTTCTATCCGGCGCAGGCGGTGGTAGAGGGTCTGGCGGTGGATGTTCAGGGCCTTCGCCGTTTGCTGGACGCTGCCCGCCAGGTCCAGGTAGGTGCGGGCCGTTTCGGCCAGGTCCGGGTGTTGTAGCAGGCGGGTGGTGCCCGGGGTCTGGGTCGTTTGGGCGAGGGCTTCGTCGCCTGCTGTGCGGAGGAGGCGGAGCGCGCCCAAGTCCGCCCAGTCGCGGGTCTCGCCGGGGGCGGCGGTACGCGCCGCGATGCGGGCGCGGAGCCAGCCTTCGTGGACGTCCTCCAACGTCGCGCACGGGGAGTACACCCCTGCCCGGACTGGACCGTTGCGCTCCTCCAGGAGCCGGCGGGCCCTGTCGAGGGTGGGCGCGGTGGGCGTCGAAGCCGGGATCACCAGGACGTGGTCGCGCTGCCAGACGGTCGTCAGGACGGAGTGGTGGAGCTGCCACGGATTGAGCGGCTCGGGGGACGGCGTCCGCAGGACCGCGACGGTGAGCGGGGTGTCCGGAGCCGCGGCTCCGGACAGGTCGTCCGCCGCCTGCGCGCGGGTCTCGGGGTAGGTGGAGAGCAGATCGGCGACCTTCCACGCGAGGTCGTCGCGTTCCCTGGCCTGGCGGGCCATGAGGAGGGCGGCCCGTTCGCAGAGCGGCATCGCCTTGGCCGCCTGGGCGCTCGTGATCCTTTCCTGGTCGTCGAGAAGCCACAGGTAGCCGTAGGTCACGTTGTTCCAGCGGACGGGCAGGCAGAGGCGGCCGAGCTGGCCGAGGGACGTGTCGGCCGGGATGCGGACCGGGCCCGTGGCGCGGGCGATGCCGTGGCGTTCGAAGCGGGCGCGGACGGCCTCGGACGCGCGGCGGTGCAGGATCGAGTCCATCCGGACGGGGTCGATCGTGTCGCCGTGGGCGGCGTAGGCGACGAGATGGAAGTCGCGGTCCTCCAGCGTGGCGGGAGCGCGCAGGAGGTCGGCCGCCTGCTCGACGATGTCCTGGAGGTCGGGGGCCATACGCCTCCCTTCATACGTCTGTATGAAGTGTAGCCGGGATGAAAGTGGCATTTGGCTGTAGGGGGACGGCGGCGCCGCTTCTACCGTTCGAGGTGTTCCTCGAAGGCTGGAGGCTCCCATGCTCGGTCCTCTTCTCCTCGCCGCCGCGCGCAGCGACCGGATGCGCGGCCTCGTCACGTCCATGCCCCTCACCAGGGGCGTCGTCGACCGGTTCGTCGCCGGGGACGATCTTGAGGCGGCGCTCGGGACGGTCCGGGAACTCGGCGGCGCCGGGCTCAGCGTCACGCTCGACCATCTGGGCGAGGACACCCGGGAGCCCGCGCAGGCGAAGGCGGCCCGGGACGCCTACCTGCGCATGTTCGCGGTGCTCGAGGAGCACGGGCTCGCGGGCGGCGCCGACGCCTCGGTGAAGCTGTCCGCGCTCGGCCAGGCCCTCCCGGGCGAACTCGCGCTCGACCACGCGCGGGACATCTGCGCCGCCGCGGGGCGGGCCGGCATGACCGTCACGCTCGACATGGAGGACCACACCACCGTCGACTCCACGCTGGAGACCCTCGGCAAGCTGCGCAGCGACTTCCCCTGGGCGGGCGTCGCGATCCAGGCGATGCTGCGGCGCAGCGCGGGGGACCTGCGCGACCTCGCGGGGGAGGGGTCGCGCGTCCGGCTGGTGAAGGGCGCCTACGCCGAACCCGCCTCGGTCGCCTACCAGAGCCGCCGCGAGGTCGACCGCGCCTACGTGCGGGGGCTGCGGCTGCTGATGGAGGGCGACGGCTACCCGATGGTCGCCACCCACGACCCGCGGATCATCCAGATCGCGCTCGCGCTCGCCGCCGGGCGGCCGCCCTCGTCCTACGAGTTCCAGATGCTCTACGGGATCCGGGGCGCCGAGCAGCGGCGGCTCGCCGAGGCCCACCGGGTGCGCGTCTACGTCCCGTACGGGGCCGACTGGTACGGCTACTTCATGCGGCGCCTGGCCGAACGCCCCGCCAACCTCGCCTTCTTTCTCCGTTCGTTCGTCTCCCGCTAAGGAGGGCCATTTCCATGGACGCCGTGACCAACGTCCCGACGCCGGTGAACGAGCCGGTGCGCGGGTATGCGCCGGGCAGCGCCGAGCGGGCCCGGCTGGAGGCGAAGCTCGCCGAGCTGACCGCGGAGGCGCCGATCGACCTGCCCATGACGATCGGGGGCGAGCGGCGGCTCGGCGCCGGCGCCAAAGTCGCCGTCGTGCAGCCGCACCGGCACGCGTCAGTGCTCGGGACCTTCGGCACCGCCACCCGGGACGACGCGCGGGACGCCGTCGACGCCGCGCTGAAGGCCGCGCCGGCCTGGCGGGCGATGTCCTTCGACGACCGCGCCGCGATCTTCCTGCGGGCCGCCGACCTGCTCGCCGGGCCGTGGCGGGAGACGCTGCTGGCCGCCACCATGCTCGGGCAGTCCAAGACCGTCCAGCAGGCGGAGATCGACAGCCCGTGCGAACTGGTCGACTTCTGGCGCTTCAACGTGCACTACGCCCGGCGGATCCTCGCCGAGCAGCCGATCAGCGGCCCCGGCGTGTGGAACCGCTCCGACCACCGGCCGCTGGAAGGGTTCGTCTACGCGATCACCCCGTTCAACTTCACCGCGATCGCCGGGAACCTGCCGACCGCGCCCGCTCTGATGGGCAACGTCGTCGTGTGGAAGCCGTCCCCGACGCAGACGTACTCCGCCGTCCTGCTGATGCGGCTGCTCGAAGAGGCCGGCCTGCCGGCCGGAGTCATCAACCTGGTGACGGGCGACGGGCTCGCCGTCTCCGACGTCGCGCTCCAGCACCCCGAACTGGCCGGCATCCACTTCACCGGATCGACCGCGACGTTCCGGCACCTGTGGAAGACCGTCGGGAACAACATCGAGAAGTTCCGCGGCTACCCGCGGATCGTGGGGGAGACCGGCGGCAAGGACTTCGTCGTCGCGCACCCGTCCGCCGACCGGGCCGTGCTCAAGACCGCGCTCGTCCGGGGCGCGTTCGAATACCAGGGGCAGAAGTGCTCGGCGGCCTCCCGGGCCTACATCCCGCGGTCGATCTGGGACGGCGGGTTCAAAGAGGAACTGGCCGCCGAAGTCGACGGGCTCACCATGGGAGACGTCGCGGACCTGTCCAACTTCATGGGCGCGGTCATCGACGAGCGCGCGTTCGCCAAGAGCAAGGCGGCGATCGACCGGGCCCAGGCCGACCCCGGCGTCGAGATCGTGGCGGGCGGGACGTACGACGACTCCGTCGGGTACTTCGTCCGGCCCACCGTCCTCGTCTCCGGCGACCCCGAGAACGAGATCTTCCGGACCGAGTACTTCGGGCCGATCCTCGGCGTCCACGTCTACGACGACGACCGGTACGACGAGATGCTCGCCCAGATGGAGTCCGTCGCGGACTACGCGCTCACCGGCGCCGTCATCGCGACCGACCGCGCCGCCGCCGCCCACACCGCCGAAGTGCTCCGCTACGCGGCCGGCAACTTCTACATCAACGACAAGCCGACCGGCGCCGTGGTGGGCCAGCAGCCGTTCGGCGGCGCGCGGGCGTCCGGCACCAACGACAAGGCCGGCTCCGTGTTCAACCTGCTGCGCTGGACGTCGCCGCGCTCCATCAAGGAGACGTTCGTCCCGCCGACCGACTACCGGTACCCCCACATGGGCTAAGACCCGCCGATGCCCGTCGCCGGGAGCGACACCCAGCCGCGGGTGAACGGGGACGAGATCCGTTCGGACCTTTCCAGGTCCACACCGACATCCGGGTGGGCCTGGAGAAGCTCCTCCAGCGCCACCCGGGCCTGGAGCTTCGCCAGATGCGAGCCGATGCAGAAATGGACGCCGCTGGAGAAGCCCAGATGGCGCGGAATCTCCCGGGTGACGTCCAGCTCGTCGGCGGACGGGCCGAACTCGCGCTCGTCCCGGTTCGCCGACCCGAACAGCATCATCACCTTCTCCCCCTCG
The DNA here is from genome assembly GCF_040302145.1 of Spirillospora sp. NPDC127506. NCBI lineage: Bacteria > Bacillati > Actinomycetota > Actinomycetes > Streptosporangiales > Thermomonosporaceae > Spirillospora > Spirillospora sp. NPDC127506. The sequence goes on along the minus strand of NZ_JBEORG010000003.1, from coordinate 1,132 downwards.
GGGATCTCCGTCCCGTGCAGCATGACCGGACGGGTCGTCGTCCTGGCCAGCGCCTGCACCGAACCTTCGAGGCGCAGGAACTCCATCAGCGCGTTCGGGATCAGAGACGGGTCCGCGACGAGCCGCTCGCGCTGCGCATGGTCGCCGTCCAGCAGCGCCACCCCGTGCGAAATCAGGTTGCCGGTCGTGTCATTGCCGCCCGCGACCATCACGAAGCAGAACCCGAGCACGTCCCAGTCGGAGAGGCGCTCCCCGTCCAGCTCCGCCGCCACCAGCGCGCTGATCAGGTCATCGGACGGGTCGGCGCGGCGCGCCGCGATCACATCGGTGAAGTACCCGAACATCTCCGCCACGGCCCCGACCGCCTCGCTCTTCAGCGACCGCAAGCCGAAACCCTCGTCCTGGAGGGTCGTCAGCGCCGACACCCACGGGTCGAACCGGGCCCGATCCGCCTCCGGCACACCCAGCAGATGCGCCAGCGCGTACGTCGGCAGCGGAGACGAGAAATCCCGGTGCAGGTCAGGGATCCCGCCGTCCGCCGCCTTCCGCTCCATCACGGCGATCCGCGACCGGACGAACCCGCGGAGCAGGCCCTCCATCGCCGCGACACGGCGAGGAGTGAAACCGTGGCTGATCAGCCGCCGCAAAGCGGTATGGCGCGGCGGATCCAACATCACGATCGTCGGAGCCAGACCCAGCGTGCCGATCTCATCCGGATAGAACGTCAAACCCCGCGCCGACGAGAACGTGCCCGGATCCCGCGTCGCCGCCCAGACATCCGCGAACCGAGAAAGCGCCCAAAACGGCGGATCCTCATGGCGGTGAACAGGCTCCTCGTCACGGAGACGCCGATACGCCGGATAAGGATCGGCCTGGAACCCCAGATCGAAAGGATCATAGACATCCGCCACCAGCGGCCTCCCGTCACACAGGCGCCGTACACAACACTGCCCGCCAGTATCCGCCCGCACCGCCGCCCTCCAACCCCCCAAACCGAACCCGTTTGCCTAACCACCCCCCACCCCATACAGTTGACCCATCACCGCGGGGTGGAGCAGTTCGGTAGCTCGCTGGGCTCATAACCCAGAGGTCGCAGGTTCAAATCCTGCCCCCGCTACTGGTCTGGGGTCCC